>CAZDBA010000124.1:6210-11319 GCA_964503615.1 uncultured Pirellulaceae bacterium
ATTGCAACGGTGACATATTTGGCAACGAACCGGCGGCTAGCGCCTTGCCGCTCACTCAGGTCTGTTTCTCAGGCCTTTAGTTCCAAGTGAGGTTTGAGCGTTTGGTCCAGTACTCTTCTGCTGGTTCTTGGAGTTTGGCTGTTAGCGATTGGAGGTCGGCTGGCTTGAGTTGGCTGACGAGTTCGCGGGCTTGGACGTTGGATTTTAGTTGGGCGGACGTTGTTGCACCGCTTAGTGCGATCGATACCCACGTTTGAGACAATACTGCAGCGAGTGCTACTGCGTCGATCGTTGAGTTGTGTGTATCGGCGGTATCTTGCAATAGTTTTCGTTTGGTTGCGAAAGCTGGAGATGAGTTGCGATCAGTTAACCTGCCGTTGGCGACGCCTTCTTTTACAATAACTCGCCAGCCTGCCGAGTGAGCACTCTCAAGCGCTGGGGCGACCGATTGTTCCAGCAAGTTCCAGGTAGCTTGTACCGCGCTGAAGATCTGCTTTTCGCCTCGTTCGCAATCCAAAGCGCGAAAAATCGTGTCCGCTTGTTTGGGGCCGCTGACCGATAGGCCTATCTTCAAGCCTTCGTCGCGTAACTCGGCCAAGCGATCCAGCACCGCGTCGTTTTCCAATACGCCACTTTCCAAAGTCGCAGAGTGGATCTGGTAAAGTTCCAAGTGTTTTCCCAAAATCTCTCGCGATTCGGCAAGCTGAGTCTCCAGGCGTGGGAGCGAATGCTCTTTGACTTCATGAGATTCACCCTCGGGCACCGTGACTTGCCAACCGGCGGTATAGGTGTAACCCCACTTGGACGCGATCGTTAATTGATCGGGAGTAAACTCGCGCGTGTTCAACCAACTGGCGAGAAACTGTTCAGCACGGCCGTACGAACGGGCGGCATCAAAGTAGTCGATCCCCAACTCAGCAGCTGCGTCCATTACCTGATGGGCTCGCTCTTGCATCTGGGCGACATCGCGTCCGCATGATAGATCATTACCGTGACCGAGATTGATGTAGCCCGGCCGTCCTAACGCAGCCAAGCCCAAACCAAGTTTCGTAGGATTTTGGTTAGCCATAAAAATTCAGCCCGATTGATTGAGCGATTACAGACGAACGATTAAAGACAAGCGAACTCTAAACCGTCACAACTTCCAGCAACTCGATGGCTGGTGTTTCATCAAGGTAGATCAAAGCGGTGCGGCCGTAAACTTTGTCGCCCGCTTTTTTGTCGGGCCCGAAGACTTGAGCCAACTCGGAGCCGCACTCGATTTCGTACAGTGATAGTAGCTTAACACGTCGCATAAGGTTATGGCTGATCAGAATCCGACCAAGCGGTGTTTCGTGAGCGCGGATCTCGGCGACGACTTCTGGTTTGATCACATCAAAATTCAATCGAACGATACCGAATTGAACGACTTTGTCATCCGACTGACGTGTCAACAAGATCTTGCGGGCGTACCGGTCGTCCGTCTCTTGCATTTGCAAGACGTCGACATCGACCGAGCTGCTGTGGAATTGTTCCAGTGTCACGGTCATGTGGAAATCGTGAGCCAACAGCGACCGTTGTGGTTCCGGAATTTGTTCTCCGGTGATCTCTGTAAACGAGCCGATTTCCGTTTGCTCAGGAAAGAACAACAGAGTGAGGTCGTCCAATCCGAATTGGTAAGAATCAGTATCCACAAATTGGTCTTTCTGAAGTCCTCTGCCAACAAGGGCAAAAACGGAAACGGTTTAGACAAGAAAAGGCAAAGCTCTGAGACTATCTCGCTTTGATAACGGGCAAACGATTCGCCGACGCGTTCAAGATGGGCACGATTTCGTCGTAGCTTAATTCCTCGAACTCGATCGTTGGTCGAACATCTTCGGTACGATCCAAAACGGAATCCACGAGATAATAAAGCAACCGCCGTAGCTCGGTCTGTTCAATAGAATCGGCAACTTCTTCGGCTTTGGCTTGATGTTTTTCGACTAATCGATAGGCGTTTTCAAAAACATCGGCTTCCAGGTAAAGCGCGTGGGCTTGTTCGACTTTTTTCCGATCGTGCAACTCCTCGTCTGCCACCAAACTAATGAGTTGCTCTCGCATTTTTGGCTTGAGACCCTCCAAAGCCAACGCCCACAAGATCGTAGGCCGCCCTGCCAAAAGGTCAGAGCCCATTGATTTCTTGTTACCGTGGTCAAATCTCCAGTCCTTAAGATCGTTAAGAATCTGGAACGCGACGCCCAAGTTTCTGGCGAACACACGGATCTGCTTGCGAGTCTCCTCGCTCACCGGACCAGCCATCCGTAACCCACAGTAGCAAGCCGCTTCGAACGCAGGTGATGTTTTGAGCGCATAGATCTTTAACGCGTCCAACGGTTTTAGGCGCTTGTCCAGTGCATCCCGCCACAGCAGTTCAGCCCCCTGCCCTTCGCACAATCGTTGGTGCGATTCGGCCAGGCAATCCAAAATATCGGTCGCTACCTCCGCGCCCAAATTCGCAGCATCGCGACTGACCAACCGATATCCCATTCCGATCAAGTAATCGCCAACATTGATCGCGGTCGAAACCCCGTATTGATTGTGAAGCGTTTGATTGCCGTAGCGAAAATCATCCTGATCCTGAATATCGTCGTGCACCAAAGAGGCTTTGTGGAACGTCTCGATCGACATCGCGACTCGTTTGACCCAATCGGGATAGTCACTGACAACTTGCTCGCCACCGGACAACGTTGCCAAACTATCTTTCATCGCGTCGTAAACGGCCAAAGCGATAAAGGGGCGTGAGTGCTTGCCGCCTCGACTGAGAAAATCGTAGGCCAGCGCTTCTGTCGCCGCGATCGGGTTCAGACTCGCGACACCCTCGTCAGTATCAGTCAAATTTTGCTGGCCTCGCGAGCGTGGCGCAAGTCGCTCAAGCGTCTCAGGCTTAAACAGCTCGTTTGCACCACGAAGCAAGTGAATGTAGCTCCGCGTCTGTTGTTCGGCTGGCACGTGAGGCACGCGCACCATCTGATCGACCCAGTCTTGATCGACGCTCGTGTTCCGGCAATCGCTGGACAACAGTGGCACCGCCATACAAGGAATCCCGGCCAGCAGGATTTTGTCGATCGCCTTTTCCAGAACATTCAAACAAGCCACTCCGCAAACCGCATCGACGTGTCCGCTGACCAGAATCTTCAGGACGATCGGGCTGCCTTCGGCAACGAGAACTTTGTAGCCAAGGTTCTCAGCAGTCGCGCGGAAATCGGCAATATCACAAGCACCGCAAGTTTTGCACGCGAGGCCAAACTCGTCATAGTCGGCGGGGCAACCTTCGGAATGTTTCAAGCAATGTGGCAATAGAAAAAGTCGCCGGTTGTATGGGATCGACTCGATTTGGCCTTCCCAAAAAACGCTCGACAAAACCACCATGGTCCAACCAAGGTAAGCTTCTTCCAGTCCCAATTCGGTCAGCAGTCCGCGCGCGATCGCTTCCAACTCGTCTTTGGTGTGCGGTACCGATCGATCCAAGGTCGCAGAGACTTCGCGACAGCGCGTTCGCATCTGTTCGCGGAGCACCTTGTTGTCAGGCACTTTCTTCAAGTGGCTGGTCTTGCGGCGCCGAGAGCGGCGCCGGGGCAGCCCATCCGTTGAACCGTCCGCACCTTTCACGTCCGCAGTGCCGTTCACGCCCGGTTTAGGCTTGGTTTCAGTATTGGATGATTCAGCCGCCAAAGTGATATCTCAATTCTCTCCCGTCCGAAATGACGGACGTGAGCTAATGCTATTCGTTTACTCGTTTGCCAGAGGCCACCACGGCTCCCAGACTACTTGTTGTAAAAATCAGTGGGTACAGTTCCTCGTAGTACCAAAGTTTGGCAAAGTAAAAACCGATCGGCCAACACTGCTTGGCAAGATCGCTTTCCACCGTTTCCACCAGCCAACCAGCTCCACGAACTATGTTCTCCTGATGCTCGGCTGCCGTCGAACAAGCCAAAGTCTCCAAACAGAGAGCCGATTCTTCAACACTACTGGTCCCCAAACTCGCCGATTGCGACTGGGAACGACCCAGAGATTGGCCGCCGCCCCAGCCCCCATCAGCATTTTGGTTTGCCGCTAACCAGTTTAAACCCTTTTTCGCCGGTTGGGTATCGAATCGTTTAGCATCCCGATACGCCAAAAGCACTTTCGCCGTCCCATAGAAGGGGTTCAGGTCATCATTGTAGTCCTGATTACCGAACCAAAGCGGGTTCCAACTGCCGTCTGGGCACTGTTGCCCATCCAGGAATTTGAAGCCCCGCTCGATCGCACGCTCGATTCCCGCCAGCGAAACAACGCCGCTCCCCTGCCCCGCAACGTGCGGTTTCCAAGCGATTAAAGCTCTCAAAACGTGTGCGGTAATATCTGCTCCACTACGATCGAACGGAAAACGTCCCCAGCCCCGGCAAAAAGTCGGCCAACCTCGATCTCGATTTTGCAGCTTCAACAACCACCGAACGCCCTCTCCCGCCGCTTCCAGAATTTTTCTTTTACGAGCGTCGTCAAACTCAACGTGCTTGTTCAAGTTTGCCAAAGCCAACAATGCACCGGGCGTATCGTCGGCGTCGGGTACGCTTCCGGAAAGATCGCTCCACCCCCATCCACCCGGTGGCGAGCCGGTAAACGGATGCACTGTTTTGTACTGACAATCCAACAACCAATCCAAAGTAGCATCCCACGCCCCATTGCTTGCTGGCGCCGCCTGATCCAAACCGTCTGGAAATTGCGCCAACGCGTTGATCGACAAAGTGGTGTTCCAAGTCGCCAAGTTCGTATCGATCGGCCAGTTCCCTTCGTCGCGAAACGAATCCAGGATAAACCGAACTCCGTTTTGCACTACGGTATGGTCAGCGCGACCAGACTGCACCAAAGCCATCACAACAAAGCTGGTTAAAGGGATCGCCTCCAGGAATCCGCCACTGGCAGGCTGCATCCGGTCGAGGACTTTTAAGCTGCGTCCCACAGCCATTTTTCGAATCGCGCGCGTCAGCGGATTGCGGGGTGGGTCGTTAACAAATTTGGCTTGCCCGATCGCTACTAACGCTGGCACCGCGTAGCTGACAACTGGCATTTGCATCAAGTGATAGAAACGCTGCGGAACACAAGCCGCTTCGA
>CAZDBA010000124.1:11419-14533 GCA_964503615.1 uncultured Pirellulaceae bacterium
ACAACTGGCATTTGCATCAAGTGATAGAAACGCTGCGGAACACAAGCCGCTTCGAACGGCAGCGCTGCGACCTCTTTCCAAGCAACGATTCCTGCCATCGCGCAATTGGCCAAGATCGGAACGGCAAACGTTTTGTCTTTTCCATACCGTCGACGAATCGCCTCGATTCCCCCTTCGGTATCGATATAAGCCTGAGCGCTGCTGAGCACGTCAGGAAATTCTTCTGCCCGTTTAGCCGCATGGATTGCGGCAACCACCAACATCGTTGTTGAAATATTGGAATAGCTCAGATCGGTATCGCCCCAGCCCCCATCCGAATTCTGATTCTCGCTCAACCAGCGAATCCCGGCGGCCACTTGATCCTGAACCAGCCGTTTTTCAGCGTGGTCCGGTACTTGGGTTTGATAAAACGAAAGTGCACTGATCGCGGTCGCAGTAGAAAGCGCCGAACCGCTCAGCTTGCCCACCCAGAAGCCTGCCGGATCCCGTTTGGCCAGTAATTGATTTCGAACGTTGGACAAAGCCGATTCGGCGCGGTGGCTGAAATCTGCTTCGCTTGCAGAAAGGGTTGCAACAGATTTTAAAGGCTCAGTCGACACAGAGTTGCCATTAGTTACAGGATATCAATCGTGTCCGATTTTAACCTGTCTTGGCGGTCAAGGTGAGGATATTCAGCCGCTTGAAATCATTTAACTAAGAAGTAATTCTATTTGGTGAACTGTGTTCCCATTGAGCCCTACTACCTGATTGTCGAGGTGGTCCGAGCTTGGTAATTTGCACGAATTGAATCGAGGTAGACTTCGATCGTTTCCAATCCCAATGCCGCGCGGCGAGCGTTCAAGTTCTCAACGTCATCGACGGGAGCCACTCGAAACGTTCCGTTTCGCATCTGGACTTGGGTTCCGTACCGTTGTTTTTCATTTCGTGCGATGAGTACTTCGTCGGTCAAAAACGCGATGTCGATCATGGCGACTTCGCCCTCGGCGGCGGCTCGCATCATACTCAGGCAACGCATCTGAAAAGTCGGATCATCATCAGAGTGCTGAACGATCAGCCAAGCCGCATGAGCGCCTGCTTGACCGACCATCGTTTTTCCGGGCCAACGATTGTTGTTGTTTCGTAACAACTCGGCCAACCACTGACGATTCGCGCGATCAGAATCGATGCGGTCTCGCACCAATTCTGGATCAGGCCGTCTGTCGATAGCGTTTCGAGCCGAATCGATAATCCGCTGGCGACTTTGCTGATCCAATTCGACTCGACGAAACAGCTCGTCACGAATCTCTGGATGTGTGACCCGCTCAAGTGACTGTTGTTGCTGCACCGGTTGTTGGCGGAACCGGCTTGGGTTAGAGGCAACGCGTGGAGTATGCGTGAATTCGGACGTTGTTGCGCGGGGAGTATGTGTGAATTCAGATGTCGTTCCGCGTGTAGCCCGAGTAGTCATTCGCGGAATCCGAGTCTCAGGTGAGGTTAGCGCCGAGTTATCGGATGTTGTCCGCGGAATCTGCCGATATTGACCGTTGGTATCCAAAGTAGAGCGCGGGGCGAAATCCTGAACAGCGAAAGTGTTCGAGGCCAGCGAAACGATGCCTAAACAAACGGCGATTGAAAGATAGCGAAGGTTCATTCCATTAAACTCCATTGCAACGTCAGCACTCAAAACACGCAAATCGTTCGCGCTGATTGGTGGTGCTGGCTCCTAATCCTTTAGTGCGAATATTGTTTTCGAAAACAGCGATTCAAGTCCACCCGAATCCTGAATCGTTTTTGAGGGGAGCTTTGCGGCTCGGTTTTCGTTGCTTTTCGGGCAGAATGGCGCTTCTGGATGCCAGCACATTGAGCTTTGCTCCATGTGCGAGCTGTAGATTTTTGGGACCACAGATGAACTCTGATGAACACGGATAACATGATCGTTTTCATCTGCGTTAATCTGCGTCTATCTGCGGTTTCTCATAAAACAACACGTTTGACGAGCCGGAATTCAACAGCGATAGTGGCAACCATGAATAAAAAGGGCTCAACCCGCTTCGACCAGATTCGATTGGATGTCGAGAATAACGATGTTGCCGCGGCGCTGGATAAGTTGGTGGTAACGTTAAAGGCGGAACGAAAATACCATCAGCTGTTCGAAGCGTTGAAGATCCAGCTTCGACATCGGCTGAATTTGCCTTTGGTCAATTCCGCTCCAACGGAGAAGCTGGATTCAGAAAACCAGGCTGAGTTTGAAAGTGGCTTGCTGGACGCTTGCCGGACCGTAGGGCTCCTTTTGGTGGCCGATCAAAAACTGCGTGAGGCTTGGGTTTATTTGCAACCGCTGGACGACCGCAAGTTGTTTCGGACACTGATCGAGAAGTACCAGATCAATGACGACAACGCGGACGAGGTGATCGATATCGCTTTGATGCAGCTTGCCGCACCGGCTGTCGGTTACCAATTAGTGCTGGAGCGTTATGGAACCTGCAACGCAATCACCAGCTTTGAATCATCGGCACATGGGTTTGATGCAGCCACTCGAGCTGAATTGGCAGGACTGTTGGTCGATCACCTGTATGGTGAACTGACAGATAGCCTGAAGAACTGCCTGACCGAAAACGAAATCGCCACAGACGGAGAATTTATAGACCTTGTTACCGCGCACGAAGAACTGCTGGCCAGCAAGGGACCGTTGGTCGATGCGACCCATCTCTCTTCGACGTTACGCATTGGACGCGACACCACTGAACGTGATAGCCATTTGAAACTTTGCGAGATGGCCCAGTACGGTTGTTTGCTGGACGAGCCCTATCGGTTTCCAGGCGAGGCACCGTTTGAAAACACTTTTCGGGACCACCTGATTTTTTATCGCGCGCTGACTGCTGAAGACCCAAATAGCGAGACAGTTACAGAAGCGATTCAGTTTTTCGACAAACGTTCGTTGGCGGCAGCCGGCGATCCTTTCAATCCGATTCCAGACGAAGTGTTCGTCGATCTTCTTTATCGTTTAGGTCGCAATAGCCAAGCGATCGAAGTTTCGCTGGAACGACTGGCCAAACGAACGGAACGAGCCGGCATCGCACCACCCATCCACCAGATGGCGACTAAGTCGGAACATTTCCGAATGCTGCAAGACTA
>CAZDBA010000125.1:0-14335 GCA_964503615.1 uncultured Pirellulaceae bacterium
TCATTTGGTGAAACTGCGCGGCATGGTGATTGGTTCAGAAGTCGAAGATGGGACGATTGTGATCGTTGCAGAAGTGCCTTTGGCGGAGATGTTCGGATACTCGGATGCGATCCGCACAATGACACAAGGCAACGGGTCGTTCTCAATGGAGATTTCAACCTATCGCGAGACTCCGCAAAATATTGAGGAGCGTGTGTTAGCAGAGTTAGCCAAGTAACCGACTTTGTTTCCGACTGCTTTGATCGTGATATTCTCAGCAGGGCGTTCCAGTATGGGATGCCCTGCTTTTTTTTGCGACGTACTCCGCTAGCCCGGAGGGTACATGCCGTACCGCGAATTCCATGTCCAAAGCATGCCCCGCATCTACCAGTATTGACCCAAAACGGGAATCCTCCTAGCTTCAGCGCCAATGTTTCGAGGAAATTGAGGACGCATATGTTTGCGGTTTTGATCTGTTTAGTAGTTACCACTTTCCATCTTCTTATCGGGATTCTGATTCCGGGTTTGGCCTTGGAATTACGGTTGGTACGGAATCAAAAGTTACCGAGTTTGGTGAGCACCCTACTGCTACGCATCATTGCGTTAGGCTTGCTCTACGTCTTGGTGCAGTTCCTGGTATTACATCTAGCCGATTTGTTCTTTTCAGTTTCGCGTTACGACCTCGTGATTGCGAAATACCTGATCGATCTGAGTGTTCTTGCGAGCGTGCTTTTTTTCTCAAGAAGGGCAGCATGGAACATGGTTGCACGGATTTTTTCCAGTTTGCAAAACCCCGCGATCCTGACTTTAGTGGTCGGCTCGTTCGGTTTGGGAATGTTTGCAATGTTGGTCTGTCCTTTTAGTCTGGACAGTTCTCCGATTTCCTGGCTGGCAGCCTATCTGAATACTTCAGGGTTGAGCTTGGTCGAAAGCAATGGCTCTCCAACTTATATCGCGATGCTTTACTTTCCCTGCCAGATTTTGCAGCAGTGGTATCCCGTTCCAACTATCGCGGCATCATTGAAACCGGCGTTGTGTCTTTTAACCGCACTGGCGGTTGTCCATGTGGTCAATCGTTTGGAACTAAAGAATCGCAGCTGGATGTACTGGTTACTTTTTCTAACGGTTGCCTCAAGCTTCTTTGGGATATATGGCTTGCAGCAAACCGGAAAACATAGTGTTTTCGGCGCATTGTTTTTGGCAGTCTTTGCTGCTGATTTATTCTTGGCAACTAAAGATGATCGACTTTGCGTAGCTCAAGCTGGGCTTTCATTATCTGCTGCAATGGGGCTCGGCGTGATCGCGATCCCGTATGCCTTGGTGATTGCAAGTTTGTTTTTGATACTGGCGTCAAACCGCATCAACTCATTAAAGGTCGCTTCTGCGTTTGCCCTTTGGTCCGGCCTGCCTTTTATAATAAGCCTGAGTTGCATGGTGGATATTCCACTGTGGCAATCGGCTTTACTGCCAACTTTTTTGATTGTCGGCTGTTTTCTCCTGAACCGGTTGGTCCGTGTGAATTGGGCGGCTTCGGTCGTTGCTAAACCCTGGTTTCGATATATTCCCATTTGCGTGCTTGGATTGTCTTGCGTCGGTTTGTCATTCACATTGCCGGTAGAGTTTGGCAATGGAATACGACCTCTCGACGGAAAGACTTCATTTTACGAGTTGATGTTTAAATTCGAACAGCAGATTCCAGAACATGTCGTCG
This sequence comes from uncultured Pirellulaceae bacterium, assembly GCA_964503615.1. Classification (GTDB taxonomy): domain Bacteria; phylum Planctomycetota; class Planctomycetia; order Pirellulales; family Pirellulaceae; genus CAZDBA01. Next base: position 1,691 of record CAZDBA010000125.1, read on the forward strand.
CAATTGGGTTCGTCGGTGTATTGATCAGTTGCCTTTGCGTCCGGCGAGCCCGTAATCCTGGGTTGATCGCTTATGCTATTTTTCCGTTTGTTACTCTTCTGGGTGCAACCATGGTCGCCCATCTGCCAGCTTCCTGGATTCCACTCGACCCCCAGCACTTTTGGGATCTTGTGAAAGACATTCCCAATTGGTGTCATGGGTTTTATTTCGGAGTATTTGCGGCAATCACGACCGACATTCTGGTTGAGTATGCCAAATCATATCAAGCCAATCGCAATCAAAGCAGAAAGCGGGGGTTCAGCCGCTGGAGTCTGGCGCATGCCATTCTCTTGGGAAGCCTGCTCCTTGGATCATACTCGGCCACTAAAAATTGGACCCGAGGCCCTCATTGGTGGGGAAAAACGGTGTACTACAACAGTATTGGTGGGGACCAAGATTTGTACTTTGCGACTCTGTCCGAAAGACTATTGCGTGATACGGAGCTCTCTCCAATATATGTTGCGAATGCAAAAGAGCGAAAACCGATTTTCCTTACTGCGAGTTCTTACAGTAACGATTTAGTTGACGACCTCAAGATGTATGGCATCATGTCGAAACGTGATATCGATTTATCGAACATCAGGCATTGGCGACGAGTCTTGAGAAACGTACCGGCAACCATCATCGCAAAACGTGACGAAATCAACTCGGATTTGGATGTCCGCAGACACCAGGTGAAGATTGAGGAGATGGAGCGACTAAATGAAACCGATTCGATTTTCCGGGTAACTCCAAGCGAAGATTCAAAGGGAGAAATCCGCTTCGCCGATCACGCAAATATTCTGGTGCCCGAATCCACCGTCCGATAACCGGTTTTGGGTGGAGCAGCCCGGTTTGGGGCTTTTCTGATGGTACTTAAAGATCCAGTAGCGGTAGAGGCAACCGATTGTATACTGGTAAAAAACGGACTAGTAGTTTGTCCGAGCTGAAATATAGTTCGTAGTACCGCCTTCAGGCGGAATTCCGGCTAAAGTGTAAAGCCGGTACTACAAACCGGTCACCACAGAACTACTACAGCGTCAACTTTTAGTTTTAGGGCAGTCGCTAAAACCAAAGTCTGGCGACTCCGGCTACTGCCGTTCACCTCAATTTTAAATCTTGGCAATGCTCCGCGTTGGCCACTTTCATTCGTACCTGGAGAAACTGATGCAGAAAGTTAATTTGATCGTGATGGCTTGTTTGGCAATGCTGATTTTTGCAAACAGCGTGCTCGGGCAAGCCGAAAGCGAGCAGTACATTCTTGATACTGAATCGGTTGCTGATCGCACGGCCCGCATGGCTTGGTGGAAAGAGGCCCGATTTGGAATGTTTGTGCATTGGGGACTTTATTCTTCGGCCGAGGGCGAGTGGGGAGAAAAGAGCTTTAATCGCGGCGCGGAGTGGATTCAGAAAAAGGCAAACGTGCCAGCGGACGTCTACGAAGAGACGATGCGACCGAAGTTTAAACCGAGCGAAGGTTTTGCCGCGGAATGGGCGCAACTGGCGAAACGGGCGGGTGCGAAATATATCGTCTACACCAACAAGCACCACGAAGGTTTCTCGATGCATGATTCGGCACAGACCGAGTATGACGCAAAAGACTTTACCGGACGCGATCTACATCGAGAGATCGTGAGCGCGATGCAGGCTGAAGGTTTGCGAGTGGGCGTTTATCATTCGCTTTGGGATTGGCACCATCCTCATGCACCGGCCGGAAAAGGCTCGATCAATGTGGGTGGTACTTCAATGGCCAATCGTACGCTATCCAAGTACACCGATTATTTGCATGCTCAAGTAAACGAGATTACCGATGGAAGGTACGGAGATGTCGATATCCTTTGGCTTGATTATTCGCGGCCTCCTTTTCAAGGTGAGGCTTGGCGCGCTAAAGAACTGGTTGAACTCGTACGAAAGAATCAGCCGGGGATCCTGATCAATAATCGACTGTGGAAAAACACCAAGAAACAATCGAACAAATTAGAGCAATATTGGTTTGGTGACTTTTCAACACCCGAGCAGCACATCCCTGCTAACGGAATCGAAGGCGTTGATTGGGAAACTTGTGACACGCTCAACATTACTTGGGGGTGGAGTAAATCGGCGACGAATTATAAGAGCTCGACCGAGGTGATCCATCGGTTGATCGAAACGGTCAGCAAGGGTGGTAACTATTTACTGAATATCGGTCCATTACCTGATGGTTCGATCGACCCAAAGTCTGTCGAACGGTTTAACGCCATCGGTGATTGGATGGCGATTAATGGCGAAGCGATCTACGGGACTCAGGCAGGTCCGTTTACTCGTTTGCCTTGGGGGCGTGCAACGGCAAAGACGGTAGATGACGGAAGTCGTTTGTATCTTCATGTGTTCCAATGGCCAGAAAACGGTGAACTGTTTGTGCCGGGACTGCAGAGTCTGCCAGCCCGAGCCCGTATCATTGGCAGCGACGCTGCTGCTTCTATAGAAATTTCGCAAACCCGCGGGGGAGTTTTGCTGGCAGGACTTGCCGCAGATCCCGTCTCTACTGCAGCGACCGTTGTTGAGTTGCATTTCGCGAAAGAGCCTCAGGTCGCACCCTTTCGTATTTACGCCGCAACTGATGGTTCGTTCGCGTTGGAACCTGCGGATGCAACCATAAAGGGTGCTAGGTATCACGACAACGAGATGTTCAGCCGTTCCAATATCGATTCATGGAAAGCGAATTCAACGGCAACGTTTCCAATTCAGGTCGAAACGGCCGGCAATTATGAAGTTTTAGTCCAAGTGAAGACTGCTAAGATGACAGCCAAGGCGGAGTTCGTTGCCCGCCTGGGGGAAGTCGAATTACCGTTCGCTATCGATGCAAACGGAAATTGGAGACCAGTCGGCTTGGGGACGATCGAACTATCAGCGGGTGAACGTCAGTTTCAAGTAAGTTGCAAGTCGATTGCCAAGGAAAGCATGGTGAAGTTTGCGACCATTTCGCTTCAGCCTGCAAAATAGAGTGTAGGGAACTATCGACTTCGCCAGATTGCTTCTTTCTCTATTTTGAGTTTCTGACAACAGGATTGGATTTCAGCCATGAACCGTTTTGCGTCTTGGGGATAGCCTTTGGTTGGTTTGATGTTGGGCAGATGGTTCATCCAAAATCGATTCCATAGCTTCATATAGATCTCTCGAACGTATTTAGAAACCATTGAGGAGAGTGCAACAGGCAAAGCTCCCTCGCCCCTCGCGTTGAACTCGATCTGAACGTCAGAGTCGTCTGTGGTCCACGTGTATTGGCTGGCCTCTAGCGATTCCTGGTGGATCTTGACCGGTTGGGTGGTCAAGCAGTGCTGGATGATGCCCGCGTATTTTGAGCGGCCGCCGTGTTTGTCACACACGATGCGAATCTGGTTTCGCTCTGAATTTGGATGCTGTTTGGTTGCTTGGTCTACCAGCTCAGAAACGATGTTAAGTGTCGTTGTGGACAGCACCGTAGCCTTGTTGCCCTGTTCTTCGATCGCTTGATTGAACTCTTTTGGAAACAAAGTTGTTGTTTTGACACCAAGTAATTTGACACCGGCCGAATCGCAGACCGTTTGAAATTGTTGGTAGAGCTTTTTTGTTTCCTCAGAGTTAGCAAGCAAAGGCAATGGAAGTCGTGCGCCGATCAGCCAAGGTTCCGTTTCGCTTTTTTTTCGTCCACATCCTAAGCGCTTGACCAGATTTCGCCAGTCAATTGCTTTTGAGCCAGTTTGAGATTCGATCAGAGACAACACGCTTCGTTCCAATGCCTCGATCGTTCCCGATGATTTGTAAAGTGATTTTGAGTCGCAGACGGTAATATGATCGGGCGAGCGCTTTGAGCCGATAACTTTCGATAGCAAGTGATACAGATCGGCCTGTACATCGGGCACTTGCCAGAGCGTACCGGTGACAACCAGAGGCCCAAGGTTGGGGCCGTAACCCGCTTCGTCCGTTCCGATCAGATAGTTCATGGGAGTTTCGTTTTTGGGATGATTTGGTTTTGGTGGCCAGAGTTTTTTTCGAGGATCTCCTCCTCATAGTATGACTATCCGGGAATGAAAGAAAGACTGGGCAACCCAAGCCCGATAGCGATCGTGATCAGCGTCAGCCCCAACAACAAAAGACTAATCGTTTTGGCTGCGTTACGTAGTGAACTCTTTGGCGAATAAAACATCCAAGCACTAGCGCCAAAGACGATAAACAAAATGAGCGGCACCCACGCGTAACAGTAAGCCACCACCCAATCACTCCAGCTTACAAATATTTTGCTCAACGGATTCAATATAATTTCGAACTCCTCCCAAGCCTCCTTCAATTTTGGGAGCCAGAAAAGAGGGATGTACACCAACAGAAAAAGCCAACCGAGAAAATGAATCAAGCAGAACAACAGGTTACGTGTTCTGACGTGAGTTGAGAGGGGCAGTTCTGGATTCGTCATGGTTCTGCTTAGTTCGAATTGAAATCAAGCCTGAGCGTCTAAAGCATAACAGGTTGATTAAATCGGATGACCTACGTGAAACAGAAAAAGGCCAGCGAAATGCTGGCCTTGGTGTCGACGTTTGTCTGCAGCAACGACCCTCGTATAAAGCGATCGCTGGGTGTTTTGAGATTACTTGGGTTTGTTGATCTCGTGTCCAGGTCGGCAGAATCCGATCATCTCAAGTGCCCGGTAGACTTCGTCTAAAGTTTTCTCGCCAAAATTGGAAATGCTTAACAGTTCAGATCGCGTTGTATTGAGAAGGTCGCGAACAGAAAAGATGCCTTTTTCTTCAAGGCAGTTTGTCGTTCGAACGGTCAAGCCGATTTCGGCCGTGCTCAGATCAAGCTTTTCGCGGAGATTGCGAGTTTCTTCTTCGACAGCACTCAGTGGAATTCGTGTACGTGCCATGGGGTCCCTCCCTAAAGTAGTTTTAAATTTTGATTGTGGTTACACATCAGGCCAGCAAATTCGTTGGACGGAAAGCGTCATTGCTTTAGTCCTTGCTTCCCTTGAATCAAACTATAACATAACCCAAGTCACCCTAATACCAGCCGCTAGCACCGCGGGTGGTAGATTCAAGGAAGGTTACCCCAGAGCGACTTATGTCAAACCCCCTTTTCGATTCTCTCAACCCCGTTCAATGCGAAGCGGTTCAGCACATCGATGGACCGATGTTGATTCTTGCCGGTCCGGGTTCGGGAAAGACGCGTGTCATCACCCATCGGATTGCGCACCTGATTGAGTCAGGTGTTTCGTCGTATCGAATCGTGGCCATGACGTTTACCAACAAAGCGGCCGAGGAGATGAAAACGCGGCTAAAGCACCTGGCTCCGGATAACGAATGTTGGCTGGGTACATTTCACAAGTTCTGTGCCCGATTACTGCGCTACCGCGCAACGTTGGTTGGGCTCAGTGAGAACTTTACGATCTACGACATGAAGGATTCTCGCAAGCTGGTAAAGCAAGCGATCGCAGCCGAAGAGATCGACATTCGCCATTACTCGGCTGACAAAGTTGCGGAGAAGATCAGCAATGCAAAAAGTAACGGCGTGGTAGCAAGTGAGTACCAAGGCCGCTCGGGGCATGCGTTAGAGTCGATCGTTGCCCGCGTCTATCCTCGTTATCAGCAGCTGTTACAGATGTCCAACGGAGTGGATTTTGATGACCTGTTGTTGCATACCGTCGATTTGCTTCGCAACAATCCTGAGATCCGATCCGATCTCGACGAACGTTATCAGTACATGATGGTTGACGAGTATCAGGACACGAACCGTGTTCAGTATCAACTGATCCGTTTGTTGAATCACGACGTTCGGAACCTAGTGGTCACAGGCGATCCCGACCAATCGATTTACGGTTGGAGAGGTGCGAACATCAAAAACATATTGGGCTTTGAACAAGACTACCCCAACGTGAACGTCGTGCGGTTGGAACAGAACTACCGCAGTACCAAAGCGATCTTGCGGGTGGCCGATCAATTGATCAGCTACAACCAGTTGCGAAAACCCAAATCACTGATAACAGACAACGAAGAAGGTGACCGTGTCGTTTCTGTGGCTTACAAGAATCCTCAGGAAGAAGCGAAAGACATTGCGGAAACGATCGACGTCGCAGTGCGCAGCGGCAAAAACAAGGCCAGCGATTTTGCGGTCTTTTACCGAACGAACTATCTCTCGCGAGCGCTTGAAAACGCGCTGCGGCTAAACGGAATTCCTTATCAAGTTGTCAATGGTCATGAGTTTTTTCAACGTCGTGAAATCAAAGATGTGCTTGCCTACTTGCACTTGTTGAACAATGGTCGTGACGGAGTCGCTTTTGAACGAGTGATCAACGTTCCGCCCAGAAAGATCGGCAAAGTCACCGTGTCGCGAATACGGGATTATGCGATGCAAAATGGTTTGTCGATGATGGAAGGAGCTCGCCGCTGTGGGCTGAACGAGAACATCGGCAAGGGTGCGGCGACGAAGGTTGCCAAGTTCGTTTCGATGTATGACCAACTGGCCGAGGTGAAAACGGAAGATGTATCGACCATTTTAAAAGCGGTGTTGGTAGAGACGCAATACCGTGAGTGGTTGACCGACGACAGCAGCGAAGAAGGACATGAGCGAGCCCAGAATGTTGACGAGTTGTTGTTGGCTGCCGAAGAGTTCGACAACGAACACCCGGACGATGGCGGGTTGGAAGCGTTTTTGGAGCAAGCGGCTTTAACCAGCGATACCGACGCATGGGAATCGGAATCGAACTATGTGACTTTGATGACGATGCATGGAGCGAAGGGGTTGGAGTTTCCGCACGTATTCATTATCGGGCTGGAAGACGGGATCTTGCCGCACGAGCGTAGCCAAAGTTCCAGCGAAGAATTGGAGGAGGAACGTCGGTTGCTGTTTGTCGGCATCACCCGCGCGGAAAAGAAACTACAACTAAGTCGATGCTTAAGCCGCTTTCGAAGGGGTAGTTTTTGGCCAGTGATCGCCAGCCGGTTTCTGATGGAATTGCCACGAGACGAGATGGATGTGTTCGAACCGGGTAGTGGTGTTTGGACCCAAGACGGAATCGAAGATATTCAGATCGATCCGTGGGACGATGTGGGGCAGGATTTTCCTACCATCGATTATCAGAGTGATGTTCCGAGCGACGATTCAAGCGGCTTTGATGAGGTCAAAGAGTCATCGCCCAATTCGAAAGGTGTGGATGGGTTTCCGCGTTTGATGACAGGTGCCCAGCTTGCTGAAAAGCAGGAGATCGAATCGGCACATCGCTTGCATCCCGACGTGTTTCGCGTGGGTATGTTTGTCACCCATGAAAAATATGGATCGGGCGAGCTGATCGACTTGAGCGGGCAAGGCAAAAAGCGAGTTGCAACGGTCGAGTTTGAAGGGCTAGGCAAGAAGCGATTCCGATTGGCACATGTCAATCTAACGATCGACGAGGTTTAGCCGCAGCTTCCTTGTGCTTTGTGCATTCGGCCGTTGGGATGAACGCCGGGGAGGTCTTCGCTGTAAAACTGTTTCAGGACCTCTTCCCACTGTTCGCGGTTTTTAACTTTTACAAACGCCGCGCGGACTTCGTTGTGCTGCGGGTGCAAGATCGAATACTTGATGCCGAACTTGCGCATCAAACGCCCTACCCTGTTTTCGCCATAAAGCTGTTCGCCCAGTACGTAGTGTTCCAGGATCACCTCGCGTTGTTCGAACAACGAGGGAGGATCCGGCATCGGTTTACCTGCGGCAACGGCGGCGGTCTGTTGGAAAATCCAGGGGTTGCCGATCGCGCCTCGGGCGACGGTGACTCCGTCGACTCCTGTTTGCTCAATCATGTCCAGGCAGTCTTGCGGCGTGAACAGGTCTCCACTGCCCAGTAAGATATTGTCGCCGATATGCTGCTTGACTTCTTTCAGAAATTCCCAGCGACTAGGACCGATGTATCGCTGTTTGACCGTTCGGCCATGAACCGTGATGGCAGCGATGCCTAATTCAAAGGCGCCATCGCATATCTTGAAGAAGTTGTCACGGCTTTCGTTCGTGTCATCAATGCCACGCCGCATTTTTACCGTAACGGGGATTTCGTCAGGAACTGCATCGCGCGTGCGACGCACGATTTCCAATGCGATGTCAGGTTGCCCAAGATGAAAACCGCCCCGCGCGCGGCCGAGCACTTTTTTGACCGGGCAACCAAAGTTAATGTCGATAATATCAAACCCCGCCGCAACCAATTTGACAGCGCCCAGGGCAAAGTTCTCGGGTTGAGCTCCCATCAGTTGCCCACCTACGGGACTTTCCTCATCTGAGATGTGCAAGAAGTGTGATGTTTTTTTGCGTTCTTTGAGGTTAACCAAAAACTCGTCCAGCATGACTTCGCAAATCGTATAGGGAGCACCCAGCCGTTTTGCGATGACGCGCATCGGCCAGTCGCTGTAGCCAGACAACGCGGCTTGCACGATCGGAAAACCGATTGGAACGTTGCCGATGGTTAGATCTTTGAGTTTGGGAGGTACTTTGTTTGCGGTGCTCATGGATTTATTTTAATAAAACACGTTATCTGGGGAAGTGTGAAACAGGTGCGAGTTCAGTTTGTGTGCAGTTTTTGTAGGTCAAATCGGTTCGCGGGTGCCCGGCGAAGTGAGCTGGTTTCGCGAGTATCGTGTTGGGATTGGTGCTTGGCCGATTGGGTCTTACAATTTCGATATGATTGATTTGGTAATAGCGCTGTGGCCGTTGTGGGCTTTTCTGACTTTGTTGCTGGCTATCATATTCCTGACGCGAATGTGGGCCGGAAGCGGAAAATTGCCTTATGAGAAACGCCCTCGCTTGGTTACCAAAGCCGAGCTCAGGTTTTATAAGTCTTTAATGAAAGCGGTTCAGGACGATTGGGAGATTTTCGCAATGGTACGGATCGCAGATATCCTGGTCGTGAAAAAGGATACACCGAAACGGCGAACTTGGTTGAACAAGATCCTCGCCAAGCATATCGACTTTGTGTTGTGCGACCCCGGCTCGCTGGAAGTCCGAGTTGCAATCGAGCTGGACGATAGCTCGCATCAACGAAAAGATAGGCAAGAGAGGGACGAGTTTGTCGACCACGCCTTTGAGTCGGCTGGGTTACCCCTAATTCGATTTCCCGTAAAGTCATCCTATCATTCAAGAGAAATTCGAGAAATCATCGACAAAGCGGTCTGAATAGGCAGTCTTTGCTGCTCAGAAACCGCCACCCTGTAAATGCTATTTTTTAAATCGCGTGTTTCCAATTCAAATGTTGGAAAGCCTGTATTACAATTGGCTGAAGCGTTGGCCGTTGATTTTTAAGCCAAACGCTGCCAGGCATCGGATTAGCCTGCCCATCTAACTGCACGGACGCTGGAAAGCTTTTACTCGGAGCGTCAGGTTTATGTTCGGTAGTGCCAAAGTCCCACCTTTTAGTCAGACTCAAGAAGACCAGGGGAATGAGAACCCGTTTTCAACAGAAGTCACGGATAACCCTTTTCAGGACCAGCCAACAGAAACTCCCCTTCAAGATCAGCCGGCGGAGAATCCCTTTCAGGGTCAGGCGACGGAGAATCCATTTCAGGATCAGCCAGCCGAAAATCCACTTCAGGGTCAACCGGCTGAGGAGCCCTTCCAGTTGGAAGGCGGGGCAACTCCAGTCAGTCCGATTGCGCCGGGTTCGCAGCAAGTGCCTGATTCCCCTTTTGATCATACAATCGAGCTTGCCCCAGTAGAAGAAAATCCATTCGATAGTTTGCCAGATCCGACGGAGCCAACGGACCCACCTGAAAATGTTGAAGTCGAGGGTGCTGAAGAGACCAGCGCGCCAAAGCAAGAAGCCGGTGAAAATGAGAACGAAGAGTTAACCGAGAACAAAGAAGAATCAAGTGAGACTAAAGAGGCAACGACTACAACCACAGCGGTTCAGAATAGAAACATCAATGTTTCTAAGCCACAGGCGTGGTACAGCGAATTGCCCCTTTGGATCTATTTCATTCCGATCGTTTTCATCGCCTTGGGGTTGGGACTGTGGAGATGGCTGAAAGGTCGCGGGAATATGGGCGTTGGGCATAAGGACTACGGGCCCGATAAAAACACACAAGGTGGCGAATTCCGCTTGCGCACCAACTCGCTGAAAACGAACTCTGACGAAAAGGAACTGGAAGAACCCAATTTTGATTTTGCTGACGAGGAGACTGTTGCCGACAGCAAAATGAACTTTGACGATTTGGATGCTGAAAAATCAAGCTCCGATAGTTCGCATGAGGTCGTCAACGAGGAAGCGGTTGAACGCATGCCAGTCTTTGGAGATTCGGATAGTGAAGAATTGTTCGCTGCGGACGATTCAGAGGTAAGCGACAGTGACTTCTTTGATGAGAGTTTTGAGGACGAGCTTGCTGGTGAAGTCGCAATCGATGAATCGGAAAGTGATTTGGCTCTTGATTCTGGAATTGCGCTTCAAGTAGATGGAGATGATTCCGGCTTGGATCTTTCAGAGCTTTCAGACGAAACTGACGTGGCTGCTGATTCCGCAATCGCATTCGCAGTGGATGGGGAAAAGGAAGAAGTCACCCTGGATGCCGGTTCTGAGTTGGTGGGTGCTCGGCATTCCGATTCCGCCGAACTCAGATTCGATATGGAACAAGATGAGCGTGAAGATGTTGTCGAAGAAGAGCTTGGGGATGCAATCGGTTTAGACAGCGGCATTCTTAGTTCAGACAATTCAAGCGAGTCTTTAGATTCGGATGAGTTTGACTTCGATTTCAGCGAAGATGTTGACGAAGACCTTGTGACCGCTAGTGATCAAGAAGAGGTTGCTGAATTCTCTTTAGATTCGCAGCCGGAACCGGTTGATGCATTTCCAATGATTGCTGAGGAAGCTCTTGGTGACACTGACATCGAAGCAGATTCTGGCGAATTGAATTTTGGCGTCGAGAACGAAGAAGGTTTGCCGTTAAGTCAGCCTGAAGAGATTGTCAACGAACTCGATACCTCGAACACTGATTCCGACGTAGAAGAATTAGACTTTGATCTAAGTGAAGAAGGTTCCGGCCTGGATTTGGACCTTGATGGCGACGATCTGGAATTCGATACAGAGTCGGTTGAGGAAGTTGCTCTCGCTCAAGCCATTGAAGAGCCTGCTGAATTGGCTCCCGTTTTGTCAGAAGAAGTCGCTGAGGAAACTGAAGAATTGGCGGCAAGCTTGGATGTCGCAAGTCCGGCTGCCGAAGCCGAAGAGGCAGATCAATCGACGATCTTCCCAGGGGTTGTTGCCGCTGGAGCTGCTGCGTTGACTGGTGGAGTGGGTGCGATAATTGGCAAAGGCAAGAAAGGTGAATCGGAAACCAACCACTCCGATTCAGACTCTGGCGTTTTCGATTTTTACGATGGTGAACGGAAGGAAGCCGCGGTTGATAGTGGTTTCGATCTCGGTGACGATGGAGGCTTAAACGAGTTGAAAACAGAGCTGGCCGAATGGAAAGCGAAAGCTGCCGGTTTGGAATCAGAAGTCGATCAATTGAAATCGACGGTCGATGATTTGAACAATTCGAAAGAAGCAGATACCGACTCAGCCGAATTGCTCAAGACAGCAGAGGCAGAACTCGCCGAATGGAAAACGAAAGCAGAGGATCTTGAAACGGATGTAGCTAAGCTAAAATCAAACGTCGACGAACTTAACGAAAAATCGGAAGCCGAAACCAAACTTGCTGAGGAACGCGCTCAAGACAGCGAAGCTTTGAAAGCAGCAGAAGCAGAACTCGCTGAATGGAAAACGAAGGCTGAGAATCTGGAAACGAATGTAGCTGAACTAAAATCAAACGTCGATGAGCTTAACGAAAAATCAGAAGCTGAAGCCAAACTTGCTGAGGAACACGCTCAAGACAGTGAAGCTTTGAAAGCAGCTGAGGCAGAACTTGCCGAATGGAAAACGAAGGCCGAGAGCCTGGAAACGGATGTAGCTGAGCTAAAATCGAACGTCGACGAGCTCAACGAAAAATCGGAGGCCGAAGCAAAACTTGCTGAGGAACGCACTCAAGACAGGGAAGCTTTAAAAGCGGCCGAAGCTGAAATCGCCGAGCTCAAGTCGCAGGTCGAAGCATCAGAACAAGCTTTAAAGGACGCGGAAGAGCAATCGTCCAATTTAGCCGGCAATGAGTCGAAAGCTGTTGAGTTGGAAAGCAGCTTGGCAGTAGCCAATGAGCATTTGGCAGCAGCGAAAGAAGAGCAAGCGGAACTTCGAGCACAGCTGGCAAAAGCATCGAACGACTTGCAGGGCTCCTCAGAAGATGATGGGCTCGCAGCCGAATTGGCCAAGTCAAAAGAAGAACTACACGATGCATTGACCAAGAAGGTTGCTCTCAAGCAAAAGCTAAAGCAGGTGCTTAATAAAGTAGCTGTGTATAAAACCAAGCTCGCCGCTCGAAACCCGAACGATACGGGTATCCTTGCTTCTGGACCAGATGTGACCGCAGAACTAACAGCGGAAAAATCCGCTCGTGCAAAAGTTCAATCCGAAAACGCCAAACTCAAAGAGCAATTGGAATCGTTGAGAAACGAGATCGAAAATGAAAAGGCAAAATCAGAAGAGTTAAAAAAAAACGCTGAACAATTCAAAGAAACTGAATCCGAACTCGAATCTCTGAGTTCGAAAGCGGCAACGCTGGAAGAAAAGCT
>CAZDBA010000126.1:0-14238 GCA_964503615.1 uncultured Pirellulaceae bacterium
TGTTTCCCGGATCATTCTTCGGAAGATCGTTTCGATCGCCGAGTTTCCTTTTAAGTCCAGAAAGTTCATGATCTGTTTGGCCCACATCTCGGGCTGTTGAACAAAGTCTTCGTAGTGCAGCACCAGACAGTTCGGCTTTGAAAAATAGGTCATGTACTCGGTCAAAAGATTATCCAGAAAGGCAGCTTGTCCCAGTACATGCCGATCAATTTCCAGGTCGCTCATCCGTTTCCGGACCGCTTCGATCCGCGCGCGGTCTTTGGGCAGCACACAATGGCTGTGCAAGAACGAATAGTAACTACTTGTCAAAGCGTCGCGGGGATCGCGAAGTTGGATGATGATCTTGTAGTCGTTGAAATTCAATGAGTCGGCGCTGTCGGCATCGACGATGTGATGGAATCCTTTGCGGAAGGGACCGTAAAGAAAACCTTGTCGCTGAAAGTGCTCTGCTTTCAACTCGTGGTCCAGTTCGCCTTGTCGAAAATAGTGACCATCGAAATTGACCGAGTGCAGTTTTCGATTCGACGCTATTTTTTTTAGGACTTCCCAAACGTACACCGATGCCGCTTTGTGAATCGTCGCAAATAGAATGCTCGGGCTGTTGCTGCAAGGATTGACCTTTTTCCCAGCGAGGATTCTTTTTTCCAGATAGTATTTCGGGCGTCCAAGTGATCGAAGTCGACCAATATTTTTGAGCAAGCGGTTCGGTTTATTCATGAGGATGCCATCGAAGATACGCACTTTTCACGAATTGGAATGGGTTTTCCAGTTTGAGGAAACCCCATTGTCATGCCAGCATTATCCCAGCTCAATTTTGGGTAGGCTTGGTAGATTTGGGAACGGGATCTGCCTTTTCCGCTGGGCGAATCGCGTTGCCTTTGATCCCTCTCAACTTGTCTCCCAATTCGATGCGAGCCGCGTCGGCATACGCCTCCAGCCGTTTTACGATTTCAGGATGTTGGTCGATTACATTTGTGGTTTCACCGATATCGTTTTTAAGGTCGTACAACGACAGCTCAATTTCTTTTTTCTTATACCTTGCCGGAATCCCGTCCGTTCCGGGTTTGCGGCCATCCAAGGTTACATAGCGGTGGGGGAACTGAAGTTTCCATCGGCGATCGCGGATCGTCTGCAACTCGCCTCGACCGTAGTATCCCAAAAACGCTTCGTGCGGTGAGGTCGCGCCCGGTGTTCCGAACATCAGATCGCTGATGTCTTTACCATCCAAAGTGTGGTCGGGCAATTTCGCACCGATCAACTTGGCCACTGTCGGGAAGATGTCGATCGTTGATGACAACTCATCACAATTCGTATTCACAGGAATCTTGCCCGGCCACCACATCACCGTTGGCACTCGGTTGCCCCCTTCGTGCATCGTGCCCTTGCCTTCGCGAAGCGGCAACGCGCTACCAGCGTGATCACCGTAACTCAACCAAGGCCCATTGTCTGAAGTAAAAATGACCAAGGTATTGTCTTGCAACTCGTGTTTGCGAATCGTATTCAGGATCTCGCCAACCGACCAATCGACTTCCATCATCACATCGCCAAACAGCCCTGCCCCGCTTTTGCCCGCAAATTTATCGGAGACATACAGCGGAACATGAACCATCGAGTGCGGAACGTACAGCAGGAACGGGTTGTCTGCATTGCGGTTGATAAAGTCTACCGCGTGCTCGGTGTATTGGGTGGTAAGCAGTTTCTGTTCTTCGCCTGTTACCTCGGGGTTGATCACATCGTTACCTTCGATCAAAGGCAGGTGGCTCCATCGTTTCAATCGTTCTTCCAGGGGCTGGTGCAAGACGGCGGGGTTGTACGGCCACATGTCGTTGGAGTGGGGTAACCCGAAGTACTCGTCAAAGCCGTGTTGCAAAGGCAGAAACTGTTTGCGATCGCCCAAATGCCACTTCCCAAAGCAGGCCGTCGCATACCCTTTTTGCTTGCACAGTTCTGCCAAAGTCGTTTCGTTAGAGTTGATTCCGGCTTTTGCGTTGGGATGAATTGCGCCAGAGATCCCCACCCGAACGTTGTAACAGCCAGTCATCAATCCAGCCCTCGAAGCGCTGCACACTGCTGAACTGGATACAAAATCAGTAAACCGTCGTCCCTCGGTTGCCATCCGATCCAGGTTCGGCGTTTGATAATCGTTTTTGCCGAACGGGCCGATATCGGCGTAACCAAGATCGTCAATAAAGATCACAACGATATTCGGTGTTCGCGATTGGTCATCGGAGGTGTCATCTGCTGCGCGAACCGATGCATGAAGTTGATGGTCAAGCAAGCAGGTGGACAGGCAGACCAAACTCCAAAACAGCAGCGAAAAACGTGGCAAACAGCTCATAACCTAAAAACCTAACTCGACAAATGTACAAGGCTAACGCATTATAGTCGTTCTAAATGCATTACAACTACATTAATGATGCAGAATGCGACATTGTCGAACGACCAACCATTCGCCCTAGTTACTTACCGCAGGCCCACTTACATTAGACGCTCGATTTGCGGTGAGACTCTAAAGGTTCCGCCGCGCGCACAAAACATCTTTTTAAAAAACCGGAACAACCAATGTGTTCGATTTTCTGCATTCTAGACATCCGCGAAGAGGCTGAGCGTCTGCGCGAAACTGCTGTTCGAAACAGCGGGCTGATGAAGCACCGCGGCCCCGATTGGTCTGGTGTTTGGAATAATGATAAAGCAATTTTGGCTCATCAGCGTCTTGCAATTGTCGATGTAGAAAACGGAGCCCAACCTCTCGAGAATGCGGAGGCAGACAAAATCCTCGCAGTCAACGGCGAAATCTACAATCACGTACAATTGAAATCGGAACTCAAAGTCGACTATGAATTCCAAACGAATTCAGACTGCGAAATTATTCTGGCGCTGTACAAGCAATCGGGCGCCGCGTTTTTAGACGAACTTCGCGGAATGTTTGCGTTCGTTTTGTACGACGCTGAGCAAGATCGGTATCTGGTCGGCCGCGACCACATGGGAATCATTCCGCTTTATTGGGGCCGCGACGAGAGTGGTTGTCTTTATTTCTCTTCGGAAATGAAAGGCTTGATCGATTGCTGTAAAACGCTTGAAGAGTTTCCTCCGGGACACTATTGGGATTCAAAAGACGAAGGCCCCACAAAGTATTACCAGCGGGACTGGTTTGAGTACGACGCAGTAAAATCTAACGAAGCCGATCCGGTCGCAATTCATGACGCTTTGGAAGAGTCGGTTAAAAGCCACCTGATGTCAGACGTTCCTTTTGGCGTACTTCTATCTGGAGGCTTGGATTCGTCCGTCGTTTCTGCGGTTGCACAAAAGTACTCCAAGATGCGAGTTGAAGATGATTCAAAAAGCGAAGCTTGGTGGCCGCAAATTCACTCGTTTGCGATCGGCCTGGAAGGCTCACCCGATCTGGCAGCCGCACAAGAGGTTGCCGATGAAATTGGAACGATCCACCACTCCATGCACTTTACCGTCCAGGACGGAATCGACGCGTTGCGGGACGTAATCTATCACATCGAGACTTATGACGTCACAACGATCCGAGCTTCCACGCCCATGTGGTTATTGGCTCGCAAGATCAAAGCGATGGGAATCAAAATGGTGCTTTCCGGCGAAGGCGCGGACGAGATCTTTGGAGGCTATTTGTACTTTCACAAAGCCCCCAACGCTCAGGAGTTTCACGAAGAAACCGTTCGGAAGTTGGCATCGTTGCATCTTTATGATTGCTTGCGAGCGAATAAGTCGATGGCAGCTTGGGGCGTTGAGGCCCGAGTTCCGTTTTTGGACAAGCAGTTCATGGATGTTGCGATGCGTTTGAACCCGGAAGCAAAAATGTGTACCGGCGATAAAATTGAAAAGAACATTTTGCGAACCGCGTTCAACGAAAGCGACGTGCCCCAATCGGTTCTTTGGCGTCAAAAGGAACAGTTTTCAGACGGTGTTGGATACAGTTGGATCGACGAACTCAAGGTTCGTGCGGAAGAGTTGATTTCCGATTCGCAAATGGAGAATGCCGCATTCCGATTCCCGCACAATCCACCGGCTACCAAGGAAGCGTACATGTATCGTGAGATATTCGAGAGCGTCTTTCCTCATCCTGACGCTGTAAAATGCGTGCCGGGTGGAAAGTCGATCGCATGTTCAACGCCAACTGCTATTGCCTGGGACGAGGCGTTCCAGAATATGGCCGACCCGTCTGGCCGAGCAGTTAAAAGCGTCCACGAACAAAGCTATTAAAGTTTGAGAGTTGGCAATCTAGCGCAACGTCAGCTTGTCAAAGTATCACGCCTCCGAGAGGCGTTGAATGAGGATCCATAGTGTTAAAGAAACGAATCATTCCCTGTCTCGATGTGCGAGACGGCCGCGTTGTAAAGGGCGTTCAGTTCCAAAGCCTGCGAGATGCAGGTGATCCGGTTGAGCTGGCCGACCACTACCAACAACAGGGCGCGGACGAGCTTGTGATATTGGATGTGTCGGCGACGAACGAAGGCCGCTTGGCGATGCTGGAAACGATCCGTTCGGTTCGCCAGTGCCTGACAATTCCGCTGACTGTGGGAGGTGGCGTAAAGGCGATCGACGATGCGCAGCGACTGTTGGCAGCGGGAGCGGATAAAGTTTCCATCAACTCGGCGGCAGTTCGCGATCCCGAACTGGTCGCTAACATGGCAACCCGCTTTGGCGCTCAATGTACGGTTGTCGCGATTGATGCCAAAGGGAACGACGACGGAGAGACTTGGCGAGTCGTTACCCGCAGCGGAACCCAAGACGAAACGCTAACCGTTTGCGACTGGGCCAGAAAGGTCACCGAGCTTGGAGCGGGTGAAATTCTTCTGACCAGTTTCGATCGGGACGGCACACGTAGCGGATACGACTTGCGATTGATGGACGCTGTGACTCAGGCGACTCGCCTGCCCGTAATTGCCTCGGGCGGAGCCGATTCAGTGCAACACATGATCGAAGCGTTTGAGCACGGAGCCCACGCGGTCCTTGCGGCTTCAATCTTTCACGATAAAAATTTGACGGTCGCCGAAGTCAAACGCCAATTAGACGAAGCCAACGTTGAGGTGCGAGTATGATTGTTCCTTTGCTGGCATTGCCCTCAAACCTTTCCAGTTCCGATAGCGATAGTGTCAGCTGCTTTAGCGAAACGGTCCAGCGGGCTGGGTTGTTGGGACGGGTGGCAATCCGAACCGACCAACAGGCCGATGTCGAGGCGCTGGAAAAACTACTCGTAGCTGCAAGTGGCTTTTGCGAGATACAGATCTTTCCAATCGCCGAAACGTTCTCAGACGATTTTGCCTTTCGCATGTTAAATGCGGGAGCAAGTCACATGCTGGTTTCCAGATTGCCCGAGACAACAGAGATTCCAACGGAGAAATTCCAGCTTGCCGCCCACGTTGCCGAAGCCGCTGACAGCTTGGACGCGGCACGAATCGCAGCCGATTGGAAAGCGGGTTCCGATTGGCACGTTGTAGATGGCCCCCACCTCAACGAGTTGATCGCTGACACGATTTTACAGTTGTTGAGGACCGATCGTGAAGATGGACTTTTCGCTACCGTGATCGTGGACCGCTTGGGAATCGCATTGGGCTTGGCCTATTCCAACGAGGAAAGCTTGCGTGCGGCGATCGACAAGCGAGTCGGCACCTATTGGTCACGCTCACGAAATTCTCTGTGGATCAAAGGAGCAACAAGCGGAGCGACGCAGGATCTGATTAGTATTTATCTGGACTGCGATTTTGATGCGCTTCGATTCAAAGTCGATCAAGGACCTCCTGGGTTTTGCCATGAAGAAACACATACCTGCTTTGGTTACGAACGTAATTTGGCCGAAGTGATCGCTCGACTGGAAGAACGAGTCAAAGGTGCCGACACCGCGTCGTTTACGTACAAGCTGTTTAACGACCCGGAAATGCTTCGAAAAAAATTACTGGAAGAGGCTGGCGAGTTATCGGAAGCTGACACTCGGGCGGATGCCGCTTGGGAAGCAGCCGACGTGTTGTACTTTTCACTCATCGCCATGATGCGAAACGGCGCGAAAATGCACGACGTATTTGCTGAACTTGCTCGGCGTACGAATCGCGTCCAGCGCCGCAAAAACAAGCTCGAACAACAGGGCGATTGAGGACCATGTCTACCAACCTTATCAAGATCGTTTCGGCTGACGAGTTCAACGACTCGCAACGACCACCCGTCGATGCAGCGACACTTGCTACGGCAGCAGAGATCGTCGAGGCCGTTCGTAACGAGGGTGAAACGGCGATTCGAAAGTACACGGCTCAGTTTTCCGAACGAACGCCTGACGACCCCTTAACAATTGCCCCCGACGAACTGGCGAACGCGTTCAACCGGATCCCCAAAGACGATCAGAAATTGTTGCAACGTGTTGCCGGCCGGATCGAAACGTTTGCGAATTTGCAATTGGAAAGCCTAAGTGAATTAACGACTACGGTTCCCGGTGGCAAAGCGGGTCATACGATCGAACCGATCCGCCGTGCGGGTTGTTACGCACCTGGCGGGCGCTATCCCCTGCCCTCCTCCGTTTTAATGACCGCAGTGACGGCTCGAACCGCGGGATGCGAAAGTGTCGTAGTGGCATCGCCCAACCCAACCGATATCACACTTGCCGCGGCTCACGTTGCCGGCGCGGATGCCGTTCTGCCGTTCGGTGGTGCACACGCGATCGCCGCGATGGCTTATGGATTTAGCCAATGTGAAAAACGTGACCTTATTGCCGGGCCAGGGAATCGCTGGGTGACTGCTGCTAAACAACTGGTCGTCGGATCGGTTGGCATCGACATGTTGGCCGGGCCGAGCGAGCTGGCAATTGTCGCCAACGATCAGTGCGATCCACAAACCGTTGCGGCGGATTTGCTTGCCCAAGCTGAACACGACACCGACGCTCGGCCGTTTCTGATTTGCTTTAGCAACGCTTTTGCAGCTGAGGTCGTCGCCGCAATCGAGAAACAGCTAGGCGACTTGCCCACCGCTGAGACGGCCCAAGTTTCACTCGGAAACGGCGCGATTATAGTTGCCGATTCGATCGAGTCTGCTGCGGACGTATGTAATCAACTGGCCCCAGAGCATCTGGAATTGCACATCGACGATGCCGAGTCATTTTCCAGGATGGTTCAACATGCCGGTTGTATCTTTGTAGGCTCTCGATCTGCTGAGGTCTTTGGCGATTATGGAGCGGGGCCCAATCATACTTTGCCAACCGGCGGAACGGCTCGCTGGTCGGCGGGCTTGAACGTATTCACCTTTTTGCGAGTCCGTACCTGGTTGCAAATCGAATCGCCACCCGCAGAATTGGTTCAGGACACGATGCGACTGGCTGAACATGAAGGGTTGATCGCGCATGCCAGAGCGGCTGCTTGTCGCATGCCCAAAAACGATTCATAGCACAGGAAAATTGGATGAGTGATATCTCGCAGTCAGACTTTGCAGATCTGGTCGCCCAAAAACTGATCAACGCAGGTGACTCGCGGGAAACCCGCTTCGACGCTGAAGAGTTTCAAATCGTTTTCCTTGAAGACGATAAGGAATGCGGTGTTTTGAATCTTGGAAATCTGTACGCTGAATTTTCGAGACTGGATGAAGAGCATCGCGATCAACGAATCTCGGAGATTGCTCGTGCTGCCTTGTCGCATATGAAACCGATCCCGGACGAATTTAGCGATGCCAGCTATGACCTGCGTCCGCGGCTGTGGGCACGATCAACTTTTGAGAATATGCGGCTGCGGAATTTAATTGACGGCGGGCCTGAGCCGAATTGGCCTATCGAAGCGATCGGTTCGCACCTGATTCTCTCGCTGGTGTATGATTTGCCAGAATCGGTTCGCAGTGTAAACGGTGATGAACTGGAAGGTTGGGGCGTCAGTTTTTGGGAAGCTCGCGAGGCGGCGATCACTAACCTTGCCCAAGAAAATTTTATGGTCGCGTCATTGGGCGAAGCACTTTACGCGTCCAACACTGGCGATTCGTACGATGCGACTCGTTTAATCCTTTCCGCGCTTACCGACCAGTTTCAAATTGAAGGTGACATGGTGGCGATGGTCCCCAACCGCGATACCCTTTTGATCACAGGCGACCAGTCGGAGTTGGGTATCAAGATGATGGTCGAGCTGGCAGCTCGGGAACTGGCGGAAAATCCTCGGCCGCTGGTCGCTGCGCCGTTGATTTTTCGAGACGGCAACTGGGAAGATTGGAGTGTTCCTGTCGATCATCCCTCGCACGAACAATTTCGAAGGTGTTATCTGGGTTGGCTGCAACATGAGTACGCGGCACAGCAGGAATTGCTACGTGAGCTAAACGAATCGAAAATGATCGAAGAGTTCGTCGCCACGTTTACCGTTGTTAATAAAGATGAAGCGTATTCAAGCTACTCCGTCTGGGGTAACGGAGTCAAAACCAGCTTGCCCAAAACGGATGAGGTCGCGTTCATGTCGGAGGTCGGTGGTGGCGTTGAGGCTTTCGCAAAATGGGAGCGAGTCGTCCAGGTGTGTGGAGATCTGATAGAGGAGCAGGAGCGATATCCAGTTCGGTATTTCGTCAGCCAGTACCCCAGTGAAGAGCAGATCAAGCAGTTGAACGAATAACGTTTTTTGCGATCAATTTCCAGATCATGCGCATATACCATGTTGCCGAGTGGGGCCAACAGGATTAAATTATGCCCCATGACCAAGATGACAAATATTACACGCGATGCGGCAGGATATTCAGTACGAATCGTCCGCGATGGTACGCAATACTCAAAGTACTTTCGTTTCACCGAAGGCGGAATAAAAAAGGCGCTTACAAAGGCCCAACGTTGGCGCGATAAAAAAATGAAAGAGCTGGGGCCAAGACAATGGCGTAAGGGCCCGAGAAAAAAAGCGGTCAACAATACTTCTGGAACGGTTGGTGTCAGTAAAAACCTTTACGGACGATGGGTGGCGACATGGCAGTTCGAGGGCCGCCAGTGTTTCAAAACGTTTAAAACAAAAAAAGAAGCGGTCGCGCACCGCAAAGAGCAATTGGAATTGAACCAATAGCCCTTACTAAAGACACTGCCGTAAAATCATCGCTTGTTTGTTCGTTTCAAAGCGATATTCCGGAGCGTGTTTTTCGAACCTGGATTGGACAGCTGGAATTCGGACATCCTGTTCGGTATACATTCTGTTAAACGAACGACTACAGAAGTGGCTAGTGAAGTGCTCGAATGAATCGTAGCTTGTATACCCATGATAGGTGACCAGCTCAACCTCCTGAAAACGAGGGACGGCGATTTTTTGTAGCACACTCTGAGCAGCTGCCCACAACTCTGTCTCGTCGTGAAATATGTTTACCACTTCGAAAAGCGGAGAAAACACAGGTTCGATTACGATCAAAAATCCCCCAGGGCGTAAGACCCTGAAGACCTCGGCAAACGTTTGCGGGAAGATCGACTCGGGAATGTGATGCAACGAGTGCATCATCGTGACACCGTCTACGGAACTGTCCGACACGGGAAGTGCATCCGCTGAGCCCTCGAAAAATTCCAGCCCCTCGATCAGATCGGCAGCGCGGTTCTTTTCAGCCTGTACCGAATCGGGATCGATACCCAACACGGTTGCCCCATTTTCGACCAGCAATTTCGAGAACGCCATGGCTCCACAGCCCACGTCGATCACATACTTCCCGTCAAGCGATAGCCGCCGATTGATCACATCGATGCTCTGCGAGACACCTTCGTCGGTGTGCATCATACTCTGCTTTCCTTTGCATTCTCAAAGTGTGGACCCAAAGTCGCCTTTTGCTCTGGGAGAGTAACGCGTCTTACGTGTCTTTCCGGAAGCGAAAGGTGACTAAGATTGTCATCTTTCGATTTTATTATCGTAAAACTGTAGCCTAATGCTCAACCAAAGCGAACTCAGCGTTGCCGGTTTTTGCGCCCGCCCATAAAATTCAATCTCGAAACGAGCGAAAAAACGACCAGCAAAAACGTGAGGAAAGAGTGTCATCAGGAAAATCTCGTAGTCTCGGCGATGTCTTGCAGGAATTCAGCCAACACCGTCAGTTGATGCAGCAGGAGTTGCAGAAGGTGATCGTTGGGCAAGACGAAGTGATCGAACAAGTCTTTGCGGCAATTTTCACCGGCGGACACTGCCTGTTGGAAGGTGTGCCTGGATTGGCCAAGACGTTGATGGTTAGCACCATTTCTAACATCCTTGATGTCGGTTTCAATCGCATTCAATTTACGCCCGACTTGATGCCTTCAGAAATTACGGGCACCAATGTTCTGGAAGAAGACGATGACGGGCGGAGAAACTTTCGCTTTGTCGAAGGCCCCATTTTTACCAACATTCTTCTGGCCGACGAAATCAACCGAACACCTCCTAAAACGCAAGCCGCATTATTACAGGCGATGCAAGAGCGTGAAGTAACCGTTGGCCGCGAAACGATGAAGTTGCCACAACCGTTTTTTACCATTGCGACGCAAAACCCGATCGAGCAAGAGGGAACTTATCCGCTGCCCGAAGCCCAGCTTGACCGTTTCATGTTTAACATCAAAGTCGGCTATCCGACGGCGGAAGAGGAAGTTCAAATCCTCAGCCGAACCAGCAAAGGTGAGAAACCGACAGTTCGCAAGATCCTTTCAGCCAAGGCGATTTCAAATTTGCAAAAGTTGGTCAAGTCGGTGGCTGCGTCCGATTACCTGATCGAATACGTTTCCCGCTTGGTTCGTTCGACTCGCCCCAACGATCCCGAGTCTCCCGATTTTGTCAAAGAGCTTGTCGACTGGGGAGCCGGTCCTCGTGCGGGAATGTTTTTGATCGCAGGCGGAAAAGCGATCGCGGCGATGGAAGGCCGGTTCTCGATTGCGATCGAAGACGTTCGGAAAATCGCTATCCCGGTCTTACGACATCGCGTCAGTACAAACTTTCAAGCTCAAGCGGAAGGGATGACGGTAGAAGGTGTTATCGAACGATTGCTGGCCGAGATCCCTGAGCCCGACATCGATAAGTACTCCAAATAGGCACGCCCCATTTGCAACATCTGAAGAACATAGAACCCAGCTGAAACCGCCCTGAAATGTCTGTCGAAAAGTATCTCAAGCCGTCCGTGATCAACCAGATCAAGCGGCTGGATATGCGCGCTCAGTTCGTCGTCAAAGGGTTTTTACAAGGACTGCACGCCAGTCCCTACCACGGTTTCAGTGTCGAATTCAGCGAGCATCGCAAGTACACGCACGGCGATGACCCAAAAGATATCGATTGGCAGGTCTACGCGAAGACGGACAAGTACTACATCAAAAAATTCGAAGCCGAAACGAATATCACCGGCTATCTGGTAATGGACCTGAGCGAATCGATGAACTACACGCTGAGCCAGGAGCTCAATAAGTTCGACTACGCGATTTGCCTGGCCGCCTCGCTTGCGTACCTGATGATTTCACAGCAGGATCCCGTGGGTTTGATCACTTTCAATGAGAAAATCCGCAGTAGTCTCGCGCCAAAATCAAAACGGACTCAGCTTGGTAACATCCTGTCGTTACTTTCGAATCTACGCCCTGAAGGGGAAACCGATTTCGAGAACAGTATATATCAACTGGCGGCGATGTTAAAAAATCGCAGTCTGGTAATGATCTTTTCCGATCTGTTAGTGGACGAAGAAAAATCGCTGAACGCACTCTATCGGTTGCGGCATGGCGGACATGACGTGATCCTGTTTCATATTTTAGACGAAGCCGAAGTCTCGTTTCCGTTCAGCGGCCCCTGCATTTTGACCGACCCCGAGTCAGGTGATCAGGAGACCGTGGACGGCGAGGGCTTTCGCTCAGATTACCAACAGGCGATTCAGGAATTTCGAGACGGGCTGATGTCTTCGTGTCGTAAAAACGGAATCGACTATGTGCCTCTGGACACCAGCATGCAGTTTGACCGGGCTTTGGTCGAGTACCTCGTAAGCCGGCGTGCGAGGTTCTAAGTCGATGACATTATTGAACGGGTTGATTTTGGGCTTGGGCGGGATCCTATTGGCGATTCCGATCATTTTGCATTTCTTGATGCAGCCCAAGCCGAAACTGATGACGTTTCCTGCTCTCAAATTCATCCAGAAAAAACAGATCAAGAACCGTCGCCAGATGCGAGTCCGGCATATCGTTCTGTTGCTATTGCGATGCCTGTTGATCCTTGCGATCGCGGCTGCTTTAGCCGGTCCGACCGTCGCTGCGGGTAGTTTTGGAAACTGGATGACATTGGGCTCGATCGGCTTTGCGGCCCTGGTCGTGGGCGGAGGCCTACTGGCCAGTTGGTTTCGACCGGGCAAGGCACCGTTGCTGCGCGGAATCTTGAGCGCTTTGCTGATAGGCATTTTGGCGTTCGGCGGTTGGGCGGTCTATCGGTTATGGAAAACCGATTCGGCACCGGTAATTGGGAACGATAAAGCTCCCGTTGCTGCAGTCGTGGTCTTAGACACGTCGCCGCGAATGTTGTATCAGCATGAGAATGTTACCTCTTTGGAACGGGCAAAGGAGATGGCGACTTGGTTGATCGGTCAGTTCCCTGTGGATAGCGAAGTCTCAATCCTGTTGACCGATGGCGAATCGCCCTATTTCTCGGTCGACGTCTCATCGGCGAAAAAGCGGCTTGAAACAAGCAAAGTTTCCTACACGCCATCCACAGTTCCGGAAACTTTGGTCGAGGGTTTAGGCCTCCTGAAATCGTCCGAATTGGAACGCAAAGAGCTGTATGTGCTTTCCGATCTGACGTTACGCAGCTGGTCCAATGCCGACTCCAGAAAGATCAAGAAACAGTTGGACGAGAAAGCACCTTCGATCTATGTGATCGATACAGGATCAGAGTCCCCTGTTAACTTTTCCATCAATGCGATTCGAATCGAATCTACAACGCTTGCCCAAAACGAGCCCTTGCAAATCGAAGTTGATCTGCTGCGTCGCGGGCCGGCGGGTGAGCGAACGGTCAAGATACGTTTGGAAAACAAGGACGAGAATTTGCCTGTCTTTCAACAAGGCCGAGTCGTCGTGCCCGAAGGAGGGTGGGAAAACAGCCAGATTGCATCTGTAGAAGCGAATGGCGGAAAGACGCTTGAGTTTCGAACCAGCCAGAAACTTTCTCCTGGCACGCATCATGGCGTCGTCGAAATTGTTGGAGGAGATGGACTGGAGATCGACAATCAAAAATTCTTTACCATCGAAATCAGTGATCCGTGGAAGGTTCTGATCGTTCATGCCAACAATGTGCGAGCTGGTCAACTACAATCGCTGATCGAGGACGCCATGATCGAGAGCGAAATGGTCGTGGAAGCCGAATTCAGTTCGGTCGATCTTTCAAAGTACGATGCGGTGTATTGGTTGAATCCAACTCCGCAATCAGATACGACCTGGATAACTTTGACACGCTTTGTTGAGGACGGCGGTGGGCTTGGTATTTTTCTCGGTCACAATGCTCAGGATGGGCCGTCAGCGGATCGTTCTTTTACCACCGAGGCGGCTTCAGTTTTATTGACGGGCAAGCTAACGTTTCCGTTCTCGGCCCCAGATTCCAATCGTGCTGATATTCCAAGCGGCTTTTTCCTCAGCCCACAAGCGATGGAGCATCCGATTCTGGAGGGGTTTCGCAGTTTTGAGTCGAACATCAATTGGGCTCGTCACCGAATTCAGTTGCATTGGGGAATTGAGCCCGATCAATCTGATTACCCAACCCAGACGGTAATTCGATTCAACAATCGTGAAAGTGCGTTGATCGAACGGCAAATTGGTTCTGGACGCGTGATCGTGTTCACAACGCCCTTTCCCGAGTCCGCTCAACCGGAAGAGGATCGTACCAGTTGGAACAAGTTGTTGGTGGGAGAGATTTTTCCAGTTTGGTTTTTATTACGTCAAATGACTTTGCATTTGGTGGGTACAAACGCTGACACGTTGAACCTTGGAATCGGGGATACGGCCAAGCTGAAAAATGATGACCGTGTTTTCCCCGACCAGTATTTTTTGTTCACCCCGGATAGCGAAAAGTCTCCATCGAATGTGAAAGTTTCTGAGAGCTCGTTGCGGTACAAGTTCACCAACCTACCAGGCCACTACCGTTTCAAAGGCACGACGTTGTTGGGAACTTTCTTGCGAGGTTTCAGTGTTAACCTGTCTCCATCGGAAACCGATCTCAGCCGAATCGACGACAGCCAGCTGCAAGAGATTCTGGGCGAGGGGAATTTTCAATTAGCCCGCGAGAAAGAAGAGATTGAACGCAAGCAAGGCAAGATGCGCGA
>CAZDBA010000127.1:0-14050 GCA_964503615.1 uncultured Pirellulaceae bacterium
TGTTAGATCTTGGGCTGACCCGCGCCGGGGTTAAACGTTCGCACTGCCTTCTTGACCGGCTCTTTGAGAGAGCTGGATTTGATCCGACTCACTACAGCATCAAACGTCTTGTTCATCACGCGACGAAGCGGATTAAAATCAACACAGCCACGAACCACATCGGCTCGCCGATTAGTCAACCGAGTTTTGTAATAGTCGTAACCGTAGCCGAAATCGACCGTATCGATTCCCAACAATTCTGACCGACGAACGATTTGCAAAAACAGCTCGGTTCCGGGCGAGTATTTGGCGAAATCCAAATCGTAAACCGGAAACCAGTAATGTAGAACTTTACGGCTTCGCATCCCGAAATGAGTCGCTACGACCTTGTCGCCCGCGTACAGCACCGACAACATCCCTGCAAAATCGTGACTTTTATGCTTCAATATCTCGTGCAGCATGTCACGACTCCAATCGCGCCCGAAATAGTCAACGACTCCCGTTCGTTGGTATTTTTCTCGCTTCTTCTGAATCGTCCAATCCAGCAAATCCTTGTCCTTGGAGTCGATTTCCAGCCGCAATGAACCGATTTCCCGCATCATCTTTCGAGATTTCTGACCGTGTCGCTTCACTGCAACACTTTGGTTGGAAATCTCTTTAATAAACGGCTCCGCACCTGCGGAAAGATCGGCGACGTACGCCTGATCTGGACCATAAACGTAACGCTCCATCGACTCATCCGGATCAAGCCAGGCATGGAACTGAAATTTGCTTGCGCCTGTCAGACGAACAATCTCTTCCTGAGTCAACTTGAGATTTCCAGCGCCAATTACGCCGTGGTAGTCGTTGATCGCTCCACCGACCGGCTCCGCTAAACAATTCCTGTTGCCTTGATACGGAAAAATCCCGACCAACTCTTGAGCATCGTCAAAGATCAAACCCACTCGCACATCGTCACGAACTCGATCGACACACGCGACGTACTCGGGATGAAAATAGGGGCTCCGATAAGCTTTGCTCGTTTGCCATGAACGCCATTGCTCAAGCACTGAATCTGGAACTTCTGAGAAACCGACCGAATCGAATCGGTACCCGCGCGCAGAAGCAAACGATTGCTTCTTATCCGTCGCTTTCTTCAAAACGGTATCAGTCCTAGCGTCAAATATCATGTCGAAAATAATCTACCGAACCAATTTACACATTGATCCAAAACTTATCAAAAATCACTTTCACGCCTCGCTGAGAGGAATATTTCGATTCTGGGCGATCACATCTTGGATGACAACCGTCGAAATCACGACCATACTCAGCGCCTGACCGACACAAGCCGCCATCGGAATACTAAGCAACTTCCAATGAGGATAAGCGAAAACAACGAACAACAACATCAATACGATGCTGACCAGTCGCGATACGATTCCAATCACCGGTCGATTACGACCTTTCAGGTATCCGTCCGCAGCTTGCAAGTATCCTTTAATGGCCGAAGCTGGCAATAGCCAAAGTGCGAATTGGATTGCTGGACTGTAGGCAGAGCCGTAAAAAGTCAAAATCAACGTTGGCAAAATCAAAGTAAAAACCAGCGTTGCAACCGTTTGAAATAGGATCGTCAAAGCCATAGTGACGGTCGCTGATTTAAGTGTAACCGTTCGGCTGGCATCCGCGCCGATATTAAACGTAAACACTCCCAAGGCATTGGGCGCCACGATCAACAACGCAGCTGCCGGTACAGCCACAAAGTACTGCCCCGCCATATCCATCGTGGCAGCTAAAGCCATGATCAAAAACACATCCAGCCGGTCGAAAACCTCACTGACCAACATTGAAAACGCAAAAGGTCTGCCGTCCCGCAGCAACTGGCGGGTATCCAACATCCCATCGACAGCCAAGCTGGGCGATTCAACACCCCGGATCCACTGCCAGATCTGCATGTCACGTAACGTAGGAAGCAGACCCAATATCCGAGCAGCCACAAACAACAAACAGATAAACGCCAACGGAGAAATGTAAGGAGCAACGATATGATTAAAACCGGTCCAACCACTCAACAAACTTGCGACCCCAGACAACCAATCTGGCAGGTTGCTGGTCGAAGCGATCACTTCGTCCATCCCGAATCCGACCACAGCAAAAACCAGAAACATAGCGGCGTAGATCAGCCGGTTGATGTTATACCGAGCGTATTGTTCATTCCCTCGGTCTACCGCTGAAATCGTCAACTGCATATGTTCAAACGGTACAAAAGCACAAACCAGCGCGACAAACGGTAGCAAGTAAGTTTTACCCGCTAGAACCAAAAAGATAACCGACAACAACAAAGCCACCACTGCGGTGATGATCCCCGTCACGATCCCCAATCGGGCTGCTGCATACTTGAGTGATACCGTATCGGATCCCCGCTTACTTGCAATCGCGTTAACGACTTCGATCCCGCCAAGTAAGCCCGCATAAAGCAGAATGTCGCGAGGAAAATAAAGCGCGTGACCAAACTCTCCACGACCGACCGGCCCCAGGATCCGCGCGACAAAGATGCCTTGAAGAAAAAACAGCCCAAAAACACCTAGCGTAGTAAACACCGTCGCGGCCAAGCTGAGTATTTGAGAGCGTCCACTTTCTCCGGCTTCAAGCAACTCTTCTGTTCCAACAAACTCAACCTGCCCATCGGAACGATCTTCGCTTCCGTTACTCGGCGTAACATCGTTGAGTTCGAGCGACATATTTCCGGTTCTACTTCTTTCAAACAAAGACTTGCCAACGCGAAAGGATCGCCTTGCAAAGTTCAGCACTGATGAAATCAGGTGGCTATACCGAACCGCGGTGCATGACAACCAACATAGCGGTTTTGAAAAGCAGATGCAGGTCGAGCAATAGCCCCCTTCGCTCGATGTAATCCAGATCCATTCGCATCCAATCATCGAAACTGATATCTCGTCGGCCTGCCACCTGCCAAATGCAAGTCAAACCGGGCAGGACCTCCAACCGTCGGCGATGCCAGATTTTGCTGCCTTTTGATTCGCCAACCGGCAACGGACGCGGGCCGACCAATGACATATCACCTCTTAACACGTTCAACATCTGTGGCATTTCATCCAAGCAGATTTTTCGCAGGTAGCGACCAACCCGAGTCACACGAGGATCGTTCGTCAGCTTGAACGCGGGACCATCTTGTTCGTTACCGTGATTTTGACGAAGCCCTTCCTGTTCCTCATGAGCCCCTTTTCGCATCGTTCGAAATTTAAGGATGTCGTACTGCCGGCCATCCTTTCCTTCGCGGCGTTGCCTGAAAAAAACGGGGCCGGGTGAGTCGAGTTTGACTGCGACCGCAACGGCGACAAGCACCGGCGAAAACACCGTCAATGCGAACAAAGATCCTACAACGTCGATCGAGCGTTTCCAAATCGGCGTCTTTTGAGGTCGGCAAACAGAACGAGTGGGATCCAATTTACGCTCGGACGCTTCAACCGACTTGGGCGTCTCAGCTGTTTCGGGGTTTATTTCGAACGATTCGGCTGCGATCGTGTCGTCCTCAGGATAAACCAGAATATCAAGATCGAATTTCAGTTCTAATTTCGCACACACGTCCCCAACATCTTTTGTCACAAACTCGGCACCCAAACGATCCGTTTCCGGGAGCAGAATCGCAAGCTTGTTTCCTCGCCATCCAATCTCGTCGGTGATACGCAACCTTTTTCGTAATTCGCGCCCCAGTTCATTAGCGACAACGTCTACAGTGGGCACGAATTCGCGGATATTCAACTCAATCAAAGAAAACTCGCGATCGTAACTCCGACGATCGCAGCGAGAGCGCTCTTTTGCCAATGCAAAAGCGAAATCGACATCGGACAGAACCGTGTCTTGTTGATCAAGCGTAGTTTTTCGACGAAAAATCCGAGACCAAAAGGAATCAGATCCTCGGCGTGACCGAACGATCATGAGCTTAGTTTTTTCCAGGTGTTGTTCAATTGAGGCAGGAGAGGCAAGTGAAAAAAACGGAATTGCAATGATTCCATTTGTGCGCCACAGTTTTTAATTGCCTTAATTCGGATCAGGCAAAGATTCTTAAGTCTTATTTCATTTGGCTTTGTTGACGACCAATCCGACAATCTCGACGCCCAAACGTTTCATTCGTGTGCGAAAGGTGGCGACTTCTGTACGATTGATTGCTGTACTATCAACCACGAGAAGAACACCATCCAACTGTCTCGCCAATGAATCGCAGGCGGTCAAGCCATCAGAAACAGGTAGATCAAAAACGACGTAATCAAATACATCAAACTGATCTTGGATTAAAGAGTTGAGGTTATGCAACGGCAACTCGATCGAATCTTTCTCATTCGCCTTGCCGCTTCCCATCGCATAAAGGTTTTCGTTTTCGCGAAACTTTCGCATTACATCCTTAGCTTCTGTGTCGCCTTGGAGAACCTCAGAAAGTCCCACCTCCCGTTTTCGAGTCAAATAGGAACTTCCAAAATTGGATTCGACAAACAGCACATCTCGTCCCACCAATGCGGTGAGTGCCGATGCCAAGTTAAAGCTGACAGTACTGCTGCCTTCATCGCAATTCAGGCAGGTCACACCAATGTTCACCGAACGAATCGGACGCTGTTCGGACCAACGTAGCACTTGCCGACCCAACGACAGAAAATGCCGCCGTAACGATTGACTCGGTCGAATCGAAGTCTTGTGAAACTTGGTCTCGGAAAAATTTGTCATAGTTGTACTTATCATAGTGAGCGGCTACCTAACTAACGCACGGCGATTGGAAACACGAGGAATGGTAATGAGCACGGGTAGTTCAAGAGCTTCTTCGATGTTCTCATCTCGTGACAGAACCTTGGCACCATTGCCAAAAATCAAACAGGTCAATACTGCCAAGCCTGTGGCGAGCATCACACCCAGTGGCAGCACAATACTGCCTCGGGGACTTACGTGCTTGACCCACAGCACGCCCGGTTGGTGAATCGCAACATCAGAAACTTTGCTTTCATCCAATCGGTTCATCAGGTTAACATCACCTCGCCGAGAAACAAAAGAACTCAGGTAGCTCTTTTCGACTTCTACCTTTCGTTTCAGTTGGTTTACTGCGACTTCGGTTTCGTTCAGTTTTTTTAGCTCTTCTAATGCAACGGCATGTTTCTGTCGGGCAATTCGAAGTTTTACTTGCAATGATTCAGACTTGGCAATTGATTTAGCACGTTCGACGCTAACATCCTCATAAGCAGGATTGGAAACGGCCTCGACCTCAGTTCGGTCAATCGGCAAGCTGTCGATATTCGCTTGCAGTTTGCGAAGTCGCTCCCTGATGATTTCCAAACGTGGATGTGAACGATAGGTCGCTGTCAACTCGGCCTGTTCGGATTGCAAGCGGAACATTTCCTCTTGAGCCGCCTCAGTCGACGCTCGCTCCACGCCCTTTGTAGGAACCTGAATATATTTTCCCAACGCCGCTAGCTGTTGGTCATAACGGCGAACCTCTTCTTCAGCCTGTTTCTGGTCAAGCTCAATATCAACAAGTTGCAATTCCAGTTTATTGACTACAGCTTGCAATGTGTTTCGAGCACCTTCGATGGAGAGGAATGGCTTTCCAGACTCTTCTCGCAGTCCGTTGCGAAACTGTTGCAGTCCTATTTCTGCACTGCGCACAATTTCCTTCTGCTTCTCGAACTCGTCTTCAAAGAAATCGACAGTGTCCGAACGACGGTGAACATTTACGTGCGCTTCAGTAGCGTAGTGCAAAATTCGATCGACGATTCTTTTTGCAAGCATCGGCGATTGAGCTTCCATGTAAACGCTTATGACAGATGTCTTTTTTTCCAAAGTCACAGT
Organism: uncultured Pirellulaceae bacterium; assembly: GCA_964503615.1. Taxonomy (GTDB): domain Bacteria; phylum Planctomycetota; class Planctomycetia; order Pirellulales; family Pirellulaceae; genus CAZDBA01. Next base: position 5,806 of record CAZDBA010000127.1, read on the forward strand.
AATGTTATTGGAAAGTGTTTTTACCGCTTTTTGAAGTCGCTTACTTTCGTTGTATTCTTCTCGGGTAAGATCACCAGACCCACCTCCACCGCCACCCATTTTCGGCAACATGTCAGTGATCCAATCAAAAGGTGATTTCAGGACCGCATCGACGGTGACCTCAGGATCCTGACAAACTTTGGCGAGAACTTCGTGACTTTGGATCAGAGACATCACACTACGAACTTCGGTCTCGCGCGAGTTTTGAATCGAGATCGGTATCGATCCACTGGTAAAATCCATGGCCGAGTTAGCGCGTCCCAACTGCACAAACAACTGCCCCTCAGAGGCGTAGACTCGGGGAGCCAGCAACCAATAGGCAACCACTCCCAAAAGGGTCAACAAAAACACAAACACAAACTTGAGTTTGTTTCGCAGTAGAAGTTCGAACAGGTGCGTGATGGTGAATTGACTTTGGTTCATAGTTCAAGGTGCCTGGTCGTTTCGAATACGGACTGCTCTTGAAAAGAAAACAAGGCAGGAAAAAACTTGGGGCAAAAGGAAAGGGGTAGGTAACTAAAGTGTTTGCGCATCTCCCAACGAGACAGCAACATAGAGTCTATTCTGAAGAACCCTATTTTCAAGACAGTTTGTACCGGTATTTAACTTATTCCCGACTCTAGCTGCTCTCTGGGCAAGTTTTTAGAAGTTCCTTGCAAGAAAGTTCACACAAACTCTCAAACATCAGATCGGGACCGCAATCGGAAAAATCGTTACGACCGTAACCACCGGTCAAAACGGCAATCGATCTGGCTCCAACACTCTGGGCACACGTCACGTCGGCTGGTGTGTCTCCAATCACCCAACATCTCGCCACGTCGAATTCGGCACCCGTGTGCTCGATTGCAGAGGCAACGGCTGCCCTTGCAACATCATCGCGATTCTCTGAGTCATCGCCGTAACCACCAAAGGCGAAATAGGAGTCCAACCCAAAATGATTCAGCTTGGCAATTGCCGCCGTGCGCGCGTTACCCGTGATGATCCCCAAACGAAACTCGGATCGAACCAATTCCTCAAGCAGGGATTCGACGCATGGCAAAACTGCACCGCCTTTCGATTGGACAAGATAAGAAGGCAGCAATTCGTGATACCGAGCCGAAAAGTCGCGATAGTGATCCTCAAAGCAGATTTGATTCGCTCGGAAAAGGTCGCCGAAAATTCCAAAGTCGGTCCGCCCACGCACTGGAACCTCAACACGGTTTTCGAAGCCAAACCTCTCCTGGAAAACATGGTTGATCGCGAGCATCCCCGCGCCGCCAGTTCGGATGAGCGTCCCATCAATGTCAAATAAAATCGTGTGTTGGCGGGTCATACTGAGTTATTTGTAATCCGATCAAGTTCCATAAGTTGAAATCGAAAGTTGAATCCGCCATCCGAAACCAAATCACCTACCTTAAACTTACCGACGATGTTTGAAAATCCACGCAAATGCGATCCAGCTCAACTTTCCTTACCTTACTGAATGGATTCGGGACCAAATAAACTCGGATGAGATGCTCGCTTTCATCTGTCTTCATGGGTGTTTATCTGTGGTTTCTCCACCACGTTTCTCCATTCTCGGTTTCTTGAATTTGTGACGACCGCCAATGTTCTCGACCAGATAACATTCGCTCCCATAGATACCAAAAACATGCCCCGCTTCGCTGTTGCCGGTTTTTATATAGCCTGTGGACCTTGCTCAGGTTCCAAAATCTGAGTTTAGGGAAATCAAGTGCACCGATTCCCCCAAAAAGTTGTTTGGAGTTGATAAAATCGGCAACTCTGCCTTACACTCCAAAATCACCCCAATTCTCCGGTCTATCCTCATGGAAAAACTCAACCATGGTGGCAAAAGCCCTGAGAAATAATGTCGCAGATCGCAATTATCGTCTATCGCCATTATCCCGATATTGATTACTATCTTTGGCTGTGCCCAAGAATACGAAGTGCAATTTCGCTGCCCAAGATGGAACGTGCAGCGGTACAAATGAATCCCAATCTGGAATTTTAATGATCAACAAACTGCCTGCTACCGAGCTGCCCGCCTCCGAACCGGCTCCGGATAAAGACAGACCTGCTCCTCACTTCAGTCCCAGCGAAGCTAATCAAAAAACTGCTTCTGTCCCCGAAACAAATCCAAGCTACGCGGTAAAAGGGGAAACCCGACCGGAGCTGCGGGCTGAGGAACTGCACCCCAAAGCGGACCTGACTACCAAACTGGTAATGTCGGCTGCTGTCACGTTCCCGATCCTCGGCTGCATCGCTGGCGGCTTGCTGATGTGGGCTTATGGCTGGATGGGCTGGAGCTACCTTGCCATGGTTGTTTTCGGATGGTGCCTGACAAGTCTGGGGATCACCGTTGGCTTTCACCGACTGATGTCTCACAAATCGTTTGAAACCTATAGTTGGGTGCGAGCGTTCTGGATGATCGTAGGTTCGTTCTCAGTCGAAGGCTCTCCACTTGTCTGGTGTGCAGTACATCGTCGACATCATGGACACAGTGATCAGGAAGGTGATCCGCATTCGCCTCACCTACATGGAACTTCGACTTGGGGAATGATCAAAGGACTTTGCTACGCACAGGTTGGTTGGCTGTTCAGTGGTTACTGGACCAAACCCAACTTGGAAAAATACGTTCCCGATCTCCTCAAAGATCGTCTGTTAGTTATGGCTGACAAGTTCTATTACGTGTTCGTAATCCTGAGCTTGATTCTTCCGACAGTGCTGGGATTTGGCATCGAGTACGCGACAGGCGGCAGCCCTTGGTTCGGTGCGTTGCTGGGTTTTGTCTGGGGTGGACTAGTTCGTATTTTTGTATCGCACCACATCACTTGGTCAATCAACTCGATTTGCCACGTCTTTGGTCGCAGACATTTTCACTCCAACGATCACTCTACCAACAATGTGCTTTGTGGCGTTTTGGCGATGGGCGAGGGCTGGCACAACAATCACCACGCGTTTCCTTCATCCGCCAAGCATGGTTTGCTTTGGTACCAGTTTGACATGAGCTGGATCGTAATCCGAAGCATGAAAGCGATGGGACTTGCCTGGAACATCCACCTTCCAAGTGACCGGGCGCTGAACTCAAAACGGATTAAAAAAGAGTAGCCAATTCTGTGAATGACAGAATATTAGACAAACTTGCTGACCCTATTATAAAACTGGGTCAGCATTTTTTTTGTCCTGTCCCTGATCAGACTGCGCAAATGATCTAATTCATGACCTGTGCACATCCTCAATTCGGCCAGCAACCGGTGATTTGGACGAGTGATACCACACAACTTGCCTAAAAACGGTCAAATTGAAGGGGAAAGTTGTTTTTGCCTTCAACTCAGGGGCATATTTTCTAGCCTGTGGTATTTAATTCGTTACAATCGAGGGTTGTGGCACTGATCGAAATCACTTTTCGGAACAGGCATCGAATGCTGAGATTCAGAAACTATCTCTCAATCCTCTTTCCGACTTTCGTCGTAGTCTCATCGTTCGCACTCACCGTACACACCGCTGCCGCCTTGCAAACTGGACTGGAAGCAGGGGCCCATTTCGAACTCGTTTTACAACTGGGTTCTGACGATTTTTCAGAGCGACAAAACGCAGAGACACTACTCCAAGAAGTTGGTGGAGAGGCTTTGCCAGACTTACGTATAGGTGAGACGCATACCGACAACGAAGTCCGGATGCGATCCACACGCTTGATTCTCAGCATTCAAAGAGCCGACTATCAACGGCGAGTTCTGCAATTTTTGGAATCAGAAGACCGCGACGCCGATTTCGGATTTGGTGGCTGGAAGTTCTATGAAAGCGTGGTGGGCAATGACATCACCAGTCGCAGATTGTTTATCACCCTCCACCGCGATCAAGCGGAGTTGATGCTCTCGATTGATGGCGATGCAAAAAAATTAAAAGTCCGTTTCCGTGAAGGACTTTCCAGGTATCAAAGCGCGATGGAATATTCGTACAGTGATGCAAACCAATTGGCGGCAATTCTGTTGATTGCTGGAAATCCAGCGAACATTGATTCGGAAGTGATTTCCGTTCGCCAGCAAGAACGGATTGCCGGTCTTCTTTGCCAACATGAAGTCCTATCCCAGTTAACCAGCGGTGCCACTCACGAGTCGCTTAAAAAACTGGTCGGCAGCTGGATCAAGTCTCTCCCGAGCGAGAACGTTGCGATCGACCAGTGTCGCTTGGAGCTCATTTCGAATTTGGATTTGACTGAGTTCGTTGCGATTGCTGCTGAGTTGGTGACAAACCGTGAACTCCCTGCAGTTGATCGGGCAAAGGCGATTGCTTTCATTGCACAGCAGGGAACCGAGGCGCAACTCGAACAACTGATAACTTTGTTGGACGACAAAAGCAAAGTTGCTCGCTTGCGTCAAACAGTAAACCCATCACGCAACTCAAATGAGAAGCGCAGCAACCGCTTCTATCGCTACTCTCAAATTCGCGATGTCGCGCTGGCAGGTTGCGTGCGATTGTCGGGGCAAAGCCTCTCAGATTATGAATACAAACTTTACACAGGCGACGACGTGGGATTCCCTCCCTTGAACGAAGCCGGATTTGAAACAGACCAACAAAGAGAAACTGCAATGAAGAAATGGGACTCTGGAGGAGCGACCAGAAAATAATCAACTTGTGCAAACTGATGGTGACGTGATGGCAAAAACCACTTCCGAAAAACCACTGATGCGGGCAAACTGCTCGGAGATCGTTGTGCTGAATTTTCGTATCGACCCCAAAATCCTGCTGCCTCGGGTCCCCAAAGGATTGGAGCTGGATTATCACGACGACAAAGCCTACGTCAGCCTTGTAGGAAGATTCTTAAAAGACGTGAAAATGGCGAGATTCCCGTTTCTGGCCAGTCGCGGATTCGCCGAGCTGGATTTGCGATTCTATGTCAAGCGACAAAGTGGCCCTCGAGAAATCAAAGGGACATGCGTCATCAAAGATTACGTCCCCAATGCATACGGCTCCTGGATGCTCTCGACACTTTTCAAGACCTCGCTGGGTCGTATGGAAATGTCACGCCAAGCTTCCGGCTTTGGCAAACGCGGGCTCGCTCCCAAGATCGACTACAAATGGAAAGTCGGCGAGTTCCAGAACAGAATTATGATCAAAGGCCGCTCGCTTATGAGGAAAACAGGACCGGAAACCCAAATCGGCTTTATCCTCAACCACAAACATGAATTCGCCACTCGCAATTCGAAAACGGTTCAGTACCGAGTCCAACGCCCGCCGTGGATTGTGTGGGATGCAGCACAGGCCTGCTTCCAATGCGATGCCCGAAATCTATTCGGGCAAGAGTTCGCTAAAACACTTGCGGGACGTCCCAGCAGTGTCTTCATTGCCGAGGGTAGCCCAATGACGATCTTTGAACCGACTCCCGTTTGTTGATTCATTGCTCCATCGCTTGTAGCGTTATATACTTGTGAACCTGAGCATTGGGCTCTGAATGACGATCTACAATCGCTCTCCATTGATAAATTTGAGATAACCAAGATGAAATTTCGCGCTTTGAATCACATGACATCGAATCGCATGACTTGTTTGCGGATTGCTTTTTTTTCTTTCCTGATTTTCATCTTCCCAACACTCGTCCTTGGACAAGGAAAAACGGAACCCAAGCAGGAAAAAGATCAGGCTTCAGCTTCTGACGACCAGGAAGCTCAGGATAAAGACGGGTTCTCGGAACACATGCGGATCTCCCGCGACCATCGCGGGCGAGCGTGGTCCATGGACACTGCCATCACACGATTCGAGTACACCAAAGAGAATGGCAAAGTCGTTTACGTCGATTTGATTGGCGCCGTGCATGTGGGAGAAAAAGAGTACTACCAGGCACTCAATGAACGATTCAAAGAATACGATTCCATGCTCTATGAATTGGTCGCGCCAGAGGGCACAGTGATCCCCAAAGGCGGTGGAGATCGTGACATCACCAATCCGGTTGCTGGTATGCAAGTCGCTATGATGTCCGGGTTGGATTTGAGCTTCCAATTGGAAGAAGTGGATTACTCGCCCGATAATTTTGTGCATGCCGATATGACTCCCGAAGAGTTCGCTAAAAGCTGGGAAGACAATAATGAAAGTATTGGCCGTATCCTTCTCAAGTCGATGGGGCATTCGATGGCTGTGCAATCCAAAGGAGGAGGCTCGAACCTTTCACTGTTGACCATTGGGCTATCCAGGAACCCGACCCTTAAGCTCAGGCGAATCGCGGCAGAACAAATGATGGCAATGGATGCGGGCATGGCGATATTTGAGGGCGACAAGGGTTCGACAATTATCGACCACCGCAACGCCAAGGCGATGAAAGTGCTCATGGAAGAGATCGAAAAGGGCAAACAAAACCTGGCGATCTTTTACGGGGCAGGGCACTTGAACGATATGCAAGAGCGACTGGAAAACGATTTCCAAATGCGAAGAGGCGGAAAGACTTGGCTAAAAGCTTGGAAACTTCGTGAGCCTCGGGAAAAGAAACCAGAACCGGAATCAAAACAGGACTCCGAATCGAAATAGCGACCTAGCTATGACCGCTGCCATTGGTATACCAGTAAGAATCTCCATCGGGCCACGACGGCCACCCAAGCAGGACGACGATTACTGATCCGAGCGAAATTCCCATCGCCACCTGCTCAGGCTCGCTGCAGTGACGCCTGACTCTCATGCTTTTATCTATTAGAAGATTCAACTACGCCGTATTGCGCGCTGAGCTTGCGAGTTCTTCCGTTTCGGCCCCACAAGCGTTGTGAAAATAGCGTTTGCCCCTCTATCTATCTCAAAGAAGATAACGCGACCCCGATAATTCGTTAACGAAGGTTTACGATCGCGAAAATCTCAGAACGATTTGTGGATGCCCTCGGTTCCGTTAGGGTGTCCTAAAGCCATCGGCGAATTGACCAAGTAACCTAGGTCACTAAAACGAAGGTCGCACATTTTTAACCATCAAATTAAAATTGAATTTGCGACCGCGGCCCTTATACTTGGTCAAGCTTTGGTCATTGAGGGTTTGTTTGCATGTCGATTTATCGGACTAGGTACCTTTCCTTTCTCGTCTTTGTTTTCCTATTCTTGCATGCAGAAAAGTCTTGGGCTCAGAAAGCGGAATTAGAATTCGAACTCCATGAAGGAATTGTCTTTAAGGAGTTCGAAGAAACATCATTGTCTCTGGACGCTTACATTCCAGAGGGCAAAACCAAATACCCAGCTGTTCTGGTAATCTTTGGAGGCGCTTGGCGACAAGGGAATCGAAAGCAGTTAAGTAGCTATGCCGAGGATTTGGCGAAACGAGGGTTTTGCTGTTATGCGATTGAGTATCGGTTAGCTCCAAAGCACAAGTTCCCAGCACAAATCGAAGACTGTCGTGCAGCTTTGCAATGGGTTCGCCAGAACACAGAACGTTACAAAGTGAACCCCGATCGGATTGGTGCGATTGGTTATTCGTCTGGCGGACATCTTGCGAGTCTACTGGGAACGACTGGAGAAGCTCCTTCCGAAGAGAATGGGAACATCGAAAGTCGCATACAGGCTGTGGTTGCCGGTGGAGCGCCCACAGACTTTCGTTGGAGTCCCGACAATGGCGAGTGGGCTCGTTACTGGATGGGCGGAAACCTCGAAGAGGTTCCGGAGAAATTTGAGCAGGCGTCGCCAGCCGCATTTATCGACAAGGATGATCCGCCCTTCTTCTTTTTTCATGGCAAGGATGATATCGTCGCGCCGATGATCCTGCCATTCACTTGCCACCTAGCACTCAAAAAGGCTGGTGTACAATCCGAGATGTTCGGGGTTTCGGATGCTGATCACGTCGAAGCCGCCTTCGACGAAGAAGCTCTCGCAGCAGCCTATCGCTTTCTCGAAGAGCAATTAGGTGAACCTAAATAAATTGGCGTGAAATCGATAGAGAATTTGCTTGCGCCATCGCAGTTGCCTCCTTTTCGACTGAACCCAATTGCTGCGATCTTCGGGCCTGTTTTGTGCACCAAAGAAAGACAAGAAGGATAACGCTGAAAAGCCTACGGAAAGCGAGCCAGAGATGATTACTAACACCACGGCTCAGCTGGCTCAATTTCGCAAGCGGTTCTTTCCCGGATCGGCTTGGACGAAAGTTCGTGGTGTGAAGTCGTTGAGCAGTTCGGCAAGAAAGTATGAGCTGCGCCCCCTTTTATGCTTTTCCAAGCCTCTGTTCGACTAAAACTGGAGCATACATTAAGAAGTCGAGGCCGACCCA
>CAZDBA010000128.1:0-2485 GCA_964503615.1 uncultured Pirellulaceae bacterium
CCGCTCATTCATGTTTGAAATCCCAACTTGGGCAGAATCCACATTTGCAATGCAAAATAAAACAGGATAAACCCGAAAAACCAAAACAGTTCCATTTGTGAACTCCTTGCCTGTAACTCATGTGCTCTATTTGTGACGTAGAAGACAAAAGTAAACTTACCAGCAATTCTCAGATTGTCCCAAAAAGGAGGTAGAAGGTAGGTCAGACTGAGCCTGACAAGCCCCTGAATATCAGTCGCAGGTCATAGTCGACTCTAATCGCTTCTACGCAGATGGCTTGCTTGCATCCTCTTTATCAGCGTTGGGCGGTGTTGTCTCGCTCGACGTGTCTTGCCCTTGCGAATTGTTCGATTCAGAATTCTGGGCTTTGCTTGCCTGAGATCGTAGTTTCTCTACGAACTTGTCAAGTTGAGGAATCAGTGCATTGGCCCTGTCGACCACATCTTTGTACTGTAAATTCTCACCAAACCGCTGGTTGATGGCATCCAGTTTTTTACGAGCTTCAAGCAGCTCTTCTTCGGTTGTCAATTTCGTTATGCTAGTGAGCAATAGGTTTAACTCTTCCTTGTTGGCAGGAAGGTCGATGTAGTTTTGCAAACGGTCGATCCGAGACTTTACCTCGATCCCGATGTGTCCATCTTCAAGATCCCCTACGATCAGCTCGTCAAGAATGGACTTATACGCAACAAGCGATTCCTCGAGTTTCGATTCGGTGATTTCGAGATGATAGGCGTCAATAAAGTCTTGAACATGCTTGGACTGCAAAGCGGTTTTCTTTCCGACCTTTGCTTGATTGATCAAAGCCTTTCGGCGTGCCCGCAAAATCTGGTGTTCGGCCTGTCTTTTTAACTCTACGTTGTCGTAATTCGCAACTTTTTTGAGCAACACACGTCCGCTCGCCCAATCGCTGGGTTCGTCTGAGTCAACAAGCTTGACGGCTTTGTCATACAGCTTTTGCGGACTGGCCGGCCAAAGCGCGTAGGTAAACAAACAGATCGTGAAAATCAAACTTATCACAAGAAATGGAATTCGCTGATAAAAAGCCATTTCTGGAGTTTGTTTTTGTTTGCTTCTCTTTTCTCCAAGCAGTCGTTGAGCTTCTGATTTATCCTGGCCAACCGTTAGTGGATTAAAGCCTCCACTGACCTGATCGATCGCAGCTTTTTTATTGCGGTCGATCTTCTTGATCTCGTCAAATGCCAGCCCAACCGCTTTGGAAGTATGCGGACGGGAGCGGGGGTCCGGTTGCAACATCTGAGAGACGATCTGGTCCAACCACATCGGGCAGTTCATAATGACTTTTGCAGCCGAAGGAACCGGCTCTTTGATCTTGCGATTATTCATTCGCCCCATTGTGTCGGGCGTGTAAGGCAATTTGCCTGTCAACATCTCATAAGTAATCACACCCAAGGAATACAAGTCAGATTTTTCAGTTGCTCCTTCATTAAGTTGCTCCGGTGCCATATAGGCTGCAACATCTAACTCACGCCGACTGGCAACGGCATCCCATCGCTTTTTGCGTGAACGGTTGATTCGCAAGTCAGAGACTTTGACCTTCCCGTCGTTACCGATCAAGATTTTATCGGGCGTTAATTTTGAATGCAGTAGTTCATGCTGATGAATGTACTGTAGTAAATCGCAAATTTGACTGGCGTAGTCAACGGCCAAGTCGATCGCCAACCTGCCTCGTCGGGCGAGGACTGCAGCCAACGATTCGCCCTGGACCAACTCGGAGGCAAAGAAGATTTTGTCTTCTTCAACGCCCGCGCCATACAGACGACAAAGATTAGGGTGACGAAGCTTCTGTAAGAATTTGACCTCACGATCGATCTTTTCCAAAGCCGTTGCCCGCAGAACGTTGGGTGGAATCGAAATGAACTTTAACGCGACTTCTTTTTGTTGTTCGATCTGCAGCGCACGGTAAACCTGTTGCCGACGGTTCGTGCCAAGCTTGCTCAAGATCTTAAAGGGTCCAACTTGCGTTTTTTCCACAGGATCCTCGGAAGTCGAAAGAGAGAAGAGATAGGATCGGCTAGTGCAACGAGCCAGCTAAGAATTTGGGTTGCTAGTTACTAGCTTGCCTCTACTAACGTCTCGGAGAGGCTTGCTACTTTGACAAGCTAACGCTGCACTAGTTCCATTCTAGATTTTCGAGGTGCGACAGTGAATCAGAAGAGTTGCCAAAACATTCAATTTTTAAAGATTAAGCCCAACAACGTAATCCGTTTTGCAATTTAGTTCACTCAGCAACAAACCGCTATCCCGAAGGAAACTGGCGGCAGTACTCGTACATCGCCATCGTTGTTGCTGTCACAACGTTATAACTGTGTGGCATACCGTAAACTGGTATCTCGATCGCTTCATCTAGAAGTTTAAGTTCCGCATCGGCAATACCGTTTCGCTCATGTCCGATCACTAACGCCGTACGACGTTGGAATTGAAAGTCGTAAAGCGAATGGGAATCGGTCGCCTGCTCTAAACCGAT
>CAZDBA010000128.1:2585-13821 GCA_964503615.1 uncultured Pirellulaceae bacterium
TCGCCATGTCGGATATGCTCCATCACTGGTCTCAGAGGACGATTGAACGGTCGATTTTATCTTTGGCGAAAAAATGAATCGCAACACCGTCTGGCAAATTACGTTTCATCATCTCGGAACGAATCACTTCCAAGCCCGCTTGGGTATCAAACAGCAAGAAGTCGATATAGCTGTTTATTGCTCCGAAGGCTCCACCGATATGCCTTCCGATCTTTGCAGATTTCAGCAAGTCACCAATCTCATCGGCAATGTCCGCGCGAAAGTCGACTTCGCGACCATCGGGGAGAACCGAGCTGGAAAATTCGACGTATACAAAATCGGCTCCAAAGCCCGCCAGTGGATCAGGCAGATCGCCATCGCAGTTGCAAAACTCTTTGACAATTCCAAAGTTACATGTGCTGCCGAACAGAATGTCCCCACGACGGGCGGTCGAAGGCTCACTGCTCGGTTGGAATTGATAGAGCGTGCTGGTCTCGGTTGGCGGTAGCTTTTGCCACTGGTATTTGATTTCTAAATCGTGGAGAAAGTCCCTCAGTTGGAGCACAGGCTGAGCATCATCGGAAGAGGTTTCCACGGCCTTGATTTCGCCGATCCATTGGCCCGTTCCGTACTCGCCAAGAATTTCATCCAACACGACAAAAGCAGCCGTCATGCGCAGGTCATTGTCATTCAATTTTGCGAACGACGGATTGCGAAGGATGATATTAACTCGTTCATTTTCCTCATCGAGCGTGGCAGTAAACGATGTATCTTCGAACGCGATGGAGGTCTCATCAAACCGGAACTCACCTCCTGCGTGAATATCGCCGGGTTGTCGCGAGCAATAAAAAGTCCAACCTTCGATCTCGGGAGCTTGAGCCAGCCAATACTCCGTCAAAAACTGGTAGTCCAAAACGCCATTGCCTGAGATCGTAAACGAATGACCACCCACCTCGTCCGGTCCGGGCCCGAACACCCAAACAAAGTGTGGAAAAAGATCTGCCATTTTCTGGCTAACCTCGTCTGCCAGATCACCGCACCTGCGATCTTCGATCGTCTCATAAAATCGGCTAGCGCACTCTGAATACCAATCCCAAAACTGTTTGACTCTCGATTTAAATGTGACTTCTGACATAGCGTAGTAAAACTTGATTTCGAGTTACTTAATCTCTCGCGTTAGCACACCGAGTGGTTTTCATGCCTTTAACGCCAAAAATTAGCCGCGCCGAATTTCGGAACCCTGAAAATTAATTTGAATTCGATAAACAATGTTCTTTTTGAGAATGATCTCGCCCGTTTCCAAATCGACTTTTTGCGGAATGGTTTGCATCCGTTTGTCAACAACAGCGTGGTAACCACGCTCGGAAAAGATATCAATCAACATCGTCAGGGCATGTGGTTCGTCGAACAGGGGATCTTCCGAGCTGACGACTGCCCGGCCTGAAATTGCATGTCGCTCGATGATCGGCATAAACTTGAATCGAATTTTTTCTACAACACGCACGAACAAATCAGTTTGTTCCAGCTCGTAACCGTCCAAGCGTTTGACCAACTCCTGACGTGCATGGACGGTAATGTCTTCGGCCAGTTGCAAGGAGCTTAGTCGATCATAGGTTTTTCCATCCAATTCCAGAGAGCTCTGGTATTGCAACTCGCTAAGGATGTTGTTTTCGACTTCCTTGATCGGGCCTTCTGCGTTAACGAAATGGTAGTGGTAGATTTTGCTAAGCGATTGTAGCGCGTCCCAGGTTAGCTCTTTAAACACCTGATAGCGCGAGCGAGCTTTTTCTTCATCCAAATCGGTCGCACGTAGCGGGTAGATTTGACCAATTCCTGTTTCTTCAACTTCCTTGTTGTGAAGCTGTATCTTCTTGCCCCGTTTTAGCTGTCGCTTGATACTGGTTTTCTCGCTGATAAACAAAACCATCGCGTGAATTGTGGGACGCCTGAAATTCTTGGCCAGCGGTGTGTTGGTGAATTCCAGATGCAATTGGGTGATCTTGTCCACAAGCTCCTTCAAACACTCGACCTGTACACCAGTTCGAGGAAAACCGTCAAGGATCGTACCGTCCCGAAATTCGGGATTGAGCAGTTTGCGGAGCAGGATTCCAATGACCTCTTTGTCGCCGACCATTCCTCCGGCGTCTTTGATTTTCTTGGCTTCAGGAGAAACCAGTAGATCGCTAATCACGACGGGCGGACAAGTCAGTCCCCTGGAGTTCATGATGAAACGGGTGTGGGTGCCTTTTCCAGCGCCTGGTGCTCCGCCAAGTAGAATCAGCTCTTTGGGAAAACGAAGGTTCTCCGTTCCGACTTCGTTTTCAAGGTTCTCCCAGACGGTGTCAAAAATGACCGTTGCGTCTTTAATTTCAAGATCGCGAATTTGTTCTTTATCTTCTTGGCTCATTGGCAAACCTGAGTTTCGTCGTTTGCCCAATCATAACATCGCACGCGGGAAATGGGGGAGATAAACTCTTCAAGTCCAGCCAATTCAATGACTTGGCAGAAATCGGCTGGCAGGTCCGGAAAAGTAGAGATAAACCAGAGAACTTACGTTCGCTTGTACTTCTCGGGAGTGTTATTTTGCTGGGCTTCGTTGAATAGGGCGGCCAGTCCAGCGGCGTCAGTCGGTATCGAATCGTCTCGATTTTTTCTGCGACGAATGATATGACCGATTAGTCCAAGCGATTGCCAGCCTGCCATGCTCAGAAATCCCGCAAACGCGGCAAGAGCGAACCAGTGCTTTTCGATCGCTTTTTCCTCAACTACGTTTTCGGTAATAAGAACGCATTTTGTATAGTCCAGACTTCCGTATCGTTTTGCCAATTTTCCGAATGCTACTTTTGAAAGCTGCTGGTCGTTCGCTACGTAGAAGGCTTTTAATGTCTTCTGTTCAAAAAACGCTTCCACATCTTCCGGGCTTTTAATCGCTTGGGTCTTATAGATTACGCTTATGAGATTGCTTTTTTTCAAGCTGATATCGTCCGGAAATATCGGTAGATAAGCCTCTTCCCATCCGGGTTCACCGTCGAGGTCGACACCGATGACCTCATGAGGAAAGTAAAAATCTACCAATTCGACAGCGCTGTCTTCCGCTGGTTGCTCTTTGAGGAGGTTGGCTACCGAAAAGGTTTCAAACTCGATTTCTTCAACGGCGTCTGTAGATTCTTGCGCTTCTGTTTCCGCCAAGTGTTCACGGTAAGCGCGCATTCCCCAAGTACCAGATGCCAAAGCGGCACCGAACAGAACTATAATGAATAGAAAACGGAACATGGTTGTAGAATGAAGGTTAGGAATCACGGACACTGTTAGAAAAGTAGCTTAAGACTAGATGAGAGCTAAGCATATTTGAGAAGTAGGTTCGGAACTGGTCCACGAACTATTCACATTGAATCGATTGTGCGGATAACAAGGGCTGTAAAATCGCAGGCGAAAAATGGACAAAAGACAGGCAAAAGACGCGCAAAACGGAGTGATGACGAGGAGATCGAAGGCAAGGGACAAATCGCATAAAAAAAGCGACCCTGAATGAAGGCCGCTTTGAGTGGATTTATTTTGTTGGAGGCAACTACAGATTCACTTCGGTGGTCTTCCAAGGGTAAGTGAATGGGAAGTTGCTAAATGACCGAAGCTCCATAACCAAAAGAACGCATGCGACGACAACGCAAATGAGTGAAATCAACAGAATGGCGTCCCATACGTTGAAAACACCTTTGGATTCGTCTTTCTCTTTCTTAACCCGAGTCTTCTTTTCCTTTTTGCCCTTCTTCTTTTCCTTTTTGCCCTTCTTCTTCTTCTTCTTTTTGGATTTCTTATCAGTCGCAGTATCGATCGAAGTCTCACCGACTTCGGGCATTACGGACTCGTTGTCATCAAAAGAAATTGACATGGTAGCTCAAACAGTTGGCGAACGTTCTTTAATACTTTGCAGCATCCATAAACAGGATAACCGCGGCTGCAGTTAGACAAATAAATGACAAAATCAGCATCATGCTGTAGGCGTCAAAACTGCGTTTACGATGAACTGGTGCTGCCGCGAAGACCACTTCTTCAGTTGGATCGTACCCTTCGGTCGGTTCAGCAGCCTGAAAGTCGACTGAGTCGAACAGAGATTCAGAATTTTGTTGTGACATAGTCGCCTTCCCGAACCAAAGTTCGTTGGTATTCAGGGATCAAGCGAGCGGCTGACATGTTGTCTTCAGCCCGAGTTACGGTTGCTCGCCCAACATAACGATCGTTACGGTAAACATCTAACGAATGTCCAACTCGCAGACCATCATCAGTTCCCAGGCTGACAGCGATGAAGTCGTCCTCACGTCGAGTTACGACGCCTTCTAGCGGCGTAGGAATGTGGTCTGTTGGAGTATTTACCGTAATGCCCGCATGTTTCATCGCCTGCTGCTGTTGGGCCAGAAGACTACTTAAGTCTTGGCTGTTCTGCTCAAGAGCCCGGATCTGACCACGAAGCTCATAAATGGTTGAGGTCAAACTTACGACCGATTCGCGCTGAGAGGCAATGTCATCGATCAAATTCTTGTTACTTGCTTTGAGGGTATCAACCTCTTTGTCTTGAACCTTCAAACGTAGAGTGGCGTTGTTGTTATCTGTCAAAAGCTTGGCATGCTCTTCACCCTTTTGATGGTTTTCTGCCGCTTCTTTGTCCAATCGTTTTTGCAAAATTTCTGTTTGTGCAAAAAGATGAGCCAATTGCTGCTGTCGAGAAACTTGCTCAGCATTCAACCTGCGCTGAAATTCGTTTGAAGATGCTCGAGATTGTTCGAGGCGTTCCGATGCAAGTGTCGCTTTATCCTTGTTGTCTGCGGCAATTGCTTTCCAATTTCGGTGAGACGCACCCACCATCACGGCCAGTACAAGGAAAGTAATGCTCAAAAAGAAAATCAAAAGCGTAAAAATCTTGCCCATCAAGTTCATCTGAGATGTTCCTCAATCTATTTGCTCATCGTGGCCGGATACTTTTCCCGGTCTTCTTTAATTGCGTACGGCCACAACTTCGTTCCACTCCGGGTAAATAAGTATAGTTGAGAGTGGGAAAAAGTGTCAACGAAATCCCTGTTTTCCCAAGGGAAAGTGGACTTCGACAACCTTTGATTGGCGTACACTTAGTTTTGATCGGCGATGATCCGCCGGAACTGGAAACTCAGCTGGAATCGAAGGGGAAACGGGCTTCTTTATCTATATTGCCAACGGTATGACCGGAATCACTGGTATTACCGTTAATGCTTAAAGCAATTGAAAGCCCACAACCGCTGGCGGAATTGATTTTGCCTAATCGCCATAAAATTTGTTGTACAGCATGAACAGATCATCAGCCGCATCGAAAAGGTGTATCAACAACGCCGCTCTGGACCACATCCCGTTTCTGGCTTGTCGAAAATACATGACCCTTGGATCCGAATCGAGTTCCGGGGGGATCTCGCCAATTACGCTGTCTCGAGGAAAAGGATGCATGATCGGTACGTACGGCTTCAGAGTTCTCACTCGCTTTTTGTTCAGGTGAAAGTGCGAAAGATCCATGTTTTCGATCTCACCTTTCTCATCCGAACTGCCATACTCAAGCTGAATTCGTGTCATGTAAAAACAATCGACTTGCTCCAACAGCGGCTTGCCATCCAAACCTGCATCGAGTGTTTGAAATTCATGTACGGAGCAGCCGGCTTGATGCAAACGTTTCCGCAGGTCATCGCCCAAGCGTAACGTGTCGTGATTGGGCGAGACGAAAACGAACCGTACATTTTCGTACTGAGACAATACCGTTGCCAGCGAGCGGACGGTCCGCCCGCGACCGATATCTCCGCAGAACAGATAGGTCTTGTTGGCTGGACCGCGAGTCAGCTCGGAGTACGTTTTCTGAAGTTCAACGAACGAAGACTGTTTGTCCGCAGTCTGGTCAAAGTCAAACGTTCGCAGGATCGTATACATGTCCAGTAA
The DNA here is from genome assembly GCA_964503615.1 of uncultured Pirellulaceae bacterium. Lineage (GTDB taxonomy): Bacteria > Planctomycetota > Planctomycetia > Pirellulales > Pirellulaceae > CAZDBA01. Next base: position 8,514 of record CAZDBA010000128.1, read on the forward strand.
AGCTTGAGTCGGATGCTCGTCCGAACCTGCTCCAGCATTGATGATCGGCACGCTCCGCATGTCCTGCTTTTCCAAGCCGTTCATCAAGTAAGCACACGATTCAGCAAAATCACTGATCACGCTGCGCATGATGATCACGTCGAAATAGCTACTGAACATCCGAATCGAATCCGCACGCGACTCTCTTTTCACTTCGCTGGATGTTTTCGGATCTCGTACCTCGTTACAGGTAATTCCGAGAATCTGACACGCAGCCATGAACGACAGAAACGTTCGGGTAGAGGGTTGCGTGAAATACAACATCGCCCGCTTGTGGCTGAGCAACTCTTTCAGCTTTCGATTTCCATCACGCGTGCGAGCAAGCCGTCGAATCATGTCTGACATGCGTCGCAGCTTTTCCAGCAATTCCGGCGTAAGCTGAGCCGCAAAAATCAAATGCTTGAGCCTGCCCTCGCGTTGAAAGTCTTCGCACTTGGGCCGCATTGGGCGGGAGAATTGAGCTTGGTACTGTTCGAATTCCTGCATCTCTACTTTGCCACAGTCTGAGGTTTTGCAAAAGCTTAACCAACAGAGTTCATCTTCACCAGTAGCCGCTGCCTTTCAAAATGGCAGCGGCAAACGATACTGATATTCGCCTATTTTTCTTCTGCTTTGGGCGACATTTCGGGCTCTTCAGTGCCCTCGCCTTCTTCCGATTCGACTTTTGAAAAATCACCCGCGGTTACAATCGTCAGGTTGCCTAGTTCCATATGTTTTCGGAACGCCTGATCGACAGCCGCTTTTGTCAAATTCTGAAACCGAAGATCGGAGGCCGCCTGGAACTCGATCGAACGCCCCGCTTCGAGATTCTTCTGAAGCGTTTGGGCAAGGCTGGCATCGTTGGCCCGCTTACCCTGACGGGTCTTGATAAAGCTCTCACGGGCTTTTTCCAGCTCCTCCTCCGTTACTCCATCCTTCAGCAAGCGTTTAACTTCCTCTTTCACACGTTCGACAACTTTTTCCGTGTTCTCTGGGTTTGAGATCGCATAAATCATCAACGTCGAACGTTCATCCAGAGAGCTGGCTCGCATCACTGAGCCCACGCCGTACGAAAGACCATCCGATTTGCGAATTCGATCTGCCAAACGGGAAGACAACGAACCGCCGCCCAAAATGTAGTTCGCGATTTCCAAAGCTTCATAGTCGGGACTTGAATCACCCAAAGGTGCTTGCAAGGCCGCCAAATAGACCGAATTAGCTTTGTCTGGCGTGTCGATATTAATTCGCTCGCCTTCTTGAGCAGTCACTGGTGTCGAAATTCGCTCATAGGGCTGATTGGAAGTCCAACCCGCAAACGTATTTTCCATTTTGGTTTTTGCCAGTTCCGGATCAAAGTCCCCCACGAATGTAAACTGACCGTTCTGGCCATTCACGAATTCGTCGTAGATAGCTTTCAATTCGGCAAGGCTGACATTGGACAAGCTCTTTAATTGTTCGTCTAACGTTTGAACATGGCGTGGATCTCCTTTTTCGTATGGCGCCAAACGGCGCTGTAACGCAATGCCTGCCAACGCTTGTGGGTTGGTGAGCATGCTTTCGCCCTGAGTTTGCTGTTCACGTTTCAACTCTTCGAATCGCTGCTCATTCCAAACGGGATCGCGCAACACGTTGTGGAGCAAGTCCATCGCATCGCCGAAATTATCACGGTCGGTAGAAAGTGAAATCAACAAAGTGCCCGCTGTACCGGAAACATTGATCGAAGTTTTGATTTCGTCCAGTCGATCCCGATACTGCTGCATATCCAATTTGGATGTCCCGCGAGTCAACATCGAGGGGAACAACTTGCAAGCGGTTGCTTTCCCGTTCAGCGATTCGACAGTACCGTACTTTAGTGAACCGCTGACAGTAATTCGTTCGCCACGTGATTTTTTGGGCAACATTGCGTACTTGACTCCTGAATCAAAGACGCCGATTTCGGTCCGCGCTGCGATGTTCGCTGTAGACGGATCAAAGACTTCACCCTCTGCGATCTTTTCACGACCTTTGTAATCTGCAACCATTTTGCGAACGTTAGGTGTGCCAGGAATTTTGCTTCGAGCCGGTTCCTTTGTAGGCAGAAACAGTCCAACCGTTCGATTGCTGGGCAGCAAATAGGCCTGTGCGACTCGTTGCACATCAGCCGCGGTTACTTTTTCGGCACGATCACGATGCAAGAAGTACAATCGCCAATCACCGTAGCCCCACCAATCGCTCAACGAAATCGCCAACGATTCTGAGTTGGCGATCTGACGCTCATAACGTTTCGAAGTCTTCTGAACGATTCGTTTAACTTCCTCCTCCGACACACCATTGACAGCAATCTCCTCGATTGAGGCGATCATCGCCTTGCGGGCCGCTTCCAAGTCCCCATCGCTGAGGACTTCGCAAAAGGCCAGCATCATTCCTGGGTCATGCCCGGCGATCGCTTGTGTGTAAACCTTCGCCGCGACTTCATTCTCGACTAGATTCTTGTACAACCGTCCCGCCGGCTCGACGCCGATGATCGAAGTGAGCACTTGGCACGCTGCAAAATCTGGATGCGATGCAGCTGGAATGTGATATCCAACTCCGCAAACTTGCACATCACCCTCACGTCTCAACTCGACCATACGCTGACCGTCTTGAGTAGGTTCTTCGGTATAAGTCTTCGGTAAATCTTCTTTGGGATTTTCCAAAACGCCGTAGTACTTTTGTGCGTACTCGATCGCTTTTTTCTCGTCGAACTTTCCCGCTACAACGACAACGATGTTGTCCGGGCGATAGTACTTTCGATAAAACGCTCTCAAGCGGTCGACAGGAACGCGTTCAATATCGGTTCGGTTTCCGATCGTTGTTTTTCCGTAGTTGTGCCATTCGTAAGCGTTGGCCATAATTCGCTGCATCAAAATTCTGATTGGCGAATCTTCGCCCGATTCGAATTCGTTTCGCACCACGGTCATTTCTTTGGCCAGCTCGTTACCGTCGATGTAACTATTGACCAGGCGATCCGATTCCATGTGAAACAAAAACTCAAGATTGCCCTCTTCTGCCGGCAACGTTTCGTAATAGTTGGTACGGTCATTCGCAGTCGTACCATTCATGTTCAATACACCACGATCTTTGAGTAGTTCCGTGATGTCCCCGTAAGTGGGAGTGCCTTTGAAAAGCATGTGTTCCAGCAAGTGCGCCATTCCCGTCTCGCCATAACCTTCGTGACGTGAGCCGACACCGACCGTCATACAGAAAGTGACTTGTGGTTTTGAGGCATCGGGGAAAAGCAATAACTGAACGCCATTGTCCAAACGGTATTCTGTAATCCCTTCAATCTCGACCATTTTTTGCGGGGCTTGTCCGGAAACAACAGATGCCAACAATAAAAGTCCGAGAATGCCAAGCGATCCTCGGTTCAAAACAAAACGTAGTAGGGATTTCATGTCGTATTCCTGAGGGGTCTTTGTTCGCCAGCTGGGCTTGTTCGTGAAAAAGTCTAAAACAGACTGACGCTCAATTTAGCCGAATTTGGTCGCCAGTCGTACTGGCGAAGGTCTCGAATGTTAATAACTTGTTCAGAAAATGTTGACAGACTGTTCGTATACGTCAACCGATGTTGATGGCCAAGTTTTATTGTTGACACCTTAATACAACTTTCTCACACTGCTCGTTTCCGCTTCTTACCCCGCGTGTGCGATACGACATGGCAGTCGATCAAACGATTTCTGAAGAGCTTTCTGTCCCCAGTTTATCTCGTTCTATCGAGGGGCTGCGAGTTGCATTTGTGGGTAAATTGGGCGGATTGAATCGAAGAGAAGCCCGCAAGTTCGTTCGCGAGGCAGGTGGCGTAATGGTAGATTCGCCCGCCGCCCAAGCCAATTTGGTTGTGATTGGAGCGGATGAGCTGCCCAGCAGCGATTTTGATAAACTTTTGGACGACAGCGTAGTCCAAGCGGCCGGGCAAGGCTTGCTGGAAATCATCAACGAGACTGAGTTCTGGCAGCGAATGGGAATGGTGCCAGACGATACACAAGGCACAAGTTCTTCACAGCTTTATACGCCCGCAATGCTGGCTGAATTACTTGCACTCCCAATCACCACGATTCGTCGTTGGCAGCGAAGAGGGCTGATTCGTCCCACTCGAAAAGTTAATAAGCTGCCCTATTTCGATTTTCAGGAAGTCGCATCGGCGCGTCGCATCGCCAAACTGATTCAGTCCGGAGACTCGCCCAAAACGATCGAATCAAAACTGGAGCAGCTGGCCGAATTGACTCCTGAGTTGCAAAGGCCTCTATCTCAGCTCTCGATCATCATCGAAGGTCGAAACGTATTGCTGCGTCGCGGCGAGGGATTAATCGAACCGGGTGGGCAAAAGCGGATCGACTTCGACGCAATCGAATCGACTCTCGAAACAACGCCCGATGAGTTCCCAGACGTTTTGGAAATGGGGGCAGGGCAGGGGACTGCGTCGATTGAGTCACTCAACGAGTTCTCAAAGCCGCAAGAGTACATCGACTTGGCCAACCAGTTCGAGGACGAAGGCGAAATGGACGCTGCCGTCGAAGTCTATCGCGCGATGTTGTTGGCTTTTGGACCGACACCAGAAACATCGTTTCGAATTGCGGAGCTGCTTTATCTTTTGGGCGATGTCTCTGCGGCTCGCGAGCGATATTTCCTGGCCGTCGAACTGGATGAGACTTATGTCGAAGCTCGGGCAAGTCTCGGGTGCGTACTGGCCGAAATGGGCCAGCCTGCGATGGCTGTTTCCGCGTTTCGAGGCGCTTTGGAATTCCACGCCGATTATCCCGACGTTCATTTTCACTTGGCAAGAGTCTTGGACGACATCGGAAAAGCTGACGAAGCCGAATCGCATTGGCGAAAGTTCATCGAGCTGGCCCCGGAGAGTCCGTGGGCGGACGAGGCCCATAGTCGACTGGAGTTGCCCAGCGAAATTGGAAATTAGCCTGAATAACTGGTCTTTTTAATTAAACTGGTCTTTTTAATTAACAATGCATGCAAAAACGCTCGTGGCTAATCGAGAACCACGAGCGTTTTTAAATTTGAATATGTCAAGGCGAACGTTTAATTGATCAAGATCGTAATGAATGGTGCGATGTCTTGAAAATTTACGAAGCCGTCCTTATTGCAATCCGCTTCGGCTTGAAACTCTCCACTGATTAAAAGCGCAATAAAGGGTTGAATGTCAAAAAAGTCAACCGAACCATCCACGTTGATATCGCAAAGAAGATCAATAGTAGTTGTCGGAATCTGAACAGTAATGCTCTGTACGCCAACTCCACCAACATTTGCTCGAAGCAGC
>CAZDBA010000129.1:0-13653 GCA_964503615.1 uncultured Pirellulaceae bacterium
GCCGCTTTCTCGGTCTTGGTAAATACCAGAAAGTCATCTGCATAACGTACAAAGCATGCCTGCACTCGTTGGTTGCACGTGCCCCAAAAGGCGTGAAGCATGCCACCCAGTTGTTTTTGTCTAACGAGTAGTGATCGTTCTGGTCGTTTTGATAGAGAGCAGTTGCCCGCAAGAGTCAGCCAAAAACTAAAGCCTTCTCAGCTCCAGATCTCTCGATCGAGTTGTCGGTAGTTGATTGCTTCGGAGAGGTGTTCGAAACGGATTTGTTCGGCGCTGTCGAGGTCGGCGATCGTTCTTGCCAAGCGGAGGACTTTGTCGTGCGCGCGGGCGCTGAGGCCCATTTCATTTACGCTTTGTTTCATTAGTCCGACGCAGTCGTCCGTTAGTTTGCAGAACGTGCGAAGTTGTGTGCTGCTCATTTGAGCGTTATAGAGGATGTTGAGGTCTGAGAATCGGGCGGCTTGTGCGCGACGGGCCGTCATTACGCTTTCGCGAATCTCTTCGCTGCTGGTTCCTGGGCGGCTGGAGGAAAGTTCTTTGTACTCGGCGGCGGGGACTTCGACGTGGATGTCGATCCGATCCAACAAAGGCCCCGAAATTTTGCCCATGTATTTTTCGATCTGGGGAGGTGTGCAATGACAATCGCGTCGTGGATCGGTGCGATAGCCGCAGGGGCAAGGATTGAGGGCGGCAACGAGCATAAAGCTGGCTGGGAAAGTTGACGAGTTCAGCGCGCGTGAGATAGTGACCACGCGATCTTCCAGCGGTTGGCGAAGTACTTCCAGTGTACGCCGATTGAACTCAGGTAGCTCGTCCAGAAACAGGATACCGTTGTGGGCCATGCTGATTTCGCCCGGTGTGGGTGTGCTGCCACCGCCGACCAAACCGGCTTCGCTGATGGTGTGATGCGGACTGCGGAAAGGGCGCTTGGCCATCAACGGTTGGCCCGGTTTCAGCAGACCCAGCGCGCTGTAAATCCGTGTCGTTTCAATCGACTCGTTACTGGAAAGCGTTGGTAGGACGGTAGAGATCCGTTTGGCAAGCATCGTTTTGCCGCTTCCTGGTGGCCCCAGCATCAATAAATTGTGCGAGCCGGCTGCGGCTACGGTGACCGCGCGTTTGGCGACCTCTTGACCGCGAACGTCTGAAAAGTTCTCTTCATATTGCGAAAATTCCTGGAACAGTTCGTCCAGCCGCGAAGGGGTAGGAGTGATGTCCAGTTGGCCGGAGAAGAAACCAGCAGCTTCGGCCAAGCTGTCGACCGGGATCACGTCGATATCTTCGACTACGGCCGCTTCGCCAGCGTTTTCGCGTGGGACTACGATTCCACGCAAGCCATTTTGGGCGGCGCACATCGCCATGGAAAGTACGCCTTTGGCGCAGCGAGTGTGTCCCTCGAGTGCGAGTTCGCCGACGACGGCGTATTCGGAAAGACGATCTGAAACGATTTGTCCGCTGGAGATCAGCATGCCCAGTGAAATCGGCAGGTCAAACGAAGCGGCTTGTTTGGGCAACTCGGCAGGGGCAAGGTTGATGACTACCCGATCGGCTGGGCGTTGGAATCCGCTGTTGACTAGAGCACGCGCGACGCGATGGGTGCTTTCCTTTACGGCGGCTTCGGGAAGGCCGACCAGAATCGTCTTGGGCACCGCGCCGGGAGAGACGTCGACCTCGACCTCGACCGGTTCCGCTTTGATTCCTAACAAGGAAAAAGTCTTCAACTTCGACAACATTCTGCGATTCCTTATTCCTTGTAGATTTTGGTGAGCTCTTTCGCGATCTGTTTCATTTGTTTTCGCGCCGACGCCGGCGAAACGATTTCGGCGTTGGAGCCCAAGTGCAATACGCGAGGGATGATCGCCATTTCGTTGCCTGCTTTGATAGACAGTTCGATACTGCCGTCTTTAAATTTCTTGACTTTTTGGTCGGGGTGCCAGGGATCTTCCTCGACCCACTGAGCTGCGTTGGCGTGAATGTGAATTCGAAAGTTCTTGGGCTTGGTGCTAACGAACATGTTCATGATCGTGCCAATGAACTCTTCCAAGTCCAAATCTTTGGGGACTTTGAACCACTGGTCGAGGATGGTCGCTTTTTCGAAGCGGTCGAGTTTGAACGATCGAGTCCGCTCGGCCGGGTCTTCGACTTCCACCGCACCCGCGATAATGTAGAGACTCGATTGGTTCAAGATCATCGTGTACGGTTCGATCAATCGTTTTCGGGACGGGTTGCCGACGCTTTGGTAGATGACTTCTACGACACGGTGTTCCTGGATAGCGCGGTTTAACGTTTTAATGATCCCTTGGTGTTTCTGATAAGACTTCGAAGGGACGCCCAGCACATGTAATTCACGCGCTTGCTTGTCGTACATTTTGATCACCGCGGGTGGAAGTTCTTCGCGGATTTTGTGCCAGAACGATTCGATACCCATCCAGAAATGGGTGCCCGCCAAAGGGGTGAGAAGTTCACGGCCAAGGTAAAGTGCCAACAGCTCGGTGGCGGTGGCGCTGATGCGGTGGTCCGATTTGTGTCGCGGACCAAGCTTCCAGACTTTGCCCCGCCGCTCGTCGTGGACATCGACATCGATCCCGGCGGCTTGGAGAGCCATCAGGTCACGGCGCAACGTACGAGTGTGCAGCGATGAAAGGCCCAGCTCTTCGGTGATGTCGTCTTTCAGTTCGTTGAGCGTTCTTCCGAAACGGACTCGTTCCAGGATCTGAAGAATCTTGTGTTGGCGAATGAGCTGTTCGTTGCGTGCCATGGTGGTTCTGCTTGGGTCCATGCAAAGAGTAAAGTTTCAACCGCAGCGTGGTGCATTCACGACAAAGTTTGCTGAGGTGAATTCGAGTTGTGGTTGCGATTAATTATCTAGGACTTATCCGCTCTCGCCAAGGTGCTGGAGCCCAAGTGTAAATTTTATCAGGGAAAGTGAAAACTAAGCTGGAGTTTGAGCAGTTCGCCGCAATCCTGAGAGAACATGACTTGAATCCCCTCGGCTCGATCCGAGGTTCTGGCCAAACAGAGCCAGCGCTAGACGGAGAACGTTTCTGATTTTAGAATGCGGTGTAACCGTTTGAGGATGAAATGACAACAAAATTCGAGACTGCCGTGGTTTGCCTGAGCGGCGGCATGGACTCTACCAGCCTGTTGATGCACCTGCTCGCTGCTGGCAAGAACGTGTATGGGATCAGCTTTGACTATGGGCAAAAGCATCGTATTGAGCTGGAGCGTCTGCAAGCTAACTTGGACTATCTCGATTCAAACGGCTTGAAAGTCGAATGGACTTTGTTGGATCTTTCCAAGTTGGGGCAGCTGTTTCATTCCGCTTTGACCGACCCAGATTGGAAGGTACCCGAGGGGCATTACGAGCAGGAGAATATGAAGGAGACGGTGGTTCCGAATCGAAATGCAATTTTCGCTTCGATTGCTTACGGGTACGCGTTGTCTTTGTCTGCCAAGTTAAACCAGTCGGTGCAATTTTGCTTGGGCGTGCATAGTGGTGACCATGCAATCTATCCTGACTGTCGCCCCGAGTTCTACGATGCGTTGATTACTGCGTTCCAAGTCGGCAATTGGGACGCGGACAAAGTCGATTTGTATTTGCCTTATCTGCACAGCGATAAACTTTTGATTTTGCAGGATGCAGCCAAGTCGATTGAACAATTGGGGCTGGATTTTCAAACGGTGTTCCGCAACACTTGCACGAGTTATATGCCAGATGCAGAGGGCCGTTCGCATGGCCTGACCGGTAGTGACGTGGAGAGGATCCTTGCGTTTCACGAGTTCGGTGTGCCGGATCCGGTCGACTATCAAAACGATTGGGAAACGGTCGTCGAAGCAGCGCAGAAGCTTGCCGAACGATACGAGAAAGCTCCCTAGCGCTGAATTTTCGGTTGCTGGATGTTTGTTTACGAAAGATATAAAGGACGACACGATGTCGATACTTGGCGCCCACATGTCCATTGCGGGCGGGTATTACAAATCGGTTAATATTGCCAATGCAGCTGGTTGCGATTGTGTACAGCTTTTTACGAAGAGCAACAAGCAATGGCGAGCCAAAACGATGACGGACAAGGATGTTGAGCTGTTCCGGTCTGCTATGACCGAACACAAAATCGAACATTGCCTTTCGCATGCCAGTTATCTGATCAACCTTGCCAGTCCGAAACCTGAGTTACTGGCGAAAAGTCGTGATGCTTTGGTGATCGAACTTGAGCGAGCGGATATGTTGGGGATTCCCTACGTTGTGTTTCACCCAGGTTCGTTTTCAACTTCGGACGAGGCAACGGGGCTGAAGACGATTGTCGAATCGTTGGATGAAGTGCATGAACGCACTGAGGATTTGGACGCGATTTTGCTTTTGGAAAATGTGGCAGGGCAGGGGACTAACTTGGGTTGGAAGTTTGAACAGCTGCAAGCGATGATCGATGGTGTCAAGAAACCTGAGCGGGTTGGCGTCTGTATCGATACTTGCCACACCTTTGCGGCTGGCTATCCGCTGGGCGAGCCGGAAGAGTACGAATCTACGATCGACGAAATGGAACGCTGTTTTGGGCTGGAGAAGATCAAGGCGTTTCATCTAAACGATAGCAAAAAACCGTTTGGGTCTCGCAAAGATCGCCACGAGCACATTGGGGTCGGTGAGATGGGATTGGAGCCGTTCAGGAATCTGGTAAACGATGCTCGCTTTGCTTCGCTGCCGATGTATCTGGAAACGCCCAAAGGTGAGAACGAGGACGGCGAAGATTGCGACGTGATGAATCTAAATACGTTGCGAAGTTTGATTGTGTAGGTTCTTGTAATGGAGTAGTGGACTTTGCCAAAAGTCTTGGCGCTTTATGCCGTTTAAAACCTATCCTTCAATCTCTGCTGGCACCGGTTGGTAGCCTGCGTGCTGACGATGTCTGAATTTCATTGCAATGCAGATGTTGATGGAGATGGAATGGTCAACTTTTTGACGTCTCGCCGTTTGTTGGACTCCTCAACTAAGCTGCGCTCTTAGTTTTTTGAACCACAGATAGACACTGATAAACACGAATGACATGATCGTTTTTATCTGTGTTCATTTGTGTTTATCGGTGGTTTTCACAATGGGAGCTTTGCACCGAAGGTTGCTAAACCGGCTGTGACTATTTAGACGGCGAATCTTTTTTCTGCTTCTTTGCTGCCGCTTTTTCCAAGTCCTGTAGCCATCGAGTGGCCGCTGGAATCCACTGGGCGAACGGATGTCGGGAACGGTCCATTCCACCACCGTGCCCACCGGATCTGAATACGTGAAGTTCCGTCGGCACATTTGCTTTTTGAGCAGCGACTGCCAAATTCAGCGTGCCTGTCAAGAAACGGTCGTTGGCTGCGATGGCAATAAACATAGGACTTGTGTCTTCGTTTAAACCGTTTTGAACCAAAGGTTCCAACACGTGCGGCTTTTCCGGGACATCCAAATAGGCCGGGTAGATGGGTAGCGAGAAATTGACGAAGGCACTTAGTTTGTCAACCTCATCAATCGGTTCGTAGCTTTGTGTTTGACTGTTTGTGGCCAGTAAAGCTGTCAAATGACCGCCGGCCGAAAAACCTAGTACACCGATGTTGTTGGGATCGAGCTTCCACTTCTCAGCATTGGCACGAACCATGCGAATGGCTCGTTGGCCATCTTGAAAAGCAACGATGTGTTTGTCCAGACTTTTCCGACGTGGGCAACGGTACTTCAACAAGACTGCAGTGATGCCCAGTTCGTTCAACCAGTCAACCACCATGGTGCCTTCGTGCTCGGCTGCCAGGAAATTGTAAGCACCACCGGGGCAAATGATTACCGCTCGCCCAGTTGGGTTGCCCTGTTTGGGTTGGCGAATGGTGATGGAAGGGGCGGAGACGTTTTTGATCCTGATGAAATCCTTTGCTACTATTCCTTCTTCAATCTCAGTACTTGGGTCTTCGGTACGAGTTCCTTCCGGCCACAGTTGGAGGGTTTCGCATTCACCGCCCAACATGGCTTGGATTTGTTGATCAGCCGGTGTGAGTTCGTTGTTCTTTTTTAGTTCGACGAGTTCGGCCAGTTCGGGTTGAGGAGTCGGTGTGGACTTTTGTTCCAAAATACCGATGTCTGCCAGAAAACGAAGCGCTTCATCATTTGACTCGTTATACGGATAATTTTTGGTTCCCACTCCATGCCCACCACTGGGATAACCGTGGAGCTCTACTGGAACTTCGGCCGCCGCCAGGCGTTGCACATACTGAATGTTACCGATCGAATACGAATCGTTGATAGCGACACTCAAAAAAGTGGGGGGCGTACGTGTCGGAGTAAGCTCGGAGAGTCGTAGCTCTTCCGCATCCTCGCGAGACTTTTTCGGTTCGGTCAGGTAAGCGGCATAAGCTAACCAGGCGAAGTCAGGTCGACAACTGACTTGATCGTGCTCGTCAATCGGTTCATAAGCTCGTTCCTCATGGTTGTTGGAGAGCATTGCTGATAAATGACCACCGGCGGAAAAACCACCGATACCGATTTTGTCCTTTGCCAATCCCCATTCGTCAGCCCGTGAGCGGAGCAAACTGAGTGCACGTTGAGCGTCCTGAAAAGCTGCATGGCGCATAAAAGGTGTGCGGTATTTAAGAATCACGGCAGTGATCCCTTTTTCATTCAGCAAGTTCGCCAGTTCGACCGGACGATCCATAACTTGATGTCGATATCCGCCACCGGGACAAAGCAGGATCGCGGCCCCTGTTTGAGGGGCTTCTGCCGGTGGGGCAACGATTGTCATAGAAGGTTGAGTAACATCAGTGACACGAGTTTTGTCCGGTCGCGGGTCCAGGCTTTCGGGCAAAGATTCGGCGTCTTGCTTCTTTTCGTTGTCGGGTTTTGCGTCTTGATGGATTGGGACTTGGCCAGCCGGCCAAAGCGTAATGACGGGACAGTTACGTTTCAGTAATTTTTGCATCGCCGCTTCGCCGGGTGTTTGAGCTGTTGAGAATTGGCAGAACAGCATTGCCAAAGTGGTGGAGAGCAGTATGGTTTTCATTGAATCGTTGGATTGATGTTACGGCTATCTAATGCGGCGAATTGTAACATGTTCGTTTGTTGATTCGATCATCACTGAGCACCAATCTCTTTGATTTTGGCAGCCAACTCTAATGGTCAGATGCAGAGGTATGAAAAAAGGCTGCTGGACAAACGTCCAACAGCCTCAAGTTTGGAATTTAATTTGACTTTTTTAAGTCGGTTAAGTTGAACTAAACACCACTGGCTCGAAGCAAATTGATGAAAGGACTAATGTCAGAGAAATTGACAGCGCCGTCCTGATTGATATCGGCTTCGGGTGCGAATACACCAGAGGTTAGAGTCGCTATGAACGTCTGGATGTCCTGGAAATTAACGGTGCCATCCATATTGCAATCCCCCAGCAGGAGCCCGATTGGGGCGCCATTGCGAGTGAAAGTAACAATTCCTTGCGTATCAACTTCTGGAAGGAACCCAGTCGCTTGCTGAACCAAGCTCAAGCTATTGTCATCGTTGATCGCATAGGCGCTGATCGCTCCGTTAAGCCCCTCAAGTTGGTAGAGGTACTTTCCGTCATCAGTAACATCCAGATCAATAAAGCCATCGGTTGTGCCGAATACTTCAGGTCCAGTTGTTCCACCGTTTGCGAAACCGGAAACACCCGAGGCGGCAATCTGTTCCTGTAGGCTTACTGTACCATTGCTCTGCAACTCAAATCGGCTGATCGATGCGTTGATTGCATTGGATACGTAGAAAGTTGTTCCATCGTTGCCAAAGTCAATCCAGCAAGCAGTCAACTGGTTACCTGCATCAAATGGACTTCCTAGCGGATCGCCCAAGGCAAAGTCGTCTTCTGTGTTAACCAAAGAACCATCACCCAACAACTCGTAAACAGATACAGAACCGGCCTGAAGAGCCGGAAGTGCAGGAGGTGCACCGGCTGAATTGAATTCGCGCGCTTCTGTAACGACTACAAATTCTCGTCCTCCAATAATTGCGGTGTCAAAGTCAATAGCACTGGCCAAGTTACGCCCATCACTATTGCCAACTTGAGTACCCGTTGCAGAACCAACCATTCCTGAGATCGCTCCGTTGTTTTCAACATTCAGAACAACAACAGAATTTTCTGACTCTGGACCCGGTAGGGCAGCAGAACCTGCAGTGATCGAAGTTACGATCAACCTCGATCCGTCCGCCGAAAATCCAAGGTCGGCAGGGCGGTTGTCCAAATCAAAAGTGGATCCAGCAATCGGAGTCAGGATTCCATTGGCGTTGATGGTAAATCCAGTAACGTTACCTTCGTCATTGGGCTCACCGCGAGGAATAGCCGGGTTGCCAAGTGCAAAGCCATCACGGTCAATATTTGATACAAACAAACGACCGTTGCTGTAAGCCAAACTGTTGGGGCCCACTCCGCCCGAATCGATCGTGCTAACGAGTGTCAAGCTAAAATCTTCTTCGATTATAAAAGACGAAATCGTATCGCTACCTGCGTTAACGCAAACCAGACACTCATCCTCAGTCACAATGATGGAATCGGCCGAGATCAGAGGATCAAGACCTTCACCACCATCAAACTCAGTCGAGCCTGTTCCGCCAGTTGCAAAGTTACCAACATGGGCGAGTTGGCCACCAGGATTGATACCAAAAGCAACAACCTCGTTTGACAACAATCCGTTGGTCATCGTGTAGACAGCTCCTTCAACAGGAGGACCTGAAACAGCTACGAGCCCTTGGGTATCGATCTCAGGAAGGTAACCGGCTAAATCCTGGATCAGTGTTAAAGAGCCACCTTCGATAGCATAAACACTGATCTCTCCGCTGAGACCTTCCAGTTGATAGAGGTAACGTCCATCAGCAGAAACGTCCAAGTCGATAAAGCCATCGGTTGTTCCGAAAACTTCAGGACCCGTTGTACCACCTGTAGAAAATCCAGAAACTCCTTCAGCAGCTGTGGCGTTCAGCAGGTTCAATCCACCATCTGGAGTAAGGTATAGACTGCTCACTGTTGCGTTGATCGCGTTGCTTGCAAAAAAGGTTTGCCCGTCAGGAGCAAAGTCAATCCAGCAAGTCGTTAGTTGATTGGTTGGATCAAATGGACCGCCGGCAGGATTGCCAATTGCGAAATCAGATTCTGTTTCAACAAGACTCCCGTCTGCCAGCAACTCGTATACGGAAACAGAACCGGCTTGTAGCGCGGGCAGTGCTGGTGGAGCACCCTCTGAATTGAATTCACGAGCTTCTGTCACTACGACAAATTCACGTCCATCGACAACGGTTGTGTCGAAGTCGATCGCACTGGCCAAGTTTCGTCCGGTGGGGTTCCCAACGACGGTACCCGTTGCTGAGCCTACCATTCCTCCAACTGAACCATCGGCATTTACTTCGTAAACAGCGACTGAATTGGCAGCATTGGGGCCTGGCAAAGCAGCTGAGCCAGCAGTGATTGAAGTCACAATCAATCTGGTGCCATCTGCAGAAAAACCAACGTCTGCAGGGCGGTTATCCAAATTAATGGTTGAGTCAGCGAGGGGAGTCAGAATGCCCAATTCATTCATGCTGAATCCGGTGATGTTACCCTCGTCATTCGGTTCGCCTCGAGGAGTGGAGGGGTCACCCAGTGCGAAACCATCACGGTCGATGTTAGAGACGAACAGTCGGCCATTGCTGTAGGCCAAGCTGTTAGGACCGACACCACCACTGGAAATCGTCGAGACTTTGGTCAGTGAAAAGTCCGATTCGATCTGGAAAGAAGTAATCGTATCACTGCCTGCGTTAACCGTGACAAGAAACTGTTCATTTAGAACTGCGATTAAAGAATCAGCAGAAATGAGGGGATCCAGGCCTTCTCCACCATCAAATTCGGTGGAACCAAGCCCACCCGTGGCGTAGTCGCCGATATGGAACAAGGTACCATTAAGATTACGACCAAAGGCGGCTACTTCATTTCCATCCAAGGCATTGGTTTGTACATAAACGGCTCCCTGAGGGACTTGAGCTTGCACAGTGTCAATAGCGGTAAGTGTTGATAGGCAGGTAGACAAGCCGAACAGAAAACGGCTCCAATTTTGAAACTTCATTCTTTCTCCATGTTGAAAAACATCCAAGTTGCGATTTGAACTTCTATGACAGACAGCGGTCCATCGCTTAAAGCTTGAATTGATTCCAACATGATGATGAATTGCTTTTATCATTACCGAGAATCTGAATTTATTTTGATAATTGTGAACGATAATAATTTTGAAGATGCGAGTGTGTAAATGCATACTGCTTTTTAATCACTGTGCTATCGTGTGTGCGCGGTTTGGTATAAAACTGATTTATTATTTTGAACAAACCAATTGCAATGAGAGCAAATGAACATCCAGTCATTCCCAAGATTTAAAATTGAGCTGCACTTGGATTGCCGCTTGGATGCAAATGTTAAGAATTGAAGAAATTTGACCGCAAGCCATATAGCCACGGTATGAAGAGAACAGTTCGTGCTACATTGCTTTGAAAATGAGATCCAATGTGGGATCCGTGCAGACCTCGATGCGAGCCCTTCCCCTGGAAAGGAAGGCTGTTGTTAAGATAGGTAATTAATTGCGAGCAAGGTTGTAAGTAGCAACTGAGTCACAGAGGTGTGGCTAAGCGTCCTTAAACGATGCGAAGGTTTTTCCTTCATTTTTGGCATGCAAATACTGCTTTTCCTGCGTGTCGTTTGTGCCGTATAACATACTGTCTGCTTGGGAAGCAGATTCGGATCTATCCTCAGCAAGCCATCGACTGAGTTCCTAAGTTTTTATGAAGCAGTTTGTTAGCAATTTTTGGTATCTAGCTACCCTATTGTGCTTTGCCGCAATATTGTGCTCTTTCGTTGCATCAGCTGGCAACCATCGTTGTACCGAAGAAAGCTCAAACGAGTTGGTTGAAGTCGAAGAATGCGAAGCCCTTCGCGAAGATGATGAACGAGTAAGTTCGCGAAAAGACCAACCTCAATCGCTTTGCCAGCCGACATTCCTGTCTTTAAACGGTTGGGTTCGCCCCCAAATCTTGCGGCTGTCTAAACCCACGACTGACCGTCTGAACCACAACGGTATCGGCGGTTATCTGCTCACCTAAAAAAGTAAGGCTTATCCTGCGAGCGTCATTTGCAAATAGGACGCAACGAACCGGTATCTGTGATTTCAAGGGTACCCAACAATGAGCGAAGCCAAAACGACAGAAACCGCCCTCAAAGTAAATGGGTTTTTAACGTTTTCGAGAAGAGTTTTAGCTTCGGTTGTTGTTTTTCTGATGAGAACTTCGGTATAAAAAGATCAACGAAAATAATAACGAATAGGCATAACGATGCAAAAAAGTGGCCCTCTTAACATGATCAGCGAGATCAAGCACTGGAAAACGGACGTTCCTTCAGGCTTGGTGGTATTCCTTGTCGCAATTCCCTTGTGTTTGGGAATTGCATTGGCGTCAGGTTCTTCCGCGATGTCCGGCATTATTGCAGGTATCGTTGGTGGTTTAGTGGTAACGCTGTTTAGTAACTCCTCACTTGGAGTAAGTGGACCGGCTGCCGGTCTGGTCGCAATCGTTGCCCCCGCAATTGCTCAACTTGGTTTTCAAAACTTCCTGCTGGCGGTTGTGCTCGCAGGTGTGATTCAATTTATGCTTGGTGTCTTTAAGGCCGGAACGATCGGATACTATTTCCCGACGTCGGTCATCAAAGGCATGCTTGCGGCAATTGGTTTGATTATTATTCTCAAGCAAATCCCGCATTCGGTTGGCTATGACAAAGATTACGAAGGCGACATGGCCTTCAATCAAGCTGACGGGCAAAACACGTTTACTGAGATTTACCACGCGTTTTTGAATCCTTCCACGGGGCCGGTAATCGTCACACTGGTTTGTCTGGCCATCTTGATCCTGTGGCAGACTAAAGTTATTTCCAAGTTCGGATGGAGCAAGATCATCCAAGGGCCATTGGTCGCAGTCGTTGCTGGAATTTTGCTCAATCTTGCGTTTAGCCCTACTTCAATGAAAATCTCAAAGGACCATCTGGTAAACCTGAATCCGGAAGTCAAAGAGGAACACGCTGAAGGAGAGCAGGCTGAAGCCGCAGAAGATGATCAGACGGAAATCGCTGGCTTCAAGTTTTTCTTACCTCACTTCGAACCTTCCAAAATTAAATCGGGCGAAATGCAGATCGGTCATGGTTCACATGGCGGAGGTGGCGCCACCGATGCTGCGGCTGCAATCGAAGATGCAACTACGAAACTGAAGGAGTTTGGCAAAAAGCTGGACAAACTGACTGACGAATCAATTGCGTCCAGTCTTAAGCCGGCGATTGTTGGTTTGCAAGAGTCGTTAGCCTCATCTGGAACTGCTGTCGATTCAACCGGAGCGAAACTCAAAGAACTAGAATCGGCTGTTGAAAAGGTCTCCGACCGCGAGATCGTTGATGGGATGAAAAAATCTCTCGTCGGAATCAGTGAGATTATCAAAACGGACAAAGCTGAAGCTTCGATTTCTCCACTCCGCGCGGGAACCATGATTTTCATCACCGCTCTGACGCTTGCGATCGTTGCCAGTCTTGAATCATTACTTTGTGCCGAGGCGACTGACAAGCTTGATCCACAGCGACGTCAGACCGATTTGAATCAGGAGTTGCGGGCTCAAGGTATCGGGAACGTTGTTTCCGGGATGATTGGTGGATTGCCCGTCACGCAGGTGATCGTTCGGAGTTCGACCAACATTCAATCGGGAGCCCAATCCCGATTCGCAGCGTTCGTCCATGGTATTTTCCTGATCGGGTGTGTGATTTTGATTCCTTTTATCCTGAATCTCATTCCACTGGCAAGTTTGGCCGCGATTCTTTTCGTCGTTGGCTACAAACTGGCTCATCCATCAAAGTTTAAAACGATGTACAGCCAAGGTTGGACTCAATTTTTGCCTTTCATCATTACCATCGTTGCCATTCTCGCTACTGATTTGTTGATTGGTATCGGTATTGGCTTGGTCGCATCACTCTGCTTCATCTTGAGTAGCAGCTATTTCAAGTCGTTCTGGATGAGTGAGTCAGAGGCCAATGGCAAGAAAGTCCACAAGATGATGTTGGCGGAAAGAGTGTTCTTTATCAATAAAGCAAAAATTCAGTCCGCACTTCAAGAGCTTGAATCGGGTGACAAGATCGTCATCGACAACTCAAACACAGTCCACATGGACCAAGACGTGCTTGATGTATTCAGTGACTTTGAAACTCATGCTGAATTTGACAAAATCGAAGTCGAATGGGCCCGACCTTTAACGGGTGAAAAACGCCCCGATCCAGTTCGAGTTCAGAACGAGGGCTAAGAGTTTCGCATGCCAACACTGAGTTGGGCAATTCTGCCCAGCTCAGGTTTGGTTTCCGCCTAAACACCTTGCCACCCAACCATTCGTAGCTGAAACACTCAACGGCAAATCGGGCAAGGGTTTGTTGCTAAAGCAAGAGTTTTAAACGGGCAGCGATGCATAGAAGTCCTTCGTTCACTCTGACCGTCGCCAATGGTATAACGCAGCGTCGACGGCTGTAGCGGCCGAAAGCCAGTTATTCAAGTGCTCTGTTAATGGCCTTAATAACCGACTTGCTCTCTGCCTGATCGCGAATCTGATGAATCAATCCGAGTGCTTCTTTACTGCCTATT
>CAZDBA010000130.1:0-13590 GCA_964503615.1 uncultured Pirellulaceae bacterium
GTCGTTGTTCCATCGAAAAGGAATTGCAGGCCGACGTCTCGCAACAGAGTCATTCCCTTTTCCTTGGCCCGATCACGCAAGTGATCGGTTTGGGCGTTGTTCATGATCATCTCTCGCAACTCGTCGTCCATAATCATCAACTCGAACAGCCCAACACGACCTTTGTAGCCAGTGTTGTTACAGCTGTTGCAGCCGGCGCCGCGAAAAAACGATTTTCCTTTTACGTCTTTGGGATCCAGTTGTAATTCAAGGATTTGATCCTCGGTCGGTTCGACCGCTTCGCGACAACCCGCACAAATTCGTCGTACTAAACGTTGAGCCAAAATCGCCTCGACGGTGGCGGTGATCAAAAAGGTTGGCACTCCCATGTCTTTCATGCGAGTTACCGTGCTGGGTGCATCGTTGGTGTGCAAAGTACTGAAAACAACATGGCCAGTCAGCGAGGCCTGCACCGCGATCTGAGCCGTTTCCAGGTCACGAATTTCACCCACCAGAATCTTGTCCGGATCCTGCCGCAGGATTGCCCGCAAACATTTGGCAAAGGTAATATCGTTGTCGTGGTCGATCGGAATCTGCACGATCCCGTCGATGTCGTATTCCACCGGATCTTCGGTGGTGATCAATTTGTCTTCGACTACATTCATCTCGCTGAGAGCTGAGTACAACGTGGTGGTTTTGCCCGAACCGGTAGGGCCGGTTACCAGGACGATCCCATTGGGCTTGTGCATCACCTCTCGGAACGCGGTGATTGTTTCTTCATTCATGCCAACATTGGCGAGTTCAAGCGAAACCACCGAGCGGTCCAGGACTCGGCATACAACGCTTTCTCCAAACATCGTTGGCAGTACACTTACTCGCAAGTCGACGGGGTGACCACCGACGGTTAATTCGATGCGGCCGTCTTGAGGCATCCGTCGTTCAGCAATGTCCAGATTGGCCATGACTTTAATACGAGTCGTAATCGCAAACGCCAAGTGACGAGGGGGCGGGACCATCTCGTATAGCACTCCGTCCGCTTTGATACGGATGCGGAACTCTTCCTCAAACGGCTCAAAGTGAATATCACTGGCGTGATCTTTGATCGCCAACAGGAGTACCATGTTCAGTAGTTTGCGAACCGGCGCGCTATCGACTAATTCGTTGACCTCACCGATGTTGATCGGGCCTTCGACACCCAGTTTTTCTGCGGCTTGTTGAAGATCCTGATCGGTCTTCAACTCTTCGATGATGCTCGTGATACTTTCCACTTCTGTGTTGAAGTGTTTGTCGATCGAACGCAAGACTTGGCTTTCCGTCGCGACCAACAGTCGAATGTCGCAACCCAGAAAGCGCCGCAACTCGTCTTGCATCGCAAGGTTCTGCGGATCGCAAGTTGCCATGGTGACCACGCCATCGTTCACTGCCAGCGGAATAACGCGATACATTTGCGCCATCGAATCGTTTACATACTCGCGAGCTTCCTCGGGCGGTGTGAGTCCTTCGATATCCTGGGTCTGCAATCCAAATTGCTCACCGAGTGCGGCGATCAGTTGATCGTCGGTAATCAGTCCCATCTCTTGGGCGATACTACCAATCAACTGGCCTTCGTTTTGATTCTGTTCCTCGATCAGCATCTCAAGCTGTTCATCAGTTATGAAAAGGAGATCGACGAAAATCTGTCCTAAACGTCTGGCTGCCATACTATAACTGTCCCTTGTGGTTGTGCGTTTTCGCTGATTGTTTTCGGTTTAAGTCTCTGCCGTTTTTGGTAACTGGTGTCCGTTCCTTTGAGCTGGAGTTGGTCCAACTGTATTGATCCATTTGTCCGTTGTTTCTTACTCGTCTTCTATCTCTTCCAAGTCCTCGTCGTCGTATTCCACCAAGCCATCGTCCTGCATTTGCCGACGCGCGGTTGCGATCCGTTTGGCAAGTCCGTCAGGATCGTGGGCCTTGCCCAAGCAGTCCTCCATTTCGACTTTCTCCTCAATCCAAAGCTTGAACAGGCTGTCGTCATTCAGCATCATTCCGAACTTGGATCCCGTTTGGATTGCAGAGTTAATCCGGAACGTCTTGTTTTCACGAATCAAGTTTCCAATCCCCGGAGTCACCACCAACGATTCGAAACTGGCAACACGCCCGCCACCGATCCTGGGTAACAGCGTCTGTGCCAAAACGCCAATCAAGGCAGTGGACAACTGGGTTCGAATTTGATCCTGTAAGTTGCCCGGAAACGCATCGATGATTCGGTTAACAGTTCCTTGAGCACTGTTGGTGTGCAATGTTCCAAAAACGATGTGGCCGGTTTCCGCTGCCGAAATGGCCGCTTCGATCGTTTCCAGATCGCGAAGCTCACCCACCAGAATGACATCGGGATCCTGACGCAACGCGCGGCGAATCGCTTCAGAAAAGCTGGGGACGTCGACGCCTACCTCACGCTGGTTGACCGTTGATTTTTTGTGATAGTGATAAAATTCGATCGGATCTTCGATCGTAATGATGTGGTGGTCGACCTGCTCATTAATAAAGTTGATCAAGGACGCGAGTGTAGTACTCTTTCCGGAACCGGTCGGGCCGGTCACTAGAATCAAACCACGTGGACGCATCACCAATCGGGTAAACACTTCCGGAATGCCCAAGAATTCTGGCGACATCATGTCGTTGGGGATCTGTCGCAAAACCATGGCGATGTTGCCACGCTGCTTGAAAATCGAGACACGAAAACGAGCCTTTTCGCCATAGGCGAATCCAAAGTCGGAAGAGCCAACCTCTTGTAACTCTCGCTGGCAACGCTCAGGAGAGATACTCTTCATCAGCGCAACACAGTCGTCCGGCTCAAGCACCTTGGTTTCCAGCTTGCGAAGTCGCCCATGCAAACGAAAAACGGGAGGTTGTCCCACGGTAATGTGGATATCACTGGCCCCTTGCTTAACACAAGCTTCCAGCAGTTTGTCAATTAGGACGGTTCCGGCCATGAAGTTCTCTCAAATACGGCACTCACAGAAAACAAGGCTTAATTAGCCCGGCAATTCATTTGATCGTTCAAATCCTGTGAGAGTCCGCTTTAACTAGGTGTTTTGGAAAGGAAAATGGTCGGAAGGGAAGAAGAGGCCAAGCACCTTTGTTGGTGCATTGTTTGCAAGCTACCCTCTCAAGTCCAAGTTTCCTTTGCGTTTTATCGAAAAAAGAGGCCAGTTCGGCCATGAAACTCACAATTGAGACGTTTTAGCGATCCTGTTCTGTTCGCTTGGCAACCCGATACACCTCTTCAAAGGTTGTTATTCCTCCCATAACCTTTTCGATGCCATCTTGGTAAAGGGTTCGCATTCCGCCTTTGGTCATTGCGTATTCACGGATCACATTGGTCGATGCATTGGCGAAAACCAGTTCCCGAATTTTGGAGTCCATCATCATCAGTTCGTAGATGCCGATCCGCCCTTTATAGCCTGTTTGGTTGCAGGAACCGCATCCTTTGCCCTTCATAAACGTGGCATTTGCGATCTCTTCTTCGGTTAATCCCACCTCTTCGAGTATCTCTTTTGTGGGGGTATGGCGACCTCGGCATTTCGGGCAATTTGTCCTCACTAGCCGTTGAGCGATAATCGCCACAACGCTGCTGGCGACCAAATATCCGGGTACTCCCATGTCGATAATTCGTGTAATGGCACTGGGCGCATCGTTCGTGTGTAGAGTACTAAAAACCAAGTGTCCAGTAAGACTGGCTTGAATACCCATCGAAACGGTCTCTTTATCGCGCATCTCACCAACTAGGATAATGTTGGGGGCCTGCCGCAACATCGACCGGATAATCCGTGAAAAGTCCAATCCGATCGAGTGTTTCACTTCCACTTGATTGATCCCTGGCAGGTAGTATTCCACAGGGTCTTCGGCCGTGATGATCTTACGATCCGGTCGGTTGAGTTGGTTGAGTCCCGCATAGAGGGTTGTCGTCTTTCCAGAGCCTGTCGGACCTGTCACCAAAATGATTCCGTTGGGTCGGCGGATCAGGTTGGAAAACTGTTTATAAGTCCCTTCAGAGAATCCGAGCTGCCGGACGCTAACGCGGATATTGTCCTTATCCAGCAATCGGAGGACGGCAGACTGTCCATGGTTGGTAGGGATGATACTGACCCGCAAATCGAGCTCTTTCTCACCCACGGTGACTTTGATCCGGCCATCCTGAGGGCGACGCCGTTCGGCAATGTCGATTTTGGAAAGGATCTTGATCCGGGAGATTACCGCTGAATGCTGTCGGCGGGGCAAAGTATCTCGTTTGTGGAGCACGCCATCAATTCGATAGCGAATGCGGACTTCCTCCTCAAACGGTTCGACGTGAATATCGGAGGCACGTAACTGGACCGCTTCGGTAATCATCAGCTGAACCAGACGAACGATGGGAGCGCTGGTCTCATCGATCAATTCGTCACTACCGGTACCACCGGTATCATCTTCGGTGACCGTAAAGTCGATCGCAGTATCGGTGAATTCCTGCAAAATCGAGTCGGCCGATTCCCCCTCCATCAGACCATAATTTCGGTTGATCGCTTCGTTGATGCTTTGCCGCGTGGCCAGTACCGGACGGACATCTCGGTTCAGGATAAACCTCAGGTTGTCCAGCATCGTGACGTTGGAAGGATCGCTAATCGCTACCGTCAGGCCTGCGTCCGTTTCGGCAACTGGAACAACGATATTCTCGCGAGCGACCGGCTCTGGCATCAGTTCGATGACGTGATCGGGAATATCAACCGTATCGAGGTCGATAAAATCCAACCGATGTAGCTTGGCAAGCGTTGAGGTGACTTCGGTAGGCGTGGCATAGCCTAACTTAACGAGCGCTTCGGCAAGGGAAATCTTAGTACTGCCACTGCGGGCCATATTGTTCGCATCTAAAATCTGGTCTTTACTGACCATGCCTGATTTGATCAGGATTTTCGCAAACTCTTTGTCTGACGACATACGACCTCTTCTCAACAAGAAACTTACAAGTACCCATTTAGCGCAATCCCGCAAATCGCAAACCTGTTTATTCAAGCAGGATCAGGGAATCAAGAACCCGAATCGCCGGGCAATTCATTATCTTGATCCATGCCGCTCAGTTTTGTCAATCAAAACTGGACGGGCTCAGAAAACCAGAAAAGTCTCGCTATAAACCGTTTTAAAAGCGACCCACGGCTCAGAATCGGGATTAGAAAATGATACTACAGAGCCGTTGGATAGATACCGCGCATTCAGGAGATCCGAGAAAAATAGACGGCAGAGCACCGTTGGTCGAAGGGAATAGAACCAAAATTCACTGAGATTTAACGTGAAAAGTGTGATTCCCGTCGTTTTTTTCCGGAGTACCTTGAGGTTCACGCGTATCTGCCTTTAAAACCTCTGGGGTACGTTTAGTCCAACAGTTCGAACTCACCTTTCTCGATGACACGCCGGACTTTGGCTTTAGCACCAGTACGATGATCGACCGCGCGATCATTCATAAAGTTGTAAGTTCGGATCTTGTCACCACGACCGACGTTTCCCAATTGCGATTTTCGCAGTTTTCGGTATTCGTCGTCCACTTCCTGTTGTTCAAAGTCACGAACTCGGGCGGTCAAAACTCGCAAGGCCTCAGCACGATTGGAATGTTGATCCCGGCCGTTGATAAATACCGTGATGCCGGTTGGAACGTGGGTCATTCGAACCGCCGAATCTGTTTTATTTTGATGCTGTCCACCCGGACCATGTCCCCGTTGGGTTTTGACTTTGATTTCGCTCGATGGCAGCGCGTCCAAAGTCAAATCGATCATAGGCAAAATAGCCACAGCCAGATACGAAGTGTGTCTGCGTCCACGATTTTCTGTGGGCGGTATACGTTGCACGCAATGTTTTCCAATTTGGGATTGCATGAAACGCCACACGTTGGCACCGGTGATTTTGGCGATTACGTGCCCGGTTTCGTCGGAAAGAACAGTGACCTTGAGTCGATTTCGCAGCGCGTATTTTGATATCGCGGCGAATAGGTCACGGGCAAAGAGTTTTGAGTCGTTACCGCCCTCGCCGCCTTTGACTTCGAGGATGACTTCGGTTGCCCCTGAGAGTTTTTGGCTAAAGCCAGTTTGCGGGACGCGCTGCAGCGCGATGGGTCTGTGCTTGAGGTTGAACGGTATGGCGTTTCTGTTTCGACTTTCGCCGATTCCTTTTTGGCATGACGTGCCCCTTTTAGAACGAATTGAATGTGGGATGCAAGGATGCGGAAGAAGCTTCCCTCGCATCAAGCTGTTAAAATTCGGCAGCTCAATATCGGGACAAACCAACGCCAAAAGGGTTCACGGAAAATTTCAGCGTTTATTTTCCGATGCCATTGAGAATGGGTTTTAGTTCAATCACTACGTCGTTTGATTCAACTTTTGATTCCAATCGGTCGATCGCGTTCGTCACGATGGAAGGCCATTGATCGGAAAACTCTGAGTCAGCCAACAAATTTGTCGTTTCCTTCAACGCTTGGTTTACAACCCCAGCAGCTTGAGCGTTGGTCGTTTGAACAACAAGCCTTCCATCGACCTCAATCACCTCTTCGACTTTTTTGGGCAGCGAAAGCGAGATACCCAAACAGTCGACTTCATCCGCAATCAGCTTGCCCGTAACGTTTTCAAATGGCGATTCCAGTTTTGGAAACAGCTCACGAATTGCTCGACGCGCGTCTTTGTTACCAAAGAACATCACGCCCGCATCCTGACCACCGAATTTCTTCCATGCATTGGTGAAACGCGTTATTTCCAAGGCGGACCCCGTTTTTGCTCGCTCGATTTGGCTTTCGAAGCCACCCAAGATCGTTCCATTGGATATCTCCATAGGGAATTCGACCAAGTTCAAACGCGGCAGTATTGGTTTAAGGGTCTCTAACGCTTGCTCCGGTTCATGTCCATCTGCAACCGAAAACAAAAGGAACAATTGCAGATCATTATTTGCAACCAAAAAGTCCGAGGGGTGGAACACCGCAACAACGTGTTCTATCCCAGCGTCAGTCACACTGCGAAGGGCCTCGCGAACAGGTTCGGCCATCTTCTTTACTTCCGGAACGACCTCCGGTTCCAAAAGGTTCTGGCTTGCCGCCCAATCGATGCAGTGGTTGAGATCAACCGACGTGAGATCAATGTAGGCGATTGCCAAGCAGTCGTCTTTAATGAAAGCTTTGATTGTGGAAAGCGGTTCCTGAGCTTGTGTTTCGGACGACAAAGCGGTGAGGATCATCGAGGCAATCAACAAAAGTTTTGATTTGATGGGCATTCGTTTTCTCAGTAAGGACAGGTTTATCTCAGTAAGGCCAGTTTTATCTAGTGGTCCAGCTCAGCTCGGACAGAACACTAAAGGGAAATTTGCCAGGCGAACTGCTGATTACCGCAGCGTGATCTTGTATCGTGGTGAATAAACAGGACCATCGGAGCGAGGCAGGTCCAGGACCGCTGTTTCACCCTCCAGTCGATAAATGAACGGTTTGCCAGTCGCAGAGTTGTTTGGTACTTCCACTAAATCGATTTCTTCAAGAGTGTTGGGTAGCTTTCCATGGACTGCGGCGTGCGCCCGCAACGCTTCGATGACGCGTAGCACGTCGATGTTTCGTTCTGTTCGTGCTCTGGCATGTATGATCTGTTGGGCGGCAGGAAGCGTCATGGTGGCCATTACTGTGCCAAAGCCAGGTCTTGATGAGCTTTGCGCGATCTCCAAGGCCTCTTCAACTTGCCGACTTCTTTTAATCGCGATCGGCAATGGTAAATAGGCCAAGGATTCCACTTGGTCGGCGAGTCGCCGATAGTCGCGATTTGCTCGTACCAAAAGAACTTTGGCAACTGGCATCCCTTCGATCGTTGCCTTGTCCATTCCCTCAGCAATTAATTGCTGTTTGTCTTCGCTATAAGCGAGAACCCCATAGGCAACCGGAGCAAACTTGAGCAGGTAAGAGTCGGACTCGCTTTGTTGCGTTAACTCAAAGACTGACTTGTTCACGACCCGCGCCCACTCGTCAGGACTGTGGTCTTCCGATTCGACATTTTCCAAAATTGGAAACATTCGCAATATCGATTGGCATTCAGTTCGAAAAGCGCCTCGCATGTCAATGAACGGTTTTGGCAATTCGCCCAGCGCCCAATACATATTCGGAGAGTCGGGAGCTGCGATGAAGTCGGTCATGTTTCCGTTGGTGATCCCGGCAATCGCAATGCCAACCAGATTCGAAACCAAGAGTTTTGTTTTGCCAACGTTTTCAGCCAAACGGTAGTTCATTCGCATCAAATCCACCGCTTCATCGAAACGAGACTCGCGGATTGCAAGTTCGGCTTGGAGCCGCAATACCCTGGAAATGGAACGAGCTTCCTTGGCGGTGTTGAGCGCAAGGTCCAATACAGACAGGCCTTTGAGATCTTCTACGCCATAGCCCCAATCACAATCCCGGCGAAGTGAAGCTTTTACGATGTGATTCTGGACATATTCGTCAAATATCTTCGAAGCCGCTCGTAATTTGTCCAGAGGCATATCCTCCTCGTGCAGCTCATCACCGAACCGTTTGTATGCCGTATCCCAAAGTTGTACTAAGCCACGATCGGCAAATGAATTCATGTAAACGGGCGCCGCATTCCCAGCTACCGTTTGATGGGGCAGCAATGTCAAACGGTGCGTGAAAATCGGTTCGGGCAATGCCGCCGGGGAAACCGTCATTTCGATCGTTTCGAAAGGGCTGTTTGGGTCATCCCAGTCCCCTTGGGTTGTTTTGATTTGTGCATGGGTTGCTGAAATGAACCCGATGCTGCAAAGCAAAACCAAAATCGCAATAGAAGTCTTAAATCGTTTGCCGTTCATGAGTCTCTCCGACAGAGTTAGTCTGGTGGAACTAAATGTTTGAATTTGAGTTAAAGGGAAAGCGTGTTAATCGATCGAGGAGTCAAAGGCATTGACGGTTCAATCGCCCAATCGATATCAGAGAAGGTAGGAACATATTTTGTGGTCGTCTTGGCCAGTTCGCCTTGAAGCTGGGCGTTATGCTTTTCGACTAAGTTGCGCAAAGCAGTTCCGAAGAGCGGTGGGATTCTTAGTCCACTCGAGCTTCTTTTTATTCGCTGTGGGTTTACATCATCCAACTGGTTTTCCGTTGACAGGTTGGCCGTTGGCTCCGGATCCAAAGCCGCAATCTCGCCTGAAGGCGATTGGGAAGCGGTGCCTGCCAGCGTGGTATCACTTTGTTTCGTGTTAGCGTCCTGTGGTGACAGGATCACAAACAAACACGCGGCAGTTGTCGCAGCGAAGGAAACTGCCAACGCAGGCCAGATTCTCGACGCCAGTTTGCGGTTGCCTGAGTTGGCTTGGTTTTGAGAGGCAAGCTGGTTCGTATTGCACTCTGCCATCGCAGCGGCCCACCCGGCTTGGTACATGATACTGCCGTGATCGATTCCCGAATCTCGCAGATCCAAATCTCGCAATGCGGATTCGACCCGAGTTTGCTCGGCGTTTAGTTTGGCTTTGTCAGACATGACGACTCCAATAATGTTCTTATTTTTTCAATGGCAGCGGTGTAATTTCTTTGCGCGGTGCTTGATGAGGTCTTCATCAATTCGGCGATTTCAAACCAAGTCAGTCGGCTCCAAACTCGCATGACCACGATCTCTCGTTCGTCTTCACCAAGACGATTGAGCGAATCGATCAATCGTTGTTGCTCCTCGGCCGCCGGGACTAAACTTGCCGGATCGGGTGATTTAGTTCGACGGTTGATCAACCACGAAGCAAACGATTCGTGTTCGGCTCGCCGTTTTCTCGATCGCAGTGAGCTGATCGCGTGATTGCGAGTCACTTTGAACAGCCAGGCAACGCAGTTTTCTGGAGGTGGTGATATCGCAGCCAACTTAACGAACGCTTCCTGAACGCAGTCTTCTGGGTTTGAGGACCACTGAGCCGCATACGCCTCCAACCCTCGGCCGTGCTCTTTGAGCAAAGCCGAAAGTTGCTGAGGTTGTATTCGGGGACTCGTCGGTTCCATAAAGGCGCCCGGAAAGGTTGGTTTTGATCGCTTTGTCAAAGAGGAGACGCCAGCCGATGGCTTTTTACCCGTGATGATTCAAAAAAAGTGTGGGATGGTGTCATTCCGTAGTATTTTAAACACAGAGGAACGGAGGTCACAGAGAAGAGATCGAATCCGGCTCTTTGGCGGCAGCCAGATCAGAGCCTGCAAAGCTCCGAAGGAGCGACAGCACGTAGCCCCAGGCGTCAGCCTAGACCTGCACTTACCCAGTCCCGAATGGGGCGGCAGCGTTGGTGACCAGTCAGTTGCTTTCGCACTGCGTGGCTTTTGAAGATCGTTTTTTCGGTCTTCGGTAAGACGCGCCAGTGCTTTAAATGGTAACAGGCAGGGACGAAGACAAGCTGGTTCCTCGCTAACGCGTCGGGTTTCCAGTTGCGATTTCCTTATTCTGCAGATGCTTTGAATTCTCTGGCTTGTTCGCGAAGTTTGTTGGCCTGCTCGCGAACTGAATCGGCAGAGTCGTAGGCTTCCGCGTCTTCCAGTTCCCAAGCCGC
This sequence comes from uncultured Pirellulaceae bacterium, assembly GCA_964503615.1. Taxonomy (GTDB): domain Bacteria; phylum Planctomycetota; class Planctomycetia; order Pirellulales; family Pirellulaceae; genus CAZDBA01. The sequence continues at coordinate 10,516 of CAZDBA010000130.1, forward strand.
ATTCTCCAGTTGACGAGCGGCTGAACGAAGCATTTTTACCTTATGCAGATTGTCGACAGAGGATTGAGATTCATGTCTATCATTCGCTATGCTTGGCTCGCAATTTTTTTCGCCTGCGAAAGCGTAATGAAAAGTAGAATCTGCTGCGATATACTCCAATAGTTTTTCCGCATCAGAATGAGGCAACAACAAGAATATGATACGGGGCCGAGTTTTCGATTCGATTGCATACACCTCGGCCCGTTTGATAATCGTCTCTTTTGAATCGCGTTGCTCTACCAAGACATCCACCAGGCTTCCTGGCTGAATAATCCCCGAGCTCAGATCGTCATCACGGATTTTGGCAGAGATGATTTTGTGTCCGCGCGGAATTTCTGCGAGCTCAGCTCGGTTGGCGTGTTTGCGTGAATTAGATTCTTGCACAAGTCGCCTTAGCTCCCTTTCAAACTCTGCCGTCATTTCTGCTTTGAGTTTCTCGCCATCGGGACCTGGATCCAGTCCACCCAGGATCGAACCGCCCACTTCGCTTTGTAGATTCAAAATATCTTGAACGTCCATCTCCGTTTTTAAATCGGTCAGGGGGCCCTCTTCTTGAGCGATTCCAACGGAAGGCAGTAGCCCCCAACCTGCGAGATACAAACACCCAACGAGTACCAATTGTCGGGTTTTCGAAAATAGATTTTCAATAATCATGGTTTTCCGCTGTTGGGCTTGAGATCGAGCGTGTTGCGATTTTTAGAGAGCCCAAAGTATACGTTCAAACCGGTTTTTCAGACAAAGCCGATTTGGCGGGCAGCCAGTAGTACATTGCTGGCAATAAGCCCGCAAAACCGGAACTGTAAAATGGACTGCACAGATGGGAAAAATTGACAGTCACGGGGCATAATGAGTATCCTAATGTAGTAAGTTTCAGTATCCGATACCGGAGCAAAGAGGTCTGGGCGGGGCAATATCTGGGCATCGGCGACTTACTTCACTCGCAGCAAGGGCGATTGAGCACCCAAGTAGTTAAAGTGCGTTACTTTTCTAGAGTGCTCGAATTAGACAAGGCATAACGGCTTGATGGCAAGCTCAAGGAACACGGGACCATTTATGTTCGCAAAGACAACGTTTCAACAATCTCGACTTTCTCTCTGGATTACAACGGGGCTGGTAATTTTCGTGTTGGCACTACTGGCCGATCAAGTCGCTGGTCAGTCGGAGACTAGGTCATACGACGTTGACCCAATTGCAGAAGAGTATATCGCGCCGGACGTTCCAGACGAAGCAGGATCAACTTCTGAGGAAAGAGCGAAGATTCGTGCCTTGAAAAAGCAAAAAGCCAACGTTGATAGATTACTTAAAGCCAGCGAGAAGAAAGCTGAAAATGGACTTCAAGGTAAGGAAACGTTAGACCAGGCGGCTGTTCAAACCTTTATGGACTCATACGTTTTCCCCAAGATGACTCAGACCGACAACGATACGCTTGCCAATTTGGGCATGCAACGAGCCGAGTTTGTGAGTACATACCTTTCCGCAAAAGTCACTGGTGCCAACCGAAATTTCATCATCGAAACGATCATCTTGCCGAAAGTAGAAACGATCAGCCAAGGGAACTACCATCCGGCCGTTCGACTGAACGCAGTGTTGCTTGCCGGTTTGATCAACGGAGTCGAACCTGATCGTTCCACTTTCCCCCAAGTTTCAGGTTCGGTATTGAGCTTTCTGTTGGAAACAATGAACTCGCCCGAGTCGCCTGAGTTTCTTAAAGTTGGAGCGATGACAGGTCTTCATCGCAACGCTCTGTTTGATGGTCTTCAACCAGTGTCTCGAATGGAAGCGGCGCAGAAATCCAGAATCGAACAGGTGGCTGTGGATATCATTGGCAACAAAGTGAGTGGTCAAGAGGATTGGAAGCCAGAAGTCAATTACTGGTTGCGCCGCCGAGCGATTCAAACGTTGGGCTATTTGAAGAACCCTGCTCGCACTAAAGACTTGATCGCAATCGTGGGTGACTCAAACGAGAAAACCTGGGTTCGACTGGATGCCACCACTGCTTTAAAGGGTAGGCAACTTGCACCCGCCGACGCAGATAGCGCTGTTGTGGCGATCACAACTTTTACAGCCGAACAAATGAGTAGCGATGCCACAGGAGTGGTCGACGCGTTAAGCGAGTTGGTTGCGATCAATTTGCTTTACGGAGACGTCAACCTGCTTGGAAATGTTGGTGGAGGGCGGTTCAATGACGGTATGGGCGGACGTCAGTTGGGTAATGTTGCCGGGGTTGAACTTGCCAACTACCAACTGAATCAAATTCGACGAAAAGCCAAGGCGATCGGAACTACGGTAAACGAAGTCTTAGAAGAGATCAGTCAACCAGCGACTGGCGAAAAGAAAACGATTGCAATCTCTGCTCAACGGACTCTCAATGAGATGATGACGAATATTGATGAAGGTTTGGTCGATCTGGCCGATCAGGCTCAGGATAATGAGTTTGGTGGTGGTGATGGTGGTTTTATTGAGAACAGTGGAGGTGACGAGCCAACAGAGGCGATCGCTGACAAACTGGCTGCCACGTTGCGAGAGACCGCCCAGGTTTTGAACAAGCTTGTTGGAGGCAAGCAGGCTCCGGGCAATCCTCAAAAAGGCGATGCGCCCGCGGATCAACCAACCGAGCCCGTCGATCCAGATAACCTCTTTGGTTAGAAGTAGTAATCCGCAACACGTTACGGGGCTCGCCAGAGTTCAGGCGAACTTGGTAAAGATCCAACATTCCAACTACGCGGGGCTAGAGTGCTCAAACGCCTAACGAAATTTTGGAACACATAGAAAGCTTCGTTGGAGGTTTGTGTCGAAGCAATATTTCAGAGTTTGATAAAAGTGTCATTGCGTGCAGGTCGAAAGACAGTGCCACACAGTTCTAGAGTTGCTCAGCCAAAAAACGATTTCGGCCGGTGACGGACTATTCTGTTTTAAATTTCGAAATGACTCTACGAATGAAACCTCCAACATTCATAAGCAAATTTTGCCTTGCTTGATTCGTTCCGTTCAGCAATTACAATTGACCTACCGAGTGGGCGCAGTGGTTGTGGAGAA
>CAZDBA010000131.1:0-13573 GCA_964503615.1 uncultured Pirellulaceae bacterium
CCGCTGGCCCGCGCGCGTCTCGGTAACGGTTGTGTTTCATGCGGTTGAGCGTGTAGGCCATCAGCACTTGTTCAGAAGGTGAGAGTTGCCTTTCGAACAACGCCTCAGAGCCTTCACGGTTCTCAGTATTCTTGTCCCACATATCGACCAGCAACTTCAAAGTTACCGGGTCTGGATCAGAAGCTGCGTGCGTAAAGTTTTCGCCAACGCATGCAGCACTAAAGGAAGCCCCAGAGAGTTCTGGCAGAACAAAATTAAGTGGCGCCAGAAAGACAAGGGTACAGCAAAAGAGAATTTTCGTCTGCAACATTAGAACGCCTTACCAAGAAGAACACCGACCACGCGAAGACGGAGCGGTGATCTATTGATTTGCCCAACCCCTTCGCACCTCAATCGTATCTGGTTGCAGCGACGGGTTCAAGTTTTCGAGGGGGTAAGAGACGGGTGAAGGTCTCTGTCCCTTACCGCTAACGCAGTTTGCGCAGTTAGTGCAAAAAAATACCCGAATGCGAAACACTCGGGTTGAGAACTGTAAACGGCGATTTAGTCCGCTTCGAAGTCCATGTGCCTTGCTTGTGGGACTTGAGCCTGAATCTTTTTCTCGATCGAGTCGATTTCGTCGGCCAGTAACTCCACAACATCGTCAGCGAACTCTTTGGCGAACGATTTAAAGTGATCAAACGTTTCGATTTTTTCGTAGGCGGCAGGAAGACCAGCAGCAAGCTTTTCCGCTAGAACCTCGCCATCAAAGCGAAGATCCGCCTTAATGCGATACGTTTCGGTGTCCATGATTCGCGTCTTCATATCAACGATCTCTTCAACCGCTGGATTTTCATGAATGATCTTTTCGACCTGTTCTCGAATGTGAACGGGAACACTTGTTCCGATCAAAAGGCTGCTGTTTCGCCACACCAACCATATCGCTACACCGCCCAGCAATAGACCGATCATGATCGACGCAATCGGATCGATAAATGGGTTGCCCGTGATTTGATAGGCAATGATCGCAACCATCGCGATGATGACACCCAAGCAAGCTGCGGTGTCTTCGAGAACGACAGCGACTACGGCCGGGTCGGCGTCGTTCAGCAGGAATTTCATCAGCGGCTTGCCGGCCGCTTGGGCCCTGGCACTTTTTACCGCGATCCAAAGCACATACCCTTCCAGGATCAATGAAAAAATCAAAACACCGACCGCCCAGTTGAGATGCTCCATCTTGTGAGCATCCTCGCCATGGTGTTGCAATTGATGGATTAGTGATTCGATGCCGTGATACATCGTCACGCCACAGCCCAGGAAGAAAATACCGACCGCAGAAATCAACGCCCAGATATACCGCTCGGCCATATAGCCATAGGCGTGATCTTCGTCCGGTCTTTTGTCAGAGCGGACGATTCCAATCATCAGGAGAATCTGATTCAGTACATCAGCCAGCGTGTGAATGCCTTCGGACAGCATCGAGCTGGCACCGGTGAAAACGAAAGCAGTAAATTTGGCAATCATCACCAGAGTGTTGCCAACAATCGCAGCAAAAACAGCCGTTTTAGATCCAGATGCAGCCATGCTTTAATTCATTGAAAGGGGAAGGAGATAGCAATCAAAGGCAGGTATTGTAGAAAGATTCTGCCAATCGGCGAACCGGTTTGATGCTGGCACTTTTGAGAATTTTGAGAAGAGTCTGATCAGCATTGACGCAAATTTGCAAACAAAACAAATTAACGATCTGCGCGACAGGATTTTGCGTACAAAACCAACCCATGGAATAGGGACCAAAATGCGATCTTTTGCGAATTTTCAGCTAAACACACGTATCTACTTTACAATTCTTGCGGCAGCCTTGCTGTTTTGCACTCTGCCAACCACCACGTTCGGCCAAGGCGATCCGTTCAATGGATCATCTAGCCCGGCATTTCGAGCGCCGCAACAGCCAGGTGTTTCTGCGGGATCGGAAAGCCGCGTTCCACCGATTCAGTTCAACGATTTGCGTTCCACGTTTCCTGTTAACTCCGATCGCCCACCAGTTCGCGGGGATGGGGAGCAAAGGTCGATTCTTCAGGTCGGGCGAGGTGCTCCTGAGACCAACCCGCAAGTGTTTGCGGGTAGTCCAAGAGACTTTCCTCCAGTGGGTCAACCGGCCCAGCCAGTCCGTGACTTCAACACGACTAATAACTCGATGGAATTTCAGGCCCAAAGTACTGCTGATTCGGCGCCTCAAGTATCAGCCGAAGCGTTCAATTTTTCTGATCGCTTGCCCCACGAAGACGGTATGATTCGCCAAGCCTCAGCCACTGAGCCAGTACAGGATTCAGATGAACCGATCGCCATGGGTACTCAGCCGATTGGAACAGTTCCATTCGAAACCAGTCCCAGTGGGACGTTAACCACCCAGCAATCGGGCGGTGGGTTTCAGCAATCATCTGGTGGCGGAGTTCAACAACCTGGCCGTGGATTCCAACAACGACCAGCTGGTGGTTTCCAGCAAGGGGGCCGCAGTGAATTTCGAAGCCCACCCGGAGGAGGCCAAAGACAAGGAGGCCAAAGACAAGGAGGCAGGCGCGGGCCGGGACCAGCAGGCACTCAAGGATTCGGCGATCAGCCAGGCGCGGGCGGACAAGTCAATGGAGGAACTAGCCAGCAACAGCCACAACGACAGTTACAAACAGCACAGCAAAACTCTGGGCTAGGTGCACCCGGTCAACCGATCCGCAAACAACCTGTTAGCCGAGAAGTGATCGACACCGAGCAACCGGCTTCGGGCAATTCAACTGTCAATCCGTTTTCGAACCAAGCAAGTCAGTTGGGAAGCCCTGCAAACCAGTTGTCAAACCCAGCCAACTCAGCTAACTCTGGAAATTTCGGACGCAACCCAAACCAGAATCAGAGATTCAACCAAGCTGGAAATTCAGCTGCGCAGCCCCCTGTTGCCAACCAGAACAATCGAGTCGGTGGTTCCAACAACAATGGAACCCGTCGAACACAAGCGAATCCGGTTCGAGCGAGAAACGCCAGTAGTTCAACAACGGTTCCGCCAAACACCTCAGCCGCGACCGCTTTGTTGAAGCCTTACTCGCTGGACCTCGCACCCCAGCCTTTGCCAGGTACACCTGTTTCGATGCAGCAAATGCTGCAGTCGACCTCCAATCAAAATCGAGCCCAGATGGTTGGCTACTACTGGGCGACCTATCGCGATTGGTGCAAACTGCACTGCAGTGCAAACTACTTTAAAGCACTGAAAAAACTCAACGGAGCCAATCAGATCGACAATGCTCTGTTGGCTACTGCAAAGTCTGCGGCACAAAACGAAATGTTGGCTGCTGAGATTCAGCTTTCCAAGTCCCAATCGCAACTGCAAAGGTTTATCCCAAACGGACAAGCTCAGCCTGTGTTGCCGTTGCCGTCCGATGTTCCCTATACGACCAACTACACAACTCACTATGAGTATTTTTCTGCGAACCGTGTTTTATCCAGTGACATTCGCAACATTGCCGTGAGCCTTCCCAAAATGTTGGAGTTGGTAACAAAAAAAGCGGACACGGTGCGTGCAAGCGAGTCTGCTTTGAACCAGACTCAAGGCCGTGGGCAGATGACTCAGTCGCTACAGGCGGCTAAGATGTGGAACGAAGCGAACAAGGCGTTTATCGATTCAGTAATCGACTACAACCGCTCGATCGCCGCCTACTCTTTGAACGTCATGAGTCCCTACAAGCCTATCGACCAAGTCGCCTCTGCATTGATCGGAACGCCAAAGTCGAATTCGACGAACCAAAATCGACAAGGCCAAGGCGACCGTCAAGCGACTTTGCCTGGATTCCAACAGGGACGCACAGGCCCAGGCCCCGACAATGGTCCCGCCCCCAATGGTAGCGCAACGAGCCCACCTCAATATCGCTCAGCCAACCAGAGCTTTTCGGAATACCCACAAACGCCTGTTGGCAATCCCGGTTTCCAAACCCAGCCCAGTTCGCAGGGAGCGCCGGCCAGCTTTGGCAGAGGATTTGGCGAAGGGTTCAGAAGATAGGACAAGCCCGACCGAAACGATGGCTTCCCTGTTTTGAGCCGTTTGTTGAAATAGGTGCAGTTTATTCTGATGTGGGATGTTATTCTTGTGGTTGAATAAACCGAAAAGGATAACTATGTCATCACCATTGGTCGGTAGGGCTCGTTTGTTTGCTGCCTTGGTCGTCATCGCATTTGGCTTTGGGACAGCAGAAGTTTTAGCTTCGCAGTCCGGTGCTGATGGTCAGCCAAATATCTTGTTTATCTTTCTGGACGATCTTGGCTGGAAAGACACCGGCTATATGGGCTCGGACTTTTACGAGACCCCTCATATCGACAAACTGGCTCGCGGTGGCATGGTCTTTACCGACGCCTACTCCTGCGCCGCCAATTGTGCGCCGGCGCGGGCTAGTCTTCTTTCAGGGCAGTACACTCCGCGCCATCAAATTTACAATGTGGGAACAAAGCCGCGAGGGAATTCTGCCCATCGCCGACTGCAACATGTTCCCGGCGTGAGCACGCTTGATCCCAGCATTAAAACGTGGGCTCACCAGTTGCAGGCAGCTGGCTATGAAACTGCGACGATGGGTAAGTGGCATTTGAGTGATGACCCGGTTCCATACGGCTTTGATGTCAATATAGGAGGGAGTCACAGTGGTGGGCCGCCAAAGGGTTATTACCCTCCTCATCCAAATGCACCCGGTCTGAAGGAATCGCCGCAAGGTGAGTTTCTTACAGATCGGCTTTGCAATGAAGCCTGTGAATTTATCAAGACGAATAAAGACAAACGGTGGATGCTGTACCTGACTTTGTTTGCAGTCCATACGCCGATTCAAGCAAAAAAAGAACTGGTTGAAAAATATGAGTCCAAGCAATCGGGTGAATTGCACAACCACGTCGCGATGGCAACGATGATCCAAGCGGTGGATGATGGAGTCGGCAGGATTGTTGAGACTTTGGAGCTGCTCGAGCTTCGTGACGACACGGTGATCTTTTTCTATTCAGACAACGGTGGCTACGGTCCAGCAACCGACATGGATCCCCTCAAAGGTTACAAAGGAACCTACTACGAAGGCGGAATTCGTGTTCCCTTTTTCATCAATTGGCCGGGAGTTGTTCAGCCTGAGCAAACGAATAAAGAACCGATCATTGGTGTCGATATCTATCCGACGTTGTGTGAGATCGCTGGTGCATCTTTGCCAGAAAACCAAGTCGTTGATGGCGTCAGTTTGATTCCATTGTTCAAAGGTGAAGTGGAAGACTTGAACCACGACGGTCAACCACGCACATTGTATTGGCACTTCCCAGCTTACTTGCAATCGTACCAGCGTGTTCATGATGAACAGCGTGATCCTCTGTTTCGATCCCGCCCATGTAGTGTAATAAGAAAGGGCAAATGGAAACTGATTCAGTTTTTCGAATCAGGCGACGTTGAGCTGTACGATCTGAGTCAGGATCTGTCTGAGACAAACGATGTTGCAGCCGACAACCTTTCCGTAATGCAAACTATGCAGTCAGAGCTTCGAGACTGGCAGACTAAAACCAACGCCACAATCCCAGCAACCACCAATCCCGATTTTGACGAAGCCGCAGAAGCCGCCGCGATCAAAAAACTGAAGTCGAAATCCAACGGCAATCGCAAGCCAGGGAAATCAAAATCGCGTTAATGCTTCACCAACCGAAACTCGAAAAGAACGTTTTCCTTGCGAGTGAATTCAGAGTGTTGAAAAAATCCATTCGCTCGAATTTAGTTTCTGAATTGTTGTCGAAGCGGGATTGGTCCTTTGCAGTTTCGGTTTACGCGGTAGTTGATTTGAACTAGATTCTTTAGACTAGTTGTCCGTCCAATCTAGTTGGCCGGTTTGTAGTATCGGCTTTGTAGTACCAACTTTAGCCGGAATTCCGCCTGCAGGCGGTACTACGAACTATTCAACTCGGATAGACCACTAGATTCAAAGCAAGATCTTTACTCAAAAAAACTTTTGAGCTTTGCACTGTTCGCAAAGCCCGATTTCTGAAGCAGGAAACGAATGACAATTCTGAGACTGGTGCTTTTTGCAATCGCGATGAGTGGATTTTCTTCCGCTGTCATGGCGCAAAAAGTCGAACTCAATTCTGGCGATACCGTCTGTTATATCGGCAACACTCTGGCTGACCGTATGCAACACCACGGGTGGTTGGAGACATACATTCATGCCACGTTGCCCGAACATAATTTGACGTTTCGCAATCTCGGTTTTTCTGGTGACGAACTGACTACCCGTCCCCGCTCTGCTGAGTTTGGTTCCGCCGACCAGTGGTTGAGCAAGTGCAAAGCAGATGTCGTCTTTGCATTCTTTGGATACAACGAAGCGTTGAATGGCCCGCAGAACCTGGATCGTTTTCGCAAAGATCTCAGATCGCAGATCGATTCGATGCGCCGCCAAAAGTACAACGATGAATCCCCGCCCCGCTTGGTTTTCTTCACGCCGATCGGCCATGAAAATTTGAAAAGCCCGCATCTCCCGGACGGCGCGGAGAACAACGCCAACTTGCAAGCCTACTCTGCGGCGATGCAAGAAGTTTGCAAGGAGAAAGAGGTTCCCTGCTTCGACCTGTTCAATCTGTCGGGGCGACTTTACCAAACCACCAAAGAACCTTTGACGATGAACGGAGTCCACCTGTTGGATGCCGGAAATAAAACACTGGCGCAGCAGTTGATTCCACTGATGTTTCCTGGCCGAACGGCTCCAGCGGACGACGCGATTGCAGAGTTGCGTCAATCGGTTCTGGACAAAAACTACTACTGGTTTTCACGATACCGAGTCGTAGATGGTTACAACGTATTTGGAGGTCGGAGCAAACTGGAATGGTTTGGTCAATCTAACGCTGACGTTATGAAGCGGGAGATGGAGATCTTTGACGTGATGACGGCTAACCGAGACAAAAAAGTTTGGGCGACAGCGCGGGGCGAAGCCTACACCGTCCAGGATGACAACCTTCCCGAAGAATTGGTGGTCAAGCCAAACAAGGTCGGGCCTTTGGAGAATGGGGCGTTTCCGTATTTGGGTGGCGAAGAAGCGATCGACAAAATGACGCTCTACTCAGGCACTAAAGTAAATCTGTTCGCTTCCGAGGAACAGTTTCCCCGCTTGATCAATCCGGTGCAGATGTCGTTTGATACCGATAGCCGGTTGTGGGTCAGTGTTTGGGAATCGTATCCACACTGGAATCCGACCAAACCGCGAAAAGATGCGATTTTGATTTTTCCGGATGAGGACGGAGACGGCAAAGCGGACGAATGCAAAGTCTTTGCGGACGAACTGAACAGCATTACCGGATTCGAACTTTGGGGTGGCGGAGTTTTGGTCGCCGCGCCGCCTGAACTTTGGTTTTTAAAAGACACCGATGGGGATGATAAAGCCGATTTCAAGCTGCGCGTGTTGCAAGGGATTTCCTCAGCCGATTCACATCATTCTGCCAACGCGATGGTAATCGGACCAGACGGTTGGCTTTACTTTTCGCGCGGTGTTTTTAACGTCGCCAACTTTGAAACGCCCACGCAGACTTTACGTAGTGGCCAGACAGGTGTGTATCGATTCAATCCGCGAACCTACGAGGTCGAGTTCCATTTTCCGATCGGCCCCAATCCGCATGGCGACTCGTTTGACCGTTGGGGGTATCAGTTTGCAAACGATGGAACGGGCGGGTCCGGTTGCTATATCAATATTGGTAAGGGTGAGTCAAACAAACGATGGTTCCAGCAACGGGTGCGCCCGGTTCCCTCCAACGGAATCCTCTCCAGCAGCCATTTTCCTGAAGAGATGGATGGAAACTTTCTGATCAGTAACGCGATCGGTTTTCTGGGAGTCTTGCAGCTAAAAACGTCGTACGACGGAGCCGATATCTCTGGCGAGGAAACGGACCCGCTGGTTTTTTCAGACGATCCGAACTTTCGTCCCAGCGATCTGGAGGTAGGTGGCGACGGCGCATTGTACATCGCCGATTGGCACAACACTTTGATCGGTCACATGCAACACAACATGCGTGATCCCAACCGGGACGCGCAGCACGGTCGTATCTACCGAATGACATACGAAGGACGGCCTTTGGTGAAACCTCCGAAGATGAAAGGGAAGCCGATTGCCGAAGTCGTGCAGAACTTTTTCTCCAGAGAGAACTCAACGCGTTACCGCGCTCGTTTGGAACTGAGTGGTCGACCGACCGACGAGGTTGTTGCGGCACTCAAGGAGTTTACTGCCAGTCTGAACCCGAAGAATGCGCCAAAAGAACGAGACGAAGCCCAAGCGTTGTTGGAATCGCTGTGGACTTTTGAAGAGCATCGGATCCCCAACATGCCGCTGGTCGAGAGAGTCTTTTTGGCGGATGAACCGCGCGTTCGAGCTGCGGCCATTCGCTCACTTGGTCATTGGGCAGGTAAAGTTTCGAACTGGCAAGCGACGTTGTCAAAGGCGGCCAAGGACGATTCCGCTTTGGTCCGCGCCGAGGCGGTAAAGGCCGCAGTTGATTTTATTCCGATCGACGAGATGGCCGTTGCCGAAGTGATCTTTGAAGCAAGTGCCAGGCGATTGGACGATGAAATGTCGGTCGTTTTGGCGTACGCAGAAAAACAGATCGATGTAAAGAAACTGGTTCGCCGCTCGCTCGCTGATGGGACTCCTTTACCGGCTTCGGCTCGAGATTATTTGATTCAAACGGGAGCTCCGGCCGACCTCGAAAAACTGGGCGAGGCAGAAGATGTGCACCGCGCGATGCTGACTCAAGTTGATGCGAACGATTATCAGTTGCAACAGGCGTTGAAAGGGTTGGCGAGTAAGACCGGAAGACCTGCTGCTGAAGTTTTGTTGGCTGCGATCGACTTGGAAACAAAAAAGGACGCAAGTAACGTCGCCAAATTAGGAGGACTATTGGCCAAGATGCCTCCGGCTGAGTTAAAACCGGTCGTCGAGAAAGTCAAAGATCTCGCGATTAATGGATCCAGTCAGGTAGATCGTTCGATTGGCTACGTCGGTTGGGCTTCGGCAGCAGACACAAAAGAGGTGTTCTTGAGCGCTTGCCAATCCAAACCACAGTTGCGAGATTTTCTGACCGCTGTTCCGCAGATGAACGAAGCTGTCCAGAAGCAGTTGTACTCTTCGATGACATCGCTGGTGACCGACTTGCCAAACGGAATGGAGCCGGAATCGTTAGATCAACAACAAGGCATCGAAGTCGCTTACGCTTCTCCAACCGCAAAATCACGCTTTACGAAAGTCGTGTCTAAATTCGAAATCACAATTCCGCCGGGCGGTGATGCAGAGAATTTCACCAATACCTTTACGGGTTCATTGATTGTAGCCAACGGCGGAAAACATCGGTTCTATCTTCGTTCTAACGGTATCGCCAAATTGTTTATCGATGACAAATTGGTCGTTACGAACAAAGCAAGGAGAAAAAGGACAGAGCGAAGCAAGCAAATTGATTTGGCGCAGGGGTCCCACTCAATTCGATTGGTTTACACCCAAACCAAAGGAAAAGCTCTGTTGGAAGTCAACTGGCGTGGGCAAAAGCTTGCGCATCAGAGAATCGCGGGTGAACAATTGATACTGCCCGCTGGCGAGTCGATTCACGATTTGGCTATTCAAGCGATGGCGTCGATTCAAGGTAATGAAAAGGACAAGTTCAACAGGTGGGTCGCTTCGATCGCTGCCGGTCGCAATCAGAAGGCGGCGATTGATGCTCTCAACACGTTGCCGGCCACAGCCTACGATTCGAAAGAGGTCAAGCCGCTTGTCGACAAGGTGATCGGTTACCTCTCCGAGATGCCTGCACGACTTAGAACGAGCCCATCGGCGACGACCGCAATGAGCTTGGCAGATAAACTTGGGCAGACGCTTTCCGCTGAGGAATCGGCAGCGATTAAAAAGCGGCTAGAGAACCTCGACATTCGAGTAATCGCCTTGGGCACCGTTTCGCACCGCATGATTTACGACAAGCCCATGATTGTTGTACAGGCTGGTAAACCGGTCGAGTTTCGGTTTTCCAACACGGACAGCATGCCTCATAACTTCGCCATTGCGACACCGGGTTCGTTGGAGACGGTCGGCGTGTTGGGTGAGACGACAGCTCGTGATGCCGATGCAGAGGCGCGAGGTTTCGTGCCGACTTCGGGCGAAATTCTGGTCGGTAGTAAACTGCTCAAACCGGGCGAATCTCAAGCGATCAGTTTTGACGTTCCCAAAGAACCAGGAGTCTATCCGTACGTTTGCACCTACCCCGGACACTGGAGGCGCATGTTCGGAGCTTTGTATGTAGTGCCGGACTTTGAAAGTTACAAAGCGAATCCTCAAGCGTATTTGGCTAGCCTCGATTTGCCGATCAAAGATGAATTGTTGGCTAAGCCCAAGGGCGAGCCCAAAAAGTTCGAAGAGTTTGTCGATGACATCAAAAACTTGCGAGACCGAAACTACATGGTTGGTCGCGCGGCGTTTACATCAGCCAACTGTATTGGTTGCCATCAGTTCAACGGACAAGGCCAGAACTTTGGTCCCGATCTGAGCAAGCTGGTCGAGGAGCGTCGAACACCTGAGCATATTCTGCGCAGTATTTTACTGCCCTCCGAAGCGATTGACGAGAACTATGAGTCGACAAAGTTCCTTTTGGAAACCGGAGATACTGTCGTAGGTATGATTACTGAAGAGGACGAAAATGTGATTCGAGTCGTTGTCGATCCATTGTTAAAAGATAGTGTGACCGAAATTGACCGAGATTCGATTGAGGAGAGCAAGCGTTCCGAGCTAAGCCCGATGCCTGAAGGACTGGTCGACAATCTATCAAAAGAAGAAATCCTTGACTTGATCGCTTACATCAAATCGGGCGGAGATCCTGAGAACGAGATCTTTACAGAGCATGGTCATTAGGGGATTTTTGTTGGAAAGGAACCGTAGCCTAAGGGAATATCCCTTCGGCAATCATTTTCGCCGGTCATGTCAGGCACAGCCTAGACCTACGCGCAAGGTTCGACTTTTCCTCGCTAACGCGTCGGGTTTCCAATAAGATTACAGGTATTCGTAGTTCGAATCGAAAACAATAGCAGTGTCCCATGACCAAAACCAACAGTCAGGAACTTTATCGGCAAGCCTGTCAGGTGCTTCCTGGAGGGATCAGTAGGAACACAATCTTCCGCCGTCCCAACCCTGACTACGCGGCCAGTGGCAAAGGTTGTCGAGTTACCGACGTTGACGGACGTGAGCGAATCGATTTTGCCAACAATATGTGTTCGCTTATCCACGGTCATGCCCACGCGGCAACGATAGCGGCTGTTTCAGCTCAATTGCAAAACGGAACCGCTTTTACGATGGCCACCGAAGCCGAATTGCGATTTGCTCAGCACCTGTGCAGTCGCAACCCGTCGTTCGATAAAGTTCGATTCATGAATAGCGGCACCGAAGCGGTTATGTCAGGGATAAAACTGGCTCGGGCGATCACGGGCTGTCCAAAAATCGCCAAAACAGAAGGCGCCTACCATGGTACCTACGATTACGCGGAAGTAAGCCAGACAGCACGCCCGGAAAATTGGGGCGACCGCGATCAGCCCAGCCCAGTGCCTGTCGCGATGGGCACGCCGACAGGAGCATTGAACGATGTTGTCATTTTTCCGTTCAATGATATCCCGCGTACGCTCGCGTTGCTGGATGCTAACAAAGATGAACTTGCCTGCGTGTTACTTGATTTGTTACCGCATCGAGTCGGATTGATGCCCGCACAAATGGATTTCATTCGGGCGCTGCGAAAGTGGACAACGGAAAACAAAAAGCTATTGATCTTCGATGAAGTCATTACGTTTCGAATGAGCTATGGCGGAGCCGCGGAATGGTTTGACGAATCGGCTGATTTGACAGCGATGGGCAAAATTATCGGCGGCGGATTCCCAGTGGGCGCTTTGGCTGGAAAAGACGAATTCATGTCCGCCATGGACCCATCAGGCAGCACGCTGCCACTGCCGCATTCAGGTACCTTTTCGGCTAACCCAATTACAATGACGGCTGGCTTGGCCGCAATGCAGGATTTTGATCAGGCCGCAGTCATGCGCCTGAATGAGCTGGGCGAATACGCGCGGCAACAGATTAATTCGGCCATCACCAACGCAAAAGTCGTCGCCAGCGTCACGGGGGCTGGCTCGATGTTTCGGCTTCACTTGCGAGAAACCGCGCCAACCGAATATCGGAGTACCTTTCAAGATGCCCAGGAAGTCACCAAGATCAAACAGCTGGTACAGTTTCTGTACGACCAAGGGTTTATGATGATCAACACCTGCTCGGCAGCTTTGTCCACGGCAATGAACGAGGCGGAAATTGACCTGCTGGCCGAATCGGTTGAGCAAGGATTACGAACCCTGGGGCAATAAGTCTACGACACTTCCGCTTTCCTTGGGTTGACATAGCTTCCTGCTAAACAGATTATAAATTCAGCCGGTGTCCACCAGTACTGGGCTAACGCACTGTCAGCAATTCAGGCAACCGTTATGTGGATTCTGAAAGATGGTATCCAAGTGTAAATAACAAAACTAGAACTTTTTCTCGTAAAAAACCCCGGGAATGTGATTGTGAATTTGAATCTCCTGAGTCCACGCTCGATCCACATATTAGTGGCTATTCTGGCAAGTAGTTCTTTCATGGCTCTGCCATCTTGCAAACGCGCTCAAATCAGCAGTATGGAAATAGAAAAAGACACAATTGTTCGATTGGATGGCGTATTCAATCAAGCGTTTACCTGTGGGAAAAATGAAGCGATTAAGGTCTATTCGATTGTAAATCAAACAGTCAGTCAAAAAGAGAGTCAGCCCGCGTCGAATTATTACGAACCTGATTTCAACAGTTTGATATTTAAGGGTGCAGAAGGATCAACATTGCTTTCAGTTTACGTGTCAAATACGATGCCAAGGCTGGTTGTAGTTAACAATAGACAAATATCTATCAACGAACAAGAATGGGAGCTCATAGCCCAAACAATTGCTGACATAAAAGAATCACCTCCTGAAAGCAGATAAGGAATGAAAAAAAACGGATCAAAGGGGTCAGGGAGTGCCGGGATAAAATCGGCTTGGGATAGAATGAAAGTTTCTCACGAAGAAGTTTTAGCCAATCACTTCGGCCTCCAGCGGAGGCGCGGTATCGGTGACGATGCTGCGTTGAGCGTCCGTGCGGAGGGCAACGTAGGCCAGCTATTGAGCTCCGAAATCCTCACTTTCGCGTGCCGATCTTATCCTGTCAGGGAGAAGGCAAAATCACGGTCACCGCTTTTGGCAAGGTGGCTGATGGACGCGGTGGGGACAGGCCAAGGTAAGGGCCCCGGATTCCGTTAAGTTACGCTAAACTACTGTTTAGCGGTGAATGCCAGGGTGGCTACCGGCATTGTCATCGACAATACACTTTCTGAGCATCCAAAGTGCCGAACATGAATTAATAAAACCCAGGCTTTGTTTCAGATTCGCTTTTGGGGAATAGGCCCGCTTCGTCGAACAGGACACGATCTTCGTAGCCGTTAAACCAAATGGCTTCCGGGTTGCGACCAACGATCGCGAGCTTTCCTTTGTTGC
>CAZDBA010000132.1:0-6748 GCA_964503615.1 uncultured Pirellulaceae bacterium
GTTTTAAAATACATAACTTACGGATTGGTCACTCTCTTTGCATTTGACTTTGAACGTTTGCATTTGACTTTGAACGAATTTACCTGAGTTGCCGAGTTAGAGACCGTGCGAATCGGCATCAATCCGGACGACCAAAATCCAAGGCAGCGCTTGGAATCTGGCAAAGACCAGCACATCGGGGCCATCCACTACGAAACCGGAAGGCGTTCCCTTTTTTGCGTGCTCTTCGATTTCAGAAATTCCTAAATCGCTACGCTCTTTGCTCTTGTTGTCGCCGATTTCAACTGCTGTTTTGATTCCTTTCTCGGTCGAGCTTAGCACGATTTGCCCCTCGCTATCCAATAACCAAGCCTCTTTCACGCCAGCAACTTCCGGCATATTCATCTCTTCTATGACCGTGTCCATCGCAAGATCCAAGCCGGCCACACCAAGCAACTTTCCAGAGCTGTCGTAGAATCGACGGTTATATGGCATCAAGTAACCCGATCCTGTTACATCAGGATAAATGATCCCCCAATTGGCCCGATGCTTTTTGGAAACTGCCGATTCATACCAAGGCCTTTCTCGAAAGTTGTATCCCGGTGGATACGCCGGATTTGCAGGGTAGTTCAGCATCGCTCCATTCTCGAGAGCAAGGTAAGAATAATGGGCAGGTGTACCTTCTCTGAGAATTTTGTCTGCCTCCTCTTTTTTTAATTCATTTGCGTCCCTACGCGCACTGCGAAGCATAGCATCTCGAAGTACATACCTTTGTCCACTTAATTGAAACAATTCACTTTGGATAGCTTCCAGCTCAATTCCTGGTTCCAGTACAACGACAAAATGTTCAAAGCTCACTTGTTGTTGATAACGTTGTAATTCGATTAGATCTGCGGGAGGATTATCGCCTTTCAAGTCCTCAGGCTGGTAAATCTGATAGGGTTGGGGTTGTGCGTGCGCAAGTTGTTCACGACAGGATGTCGCAATTCCTTCCACCAGGCGTTCTATTTGAAAAAGGAGTGTGTCGAACTCATTGACTCGCTCGTTAACCGTGGCAACCAGATTGGAAAGTGTTTTGCCTCGAAGCGATGCAACACGTTCTGCTTCGAGGCCACGATACAAACTAAAAACTGAAATAGCCGCAGCCATCGAAAGGGCAATCAGTAGCACAGTCATCGCAGCTACCGGATGGCGTTGCACTCGACGCCAAGACGCGCGAATCAGATTGTCGGGCCTTGCCTGGACTTCTTCCCCATGAACATAACGTCGCAGGTCGTCAGAAAGTTCCTGAACGCCAGGATAGCGATCTGCTGGGTCTTTGGACGTCGCCCGATTTACAATCGCTTGTAATGCAACCGGAACTGGTTGACTCTTTTTTACTTCGGAGAATGAAAGCCGAGCACCTGACTTCACTTTGTCGCGCAACTCAGTCTTGCTGTTTATTTCACGCGGTGGGATAAAGGTAAGCATCTCAAACAAGACCATACCAAGTGCAAACTGGTCACTCTTCGGGCCCACGTCTATTCCAAATAACTGCTCGGGGGCCATATATTTGGGCGTGCCCAAGATCGCGCCGACTCTCGTCTTCATATCGCTGCTGCTTGCGGTAATGTCAGCTGAATCGATATTCTTGAAAGTTTCTTCTTCCGATTTTTCGTTTGCTTCTTCCGGTTCGTCCAGCAGTCGTGCGATCCCCCAATCCATGACGTAAACTTCACCGTAAGCGCCAAGCATTAAATTTTCAGGTTTCAAATCACGGTGAATTACTCCCCGACTGTGACTGTAAGAAATTGCATCACAAACTCGCAAGAAATTTTCGATACGGGCACTCTGACCATGCCTTTCATGGTCGTAGTTGGACGTGTCCAACGCCGATGAGCACTGTGCGATATATTCTGCAAAGGTGTCTCCACGAACCAACTTCATCGTGAGAGCCGGGTTGCCATTATCCGTTGCCTCCAATCCATAGACCGGAACAACGTTGGGATGAGAAAGCTGCGCAGTAACCTGAGCTTCGCGTACAAAACGTGAAACACCGCGTTTACCAGAAAGTACCTTCACAGCAACTTCGCGATTCAAAGTACTGTCATGCGCCGCAAATACCTCTCCCATTCCTCCTTGGCCTAGTTTCGAACCAAGGGCAAAGCGTTCTTCTAGTGGTCTAATGGCATCGGTCGACGCGCTGGCAAATTCAGCCAAATCGTTGTTGATCGTGAGGTCGCCAAGCCCCAGCGTACCGGACGGCTTTGCAGGCTCAGTCGAATCGTTGTTGATCGTGAGGTCGCCAAGCCCCAGCGTACCGGAAGGTTTTTTAGTATCCGATGCCTCATCCGGTTCAATCACCGTGTTGTCATTGAGGCCCAGCGTTCCATCCCCTGGTTCTCTGGGGGGGAATTCAAGATCGTCGTCTTCGGTATCAGTCATGTATAGCTCACATCAACGGAAAACGACAAAGCGGATGAATTTCCATGGAAGAAATTTTACCATGCTTGGTCCGAGTCGCCAAACGAAGCGGAGACGATTAAAACGCTTTGGTGGGTAGAATCAGACGCCAATCTCCATACCTTTTAATTTAACTCCCCTAAATTTCATTTGTAGTGGGATTCGCCAGAATTCGTTTTGCCACTAAGATGAATCGATTCTGGAAAAGTACACTTCAAGTTTTGAAAAAAGGAAAGCTCTACACTTTCGTAGAGCTTTCCTGCACACCCTTTTTCAAGCACTTGCAAGTTGCTTGAGTCAATTGAATTGTCTTTTGGCCAAATTTTTAAAATCGACCTTCTACTCGCTTAGTAGCCGCGGTAGCCAAAGGACGAACGGCCAAAACCGGATCCGCCATATCCTCGATAGCCGTAGCTTGGTCGGTAGTACCGTCCTGAAGAGAAAGAGGAACGAGAGGAACGATAAACTGGCGACCTGCCGTAGCTGTTACCTCTGAACGATCCAAAGTTGGAATACGACCTCGAGGGGCTAAACCTGTATCCACGATAGCTTTGAGCTTCCGCAGACGATGCGGTTAATCCCATCACGATCACTACACTAAAAGCAGCCAATAGTTTTATGGAGTTTGCAAACATTTTATTTCCTTGTAGATTCGAGCATTTGCTCTGGAGCCTGATACCGGCGAACAAGGTGTAGATGTTTTGATCAAGTAGCTTCTTACCTGTTACGCAACTGATTTCTCGGTTTCGCGTGAGGCAATTCACCAATGAGCTACCAGTCAACACGGGTTTGTTAAGGTTGGGAAGATAAGACGATTAGCGTCGCAGGTTCCAGTCACATTCTGTCCCCTGGAACTTGTTATCGGAAGGGAATTTCCAACCTGCAATTTAGCCGCTTATTTATTTGCCTTGCCTTTAATCAGTTTCATTCTTTGATTCAGAACAAGCGGACTTAGGTCAAATCAATCGGAGTGAACCCTTAATTACTTTTCTCATTCTCGACAGGCATGCGAAACGGTATCGATGGAGCATCCTCATCGGACCTCACTTCAACGACCAACTCTTGAAACGCGGTGTTCTCTCCACCTCCCGAGTTGTTAATCGGCGAAGTCACCCAAATGACATATCGAAATGTGCCCAAGGAATGGCCATCTGTCGCGCGCAATGAAGCTACGGTAAATTTTGGGTCGACAGGGCCGGTTTTGATCGTACCAAGCGGTTTGAATTTGCTGAGGTTCCAGCCGGGATCAGATTCAGCGTTACTGCCATAGATTGTCAACAGCTGGCTGCCCCGTGCGCCATCGTTGTAGCTGTGGGACCAACTGCTGACGGCTGAAACAAGTTGAGAACTTCCCAAATCAGTTCGATACATTCCACCACGAATGCCATTACCAAACACAGGTCCATAATTCTCATCGAGCTCAGCATCGCCCAATATGCTCGGCGATTCATTATTGGTCTTTGGTTTTGTTTCGATCGCCAAGTTTGTAGGCTGCAACGCGATATTATCGTTTTCCAGATTTCTCACCTTCACAAAAACGGTCGGTTGAATCGTCAACTCAATCGTTTTCTGATCACGCACCACCGCGAGCTTTATTGGTTCCGAATCTAATGCATTCAAAGACTTGAACAACTGATCGATATTCTTCACTTCGTTTCCGTTTACACCTTGAATCAAGTCGCCATCTTTCAGGTCGATTCCGTTTGGCACCTCTGACAACGCTACGCCACCGTCTTCTTTTGAAACTCCGTAAGCAGAAAAGTCCTGTCCTTTGAGGTCGCTCAATGTCGCCCCCAGCCACACGTGCTTCAGCTCCCAGAAAGGCCCTCCATCGGCGGTCTTTGATCCGGCATCCCGATCACTAAACTTTACGTTTTCGAGGGACGGAATTTCCGGCGTCTTGGCAATCGCTTTCAGTTTTGCTTTTTTAACGCCGAATTGATCCATGGGGAAATTCTTGAATCCCAGTTCCAAGGCAGGCGAGCCATCTTTTACGCGAAAGTCTCCGTTGGCAGGGTCAACGTACATCGGATCACCCAGCTGTGAGTTTGCACCCCACCCCCGTTGAGCAGCGCGCTGCAGAATGCTCTTGTCTTTTGAGAAAAACAGGTTGCGATCAACGCTTGTGCCTCCTTCATCGTAAAGCCCATTCATACGGGCAAACTGATGCGGTCGCAAAAAGATATTACTATTTATTTTATCGCCACTTCGTTTAAACCAAACGTGAGGATGCAACGCACCGATTGGAGCGACATTGTTCCACGCGTGACGGCGAAAGCCCTCGCGGAGTTTGAGTCCGGAATTGAGCATCAAATTATTGTAGAGGTCATAGTTGCTTGAGCCATCGTCGAGGTCGATGTCCCAGCCATGGTCACAGCGCCAACGGCTGTTACAAATGACGGTCGTTTCGTGCGCGTCAAGAAACGGCAGGTTGGGATCTTCATCTATGGCAGCTTGAGAAGTTTCCCGATCGGAACGCCAGAACCGATCGCGACCCCATGAATTAAATGAACCATGGTCATGGGTTTCCAAAACGGTATCAAACACATCACACCGCTCGATCAGATGACCGCCGAATGCGCCATCGCCAATATTGATTCCCGCGCGAGCACAGTCATAAATGGAACAATCCCGGACAGTAATCCGAGCCGCCATTTCAATCTGAACCCCAGCCGGTTGTCGCTCGACGCGTCCAATGCCAGTGATTAAACAATCTTCAACAGCACTCTGGGCTGGAAAGTTCCGTGTCTTTGGACCAACGGTTCGATCGATCTTGGAAAGATCGTTTTTCTCTCCATACTCAAAAAGCGGATTGTGCAGGGCGTTGGGATCGCCAACAAAACAGACGCCACTCGCCCCTGTGTCATGAATGTGACACCCTTTTACCAACGCTCTGCGGTTGTAGTTATTAACAAAGATCGCGTTACCGCCGACTTGATCGAATTCACAATCAAGAATCGAAACGTCATGGGTACCGGTCAGCATAAAAGCGCCACCCCGGTAGATCGCCCAATCGCTGCGTACCATTGGCTCTTTGCAGTCCATAAAAGTACGAGCCGCATGGCGAACTGTAAATCCTTGAAGCGTTATGAACTCAATCGGCGCTTCCGAAGTGCCTTTGAATTCAACTAGATGCCGCAGGCGAACGACTTCGACGGTAGCTTTAGCAAGGTCAATATCGGCTTCAGGTTTGTAATACAGAGTATTCGTTTCCGTGTTGTGGTACCATTCGTGGGGTGCGTCCAGTTCCTCGAAGATGTTCTCCACCATTCGAAACTCTTTATGCATTCCGGACTTTCGGTTGTTCTGCCAACCGCCTTCGTAAGTTACGCCCTTGGCATTTTTTCCTGTAATGCGATAGTGATATCCGCCCCATCTTGAACGGTGCATCGCATGGATAAATCCACCCGTCGGGTCGGACCATCCGTTTGATTTGGCTTTTGAAAACGCATCGGCTGCATAACCCTGATACGGTTTTGCTTTCTTTTTGGGATCATAATTTGGGTATCGCGCCATGCGTTGGTTTTGGCCATTGATAAACAGTTGGTCGATCGCCAGTCCAGCCGGCGTCTTTGCTTGAAAGATTCCTTCACTTCCATCTTGGTAAGGTTCCCATTCAAGCTTAAGCTCCGACCCACCACTTAATACCGCGCCACCTTCGTTTACCGACTTGTAAACGATCGGGTTCTCTGCAGTTCCGGAATCGAACGTTTCGAAAACGACCGTTTCGGGTAGGTAGTAAACACCGTCCATAAAATGAACGGTGATCGTTTGCTTGCCAGCCTTACTTCTAGCCATTTCAACAGCACGACCAAACGTGGCGATTGGATTGGCCTCCGTTCCTTGATTTTCGTCGTTGCCTTGAGGGCTAACATAGATATCTGTTGCAAACGACGATGCGGAAAGCAAAAGCAGAATAAACAGTGGCGCAAAGGTAAGCCGAAGTGGAAGTCGACGAGTTTTCGTTGTGATTGTTTTTTGCATCGAATTGAATTTGTGAAAAGTTTTGTATTGAAAGTACGGTGCCGCCCTATATCAAAGTTCGGGGCGAGACCATTTTGGGATGCCATCGCTTTCTTTTTGAGCTCGAAACTGATCGAGAAAAGGTTTGCCTACATCCAAGGGAGCGTTTTCGTTAATCATCATAGGCCGAACTTCGTCCCACCACACATCATAGGCCGCCCGCATTTTCGCTACGACTTGGGGGTGCTCTGCTGAGACATCGGTATTCTCGCCTGGATCGTTCTCAATATCGTAAAGCTGGTTGCCCACGAGTCGCCATTTTTCGTCACGTACGGCGAAATTTTTGTGTTTTGAGTTATCAGGA
>CAZDBA010000132.1:6848-13531 GCA_964503615.1 uncultured Pirellulaceae bacterium
CTTTTGCCCAACGTCCCTTGTGGAAGAAGAAGTAACGGTCTTCCCATTCGGCTTTGGGATTTTTCACCAAGGGTAACAGACTGCGACCATCGAGTTTTAAATCCTCGGGAATCTTTGCACCGGCGATGTCTGCCAAGGTCGGCAGTATATCGTAATGTCTTGCCAAAACATCAACGTCGACCTCGGCCTTGGTTAAACCGGGTAGCCGCATGAATAGAGGCACGCGGCATCCACCTTCGTTTACCGTTCCTTTTTTTCCTCGCATTCCCGCGTTATAGATTTCTAAGCCTTGGGCGGTTCCGTTGTCGGTCATAAAGATGAGAAGTGTGTTGTCGGTCAGATCCCATTCGTCGACTTTCTCCATCAACAAACCGATGTTCTCGTCTATGTTGACGATCATCCCGTAGAAATTGGCGGCCTTCTTCTTAGAGCATAGAGCTTCAAATGGTTTTGAGTAACTCTTGCCAACGTTATAGGGGCTGTGCGGTGCGTTGGTGGCAATGTAGGCAAAGAACGGTTTCTTTTCATCCGTTTTCGTAGATTGGTCTTTAATCCATCCAAGTGCTTGTTGGAAGAAAACGTCAGTGCAGTAACCTTCGGTTTTGACGAAGGTGCCGTTGTGTTTAATAGAGGGGTTAAAATACTTGTTTCCGGGAGCATCACTTTGAGACCCTTTGTAATTTTGGCCGATACCACCTGCCCCATGGATAAACACTTCATCGAATCCACGTTGGTGCGGTTGGTAGGGGTCTTCATCTCCCAAATGCCACTTGCCAAAAATGCCAGTCGTGTAGCCTGCTGATTTTAGAACTTCTGCGATCGTGGTCGAAGTAAGCGCCATCCGATCTCGCTCCAAAATCGTATGAGTAACCCCGTTTTTAAACGGAGCTAAACCTGACATCAAAGCAGCTCGTGTCGGCGCACAAGTTGGGCTTACCTGAAAATCGGTAAAGCGGGTGCTTTGTGCATAGAGCCGATCCAGATTCGGCGTCTTGAGAAAAGGGTGTCCATGGCAACTGAGGTCTCCGTAGCCTTGGTCGTCAGTCATTACGAGAATGATATTCGGCTGAGCAACTTTTCCTTTGCCCTCTTGAGCGATTGCCAGTTCTGGAGCGCAGGAACTCCCCGCGACAACAAGGCAGAATAGCAATTTTGCAATCAGTTTTAGCATCGTTTTTCCTATGTGAAATCAAAAGATCGGTCTACTAGTCTGCACCAAAGCGGAAGCGATGACAACTGCTTCGTTAGCGAAGTTTTGAACGTTCAGGTCTGAACGGGGGAAACTCAGAGGCTGCGGAGGGCATAGAGGAAATTGCTGTCTTCCTCTCTGTGATCTCTGGCATGTCAGGCGAAGTCGGTCTGTTCTCTTGATGAGAAATAAAAAAGAGCCAGCAGAAATTACTAGCCCTGGTTCATTATGGTAACTGAAAGAGTCGAAGCGGGCATAAAGAATAGATTTGATTTAGGCCCAAACTTGCCTTTGGAGTGTTGGACAGGATAACATGAACTGTAAACATTCCTTTAGGCAAGAAGGCAAGACAACGATAGTATGAATTCAATTTTTAGAATTACCACCTATTCAATTCGTACAAGGCAACTATTGCTCCTTGTTGCGTTTCTACTTTTCTGTACCTGTTCAACGTCAAAGGCAGAGGAGGGGGTGCAAAACAAACTACCGAACATCGTCATCATCTACGCCGACGATCTTGGCTATGGAGACCTCAGTTGTTTTGGTGCGACCAAGATCTCGACGCCGAATATTGATGGACTTGCCAGTGATGGAATGAAGTTTACCGATGCTCACTCTGCTGCTTCGCTTTGTTCACCCTCTCGATATGGATTGCTTACAGGCCGATCTCCTTGGCGACTGCATCAAAAAGGGAATGGGTATCGCCTCCGGGCTGGCCAGATGACACTGGCTGCGTTTCTTAAGGAGGCTGGATATAGAACGGCGGCGATTGGCAAATGGCATTTGGGATACAGCAAGGATTGGAACAAGCTGCCGATTACGGGCCCGCTCGAAGTCGGATTCGATTACCACTTTGGGGTTCCGTCCAACCACAACGATTCGACTCGAGCCTTTATCGAGAATCATGACCTTGTTGGTCGAGAACCGGGAGAAGAATATCGAATCGTAAAAGGAGCCGACTTTCCGGAAGGTTTGGCCGAACCGCGAATCGAGGATCAAGTTGATCGGACTTTAACTCAAAAAGCGGTCGAGTTCATTCAGCGAAATGCGGAGCAGCCATTCTTTTTGTACTTTGCCCCCTGCGCACCACATACCCACGTCACGCCTGCCGCCGAGTTTCGCGGCACCAGTCAGGCAGGGCTGTATGGCGACTATATTCAAGAACTTGACTCGCATGTTGGGAAACTTCTTGAAACGCTTGACGAACTCGAACTGGCCGACAATACGTTGGTGATCTTTACAAGTGACAACGGCTCAACCCCGAAAGACTTTAAAGGAACGCAAGGCGTCGTACTGAACCTTGCCGACGATTCTCACGACATCCGCACACGATTCAAAACCGCAAAAGGAGATGCAAAAAAGTTAGGGCACGTCACCAACGGGGCTTGGCGCGATGGAAAAGGGCGAGCGTATGAAGGGGGGCATCGCGTTCCGATGATCGCTCGCTGGCCCAACCGTATCGCGGAAGGTTCCAGTTCTGATTGCACAATTAACTTGACTGACCTGTTCGCAACCGCTGCAAATATTGTTGAGCGAGAGTTGCCAGAAGAAGGGGCAGAGGACTCGTTCAGCCTGCTGCCTGTTTTGTTGGGCGAAGCAGAAGAGGTCGCCGGTCGAGACGAGATATTTATTCTGGGCAACGGTAAAGATAGCGCAATAGCCGTCTGTACGGGCAAATGGAAATTGATTTTTCGCTTCGGCGATGAAAAGGATCGCGGTCATGAGCTTTACGATTTGGTGAACGATCCGGGAGAATTAAAAAACGTTGTTAAAGAAAATCCGGAAATTGCTAAGCGATTAGAGCAAGCGTACCTTGATACCAATGGGGCAGGGCGGACTCGCGAATAGAGAATAAAACTGTGAACGATCTTGCGACTGATATATAGGGGCATTGTCAGGCACAGCCTGGCCTACTTCCTATTTCCTTCCACCGAAATTGGTACAGAGCAAAATGAAAACGAATCGAAGGGGCTTTATCTCTCAACTCGCTGCCATTAGCGCGGGAGCTTATGCAGGCTTGCCTCGAACGGGATTGGCTCAGGCTGACGTTCTAACGTCCGACCGGAACCTACCCAATATCACGCATGGAGTTTGGGCGGGCGACGTTTCCGCCGATTCAGCCATTATCTGCGCCAGAGCCGATCGGCCATCCCAAATGGTGGTCGAAGTTGCAAGCAATGAGAGTTTTCGAAACGCGCGAAAGTATCATGGTCCGAACGTGCTGTCGCACTCGGACTTTGTTGGTAAAGCGATTTTGAGTGAGTTGCCAGCGGGTGAGCAAATTTTCTATCGAGTTGTTTTTCGAGATCTTGATGACTTGAAGAAATACAGCGCGCCCACCATTGGAACGCTTCGAACACCTTCTATAGAAGCTAAAGACATCCGCTTCGCTTGGTCGGGCGACACGGCAGGGCAGGGGTTTGGCATCGACGAAGCTCACGGTGGCATGAAAACGTACGAAACGATCCGCAAGATGCAGCCCGATTTCTTCGTGCACTCGGGGGATACCTGTTATGCCGACAATCCGTTCCCTTCAGAGATGAAGTTGGATGATGGTTCCATCTGGAAGAACCTGGTCACCGAAGAGACTTCGAAAGTTGCTGAGACACTGGACGAATTCCGCGCCAACCATCGCTACAATCTTTTAGACGAAAACGTGAGAAGGATGAATGCTGAGGTTCCCACGTTTTACCAATGGGACGATCACGAAGTCGTCAATAATTGGTACCCGGGCGAGCAACTGGAGGACGATCGATACACAGTCAAAAGTGCTTCGTTGTTAGCTGCCCGCTCACGGCAAGCGTTCTTTGACTATTTGCCCGTACGTTCAGGCGGAGCTAGGCAAACTATTTATCGCTCATTCAGTTACGGCGCCCTCTTGGATCTGTTCTTTCTGGACCAGAGGAGTTACCGCGCTCCCAATTCCACGAACCGGCAGGAAAAACCGTCTTGGAATACGACTTGGATGGGCGCGCGCCAGTTGAATTGGCTAAAAGAGTCGCTCCGCAAATCAAAAGCGACGTGGAAAGTCATTTCCAGCGATATGCCTATCGGAATGATGGTCGGCGATGGTGACCATTTCGAAAACTGTGCCAACGGTGATGGCCCCGTTCTAGGTCGCGAGTTTGAAGTTGCTGAATTGCTGAAGTTCATCAAGGACAACCAGATTCAAAACGTTTTGTTCATAACCGCTGATGTTCACCACGCAGCTTCGCATTACTACGATCCGAACGAGGCCCAGTTTCAGGACTTTGAGCCGTTTTGGGAATTTGTGACCGGACCGCTTCATGCCGGAACGTTTGGACCGGCAAAGATGGATAATACGTTTGGACCGCAGGTTAGATTTATGAGTTTGCCAGAAGGCATGAAGCAGAACCGGCCTCCATCGGAAGGACTTCAGTTCTTCGGGCTCGTGGATATTGATTCACAAACAAAGGTGATGACGGTAGCCCATTACAACCGCGATGGTGATAAACTTTGGTCCGTTGATATTGAACCAAAAGAATAAGTCGCTTGCTGCAACTTGCCCCACCAACACCGATTTGGTTCGCTGAAACACAGAGTGCACAGACTACAGAGCAGGCAACAGTACATTCTCTGTGTCCAATGTGTTTTCCTTCCCCTCGGCACAGCAGCTAGCAGTTATATCGGCTAACTGTCGACTACATCACGCTCCTTGGAGGAATCAAAACTTTCGTGAAACTCACCTATTTATTTCGAAAGAAAACGAAAGCCTGAGAGTCATAGTTCGATGTTGGAATGATGATTGCAGTTTGACTTGAAAAATTCGAAAAAGAAAACGCATAACCTTGCGTGCTATCTACCGAATTTGACGTGACCAAACGTGACTCACTGCCAGCGATACTATTGATGGAGAGGAACAACAAGTAGTTGTTCCCTATATTTTTCAAGGAAGTTTCTCAAGGAAGAACAGATGTTAGTTTTATCTCGCAAGAAAAATGAAACGGTTATCATTGACGGCAATATCGAAATTGAAGTTTTGCAAGTCAAAGGAAATACAATACGACTGGGGATCAAAGCTCCACGTGAAGTGCAGGTTTTGCGAGGCGAGCTAAAGCCGTTTGGAATGGCGCCTACCGTAGTTGGTTCAGAAGAAGCGGAACTTGCTTGCCCTGCCTATTCCGTCCATGTTGGATAGCGAGACTTTTCTAAAGGGCAATTCAAAACCAGGCTTTGCCAAACGGCGTTTTTCGCTCTGGTGAAAGTATCGCGCCATGACCACCCGACGTCGACAGACCCTCAGTTTACTCCTGGGCCTTTAGTTGTTGTTCACGCGAAGGCGCGAAGCTCGCGAAAGGTAGGCTGAGGTTGGAAACACAGCGTTCACGAAGGAAAGGCCGACTTCCACATCCAGTCACGGCGCCTTGGTCCACAGTCCTCTGTGTTTTGACTTGTTTAAAAGCCGAGGTGGTTAGGATAGAATTCAGGAGTGCGCTGTTTCCTTTTCTATACCTCAGGTTTTAAAATGTCCCGAACTGTCTTTGTCGGATTGAACTTTTGTCTTTTGTTGGCTTTCGCTTTTCCAGCTTGTGCTCAAGAAAAAGCAGAACAAGGCTCCTCCCAAAAGCACAGCGCCCCAACCGAGAATTCCCAAGCTGAATCGGATGGGTTTGTTCCTTTGTTTGATGGCACAACGCTCCAGGGGTGGACTTCCGCTCGCAGTAGCGGCGAAGGGGATTGGGGGCCGTTTTCGGTCAACCAGGAAGAGGGAGCGATCCATGTCTACGCGGGTAAAGAGGCCGGCTCAAAACAGCAGAACGATTGCTTGGTTACCACTACCGACTACAGCCACTTCGTTTTGAAGCTGGAGTACAAGTGGCTGGAGAACCGGTTCGCGCCTCGAGCCGACTGGGATCGCGATGCGGGGCTTCTGTTTCATGTTCATGGTGATTTAAAGAGAGTTTGGCCCTTTTCACTGGAAATGCAAATCGGTGAATCGCCCGGTGACAAGGAAAGTGGCAAAGACGAAAACGGGCGATTTCATACGGGTGATTTGTTTGTGCTGGGCAAGCACCTCCGCACGGACACACCAAGGAACAAACACATCTACGCAGCAGATGCGGCCCGGAGAACAGGGCGTAACGTGAGGACCCCGCTAGGTGTCGAACGGCCAGATGGTGAATGGAACGAAATGGAAATCCACGTCCATGGCAGCGAGAGCGCTACGTTTATGTTGAATGGCGAAGTCGTCTTGGAGACTTTTAATTTCGTGCAACTCGATGAAGAAGGGGCGTCAACGCCTCTGGCCTCTGGCCATATCGGTTTGCAAGCCGAGTGGGCCGAGCTCTTGTACCGAAACATCATGATCAAAGAGCTGCCTGAAGAGTAGGCAAAGCTCGTCATCATCGCCTTTTACAGTTCGGACAGACCACTAGCTTCGTAGTCATTGATCAAGCGCACATGACCACGAAACTCTGAATTCGCCATTTCCCTTCAAGAAGCTTTTCGTAGTCTGGGAATGTTTCAAGAAATT
>CAZDBA010000133.1:0-13434 GCA_964503615.1 uncultured Pirellulaceae bacterium
ACCGGGCTTTAGCGACCGCGGCGTGGAATGTTGACCCAGAAACAATTCCCGATGCACTTCAGGAGTGTTGGCAGGCAGTCGAGTTTGGTAACTACGCGAGTGCATCGCGCACTCTCCAAAAATCGTTAAACAGCAAAAAGCCTGAGATTCAAACTGCGGCCGCAACGTTAAATGATTTTGTTCAGAGAAAACTTAACGAGACGTTGGAGAAAGCCACCTCGGCAAAAGCCGCTGGGGATGATTGGTTGGCCTACAAAGCGTTTGGTGAGTTGCAAGATCGTTTCAAAGGTTACGAAATCGAAACGGATGTGAGCGCCGAGCTCGAAACTTTGGCAGAAAGTGAAGCGGTCGAAGCGCAATTGGCAGCAGGGAAACAACTAACCAGTGCGTTAAAAACGGCCAGTCGCTCTGGCTTGGATCGGGTGACCAAACGGTTGGAAAAACTGATCGAAAACTATCCTGGTACCGAAGCGGCACAAAAAGCCCAAAGCCTGTTGGACTTCGGGGGATAGTAACCAAATCGTGAGTAGGGTTGTGGCATTATTGCCGCGTTACCAAATCATGGGAATCAGTCGCCATTTTACTTTTGCTTGGTAGGCCAGATACTGGTTATCGCTACCAAGCAGTTTTTCTTCGGCGACGATTCGGGCGGCAACCAATACGATTGCGACGATAATAATTAGAAGACTTTGCCATCGGACTTCCGCAAGGCAGCATCCTGCGCACATCAGCAGTTCGCCCAAATAGATAGGATGTCGGATCCAGCGATAGGGTCCACTGCAAACCAACTGGCGGACGGAAGGCAATATCGAAAAACTTTTGCCTAGCCAGCAAACGCTTGTGATCGACACTACGGTGCCAACGACCATAACTGCTTGTGCGGTTGTATTCCAAACCGGAGGCGAAAAAGCGAAAACCCAACCACCGATCACCACCGCTGGCAGGGCAACCAAGCACGCTTGGATTGAACCGTTGGTTCTTACGCCGGTACGAATCAGAATAAAGATAGCGACAGCGATGTGAAGCGCGGCAATGCAGATTCGAACGGTCAGTGGTCGAGGGTGTTCATTCGAAACGAGTCCCAGCACGGCCCAGCTGATGATCGACAACCCGAGTAGCAAATTAAAAACACGTTCCGGAAATGGAATTTCGTTTGAACGAACCACTTCTGTGTTGAGCTTTTCGAGATTGGTGTCGGACCTCGATAGCTGCGGTGAACTGGGCTCCATTGTTAGTAGATCCAGAAGCCCCAGCCAAATATGTAGCTTAAAAAGTTGATCAACAGGATGCCGCCAATCCACAGCAGCCAGCCAGAACCTTCACCGCCTCCTCCGCCGCCACTGTTGTGACGTTCTTGGGCCTCCATCAATTGATATTCGACCGAGTAAACGAATTCAGCAGCTTCTTCTGGCTCAAAACCGTTGTTGGTCAAATCCGCGATCACCGAATCGGTGCTTTCACCTTTGGCAAGCGCCTTTGCCACCAGTATCGCAAGCTCTTGCATTTCTGCTTGGTCTTCGGCGGAGGGCTGCTCGGATTCGCCAAGCATTTCTTTGGGAAATAAGTCAGACATTTGCTTCCTACTAAAACGGGAGAACCTCAATTTAAAACGAGGAACTATCGGCGTCAAACAATTAGCGCGTTCTTTCGGTGGCATTTGCCTCGAAATTCCCTTGCCTTGTCCGAATTCGATGCCGTTGATAGACTTTGGTCTTCCAGCGGTTACACCCTATTGATTGTCAGATGTCAGGTGTGGATGGGCTGGGTTTTTGACTTCACTTTTTTGATGATCAGCCTGATTTGTTTTAATCCGGTTGCGATGCAGTCTGCTTTTTTCTGGTAACGATAGCGGTGACAGATTTTCTTCGTTTGCTGAAAAATCTAACTGATTCTTAGCTTTTGGACTTACGCATTGTGCGCCGGTGGCGCGAACCTGGACGGTTCTTTTTTTGAAACGCCGTCTCTTCTTTCTACACACAAAATCAGAGACTCCATTATGCGCGAGATGCTTGAGGAAAAACTAAGTCGATTTGAGGACTTGGAAAAGCAAATGACCGATCCGGACGTTCAATCGAACTCCAACAAAATTTCTGCAGTAATGCGTGAGCACGGTTCGATTGCCAAACTGGCGACGAAGTATCGAAAGTTCAAAAGCGTCTTGGAGGAAATCGAAGAAGTCAAAGTCATGGCGGACAGCAGTGACTCAGAAGAACAGGAACTTGCCAAAGAAGAAATGCCGAGCTTGCTGGAAGAGCGTGAGAAGCTTTGGAGTGAGTTGCTGGACCTGACTGTTGGCGGCGAAGATGCCACCCGTGGAAAGTGTGTTATCGAAATCCGTGCGGGCACAGGCGGTGACGAGGCGGCGTTGTTTGCTCGGGATTTGTATGAAATGTACAAACGACATGCTGAGAACAAAGGCTGGAAACTTTCGATTCAAGAATCCAATACAACGGAGATGGGTGGCTTCAAGGAAATTATCCTATCGGTATCGGGCGAAGGCAGCTTTCGCGAATTGCAGTACGAGAGTGGCGGTCATCGTGTGCAGCGGGTTCCTGAGACGGAAACCAAAGGCAGAATTCATACATCGGCGGCAACGGTTGCGGTGATGGCTGAACCGGAAGACGTGGAGGTCGATCTAAAACCGGATGATTACACCACCGAACGATACGCGGCCAGTAGCGGCGCGGGTGGGCAGCACGTAAACAAAACCGCGTCGGCAATTCGCTTGGTTCACAAAGAGACTGGGATCGAAGTTAAATGTCGTGAAGAGCGTAGCCAGCACAAGAATTTGGCAAAAGCGATTCGACGTATGAAAACGAAGTTGTACGACCACTATCAACAGCAGGAAGCGGCTCAGCGTGCGGGTGAACGGAAAAGTCTGGTAGGGTCGGGTGATCGTAGTCAACGAATCAGGACTTACAACTTTCCGGATAACCGCGTTACGGATCACCGGATCAATCTGACGCTTTACAAGCTGGACCAGATTGTTGCCGGACGAGTTGATATGTTGACGGAAGCTTTGATCGACCATGATCGACAGCAACTAAGAGACTCGATGGGATCACTGGACTGATCGAGACTGAGTGATAAGCCCCTGCATGAAATCGTATCGCTGAACTCGACCGAATTTTCTTAACGGAATCCAAGACATGGAGTTGTTTCACGTAATTTCGATCATTATCGTGTTGTCCGCTTTGTTCGGCTATCTGAATGCACGGCTGATTCGCTTGCCGAATACGATCGGTTTGATGGTGATTGCGATCGTATTCACGCTGCTATTGCTGGCCAGTTCTTTCGTTCACGAGGGCTTGTTGGACGCTGCCCGGTTGCTGATCGGCGGCGTCGATTTTGAAAAAGTCTTGATGGAAATCATGCTCGGTTTCCTGTTATTTGCAGGTGCGATGCATACGAATTTTGATCAATTGCGAGTCCAGCGTTGGCCCGTTTTAGTCTTTTCGACTTTAGGTGTGTTGGCGTCCACGTTTATCGTCGGCGCTACGATCTACTTTCTTTTTCCGTTGTTGGGATTCGCTCCCAAGTTTATCTATTGTTTGCTGTTTGGCGCGTTGATTTCGCCGACCGACCCGATTGCAGTTTTGGGAATCCTTAAAAAGGCAGGTGTTCCAAAAAAGTTGGAGACCAAAATCGTCGGCGAGTCGTTGTTCAATGATGGCGTGGGGGTTGTTGTGTTCCTGACAATTTTCAGCATCGCGTTTGGTAACGCTGGTCATGACCAGCACAGTACAAATAAGGCTGTGGGCGAAAACGCTCCGGCTCACGCTCTGGTCAGCCACGAAAAGACGATTTCAGAGGGTGCGGCAATTGATGGTGCGGCAATCGAAGATTCCGGTCTCAATGACGGCGCGGACGAACAGAACGGCGGTGAATCGCACGGCGAGCATGGTGGCGCTACGTTCACGAGTGTGGTGCAATTGTTCCTGTGGGAAGTTGGCCTCGGTATTTCGTTCGGACTCGTTTTGGGGACAGGGACGTTTTTACTTTTGCGTTCCATCGATGATTACGAAATCGAAGTCATGATTACGCTGGCATGCGTCATGGGTGGGTACTCTTTTGCAGTTTGGACGCACTTGTCGGCGCCACTGGCGATCGTGGTTGCGGGTTTGATCGTAGGTAACGATACAGTGCGCGGTACAGCAATGAGTGCTCAAACGGAACAGTATGTCGACCGATTCTGGGAGTTGGTTGATATGCTGTTGAACGCGATTTTGTTTGTGTTGATCGGGTTGAATATGCTGCTGCTGAAAGTGACCAGTTCGTATGCAATCGCTTCGGGGATTGCGATCGTGGTGGTTTTGGCGGCTCGTTACGTGTCGCTTTTGGTGCCCGTGCGGTTTTTCCAAAAGCGGCTGGAATTCGTGCCTCATACCACCACGGTGATGACTTGGGGTGGCTTGCGTGGTGGAATTTCCATCGCTTTAGCCCTCAGTTTGCCTGCTACCATGAATCATGGACCGGACGAAATGTTTCGAGATCTTTTTATATGTGTGACCTATGGTGTCGTTGTGTTCTCGATAATCATTCAGGGGCTAACGGTGGGGCGACTTGCTAACCGTTTGATTGGCTCCGAATGTCAGACACACGAAACTGGGGATAAACATTGACAATCACATCTGCCGTAGGCGACGTAGTTGGAAAAAACGACTACAATTCAGACGCATCGCAATCAAATGCGACTTTATTGCCCCAAAACGCACAGCACATGTCAGATACGCAAACTGAAGCTTGGACGACGCAAAAACTGCTTCAGTGGACAAGCGAATTCTTCAAGACCAAGGGCTCCGATGCACCACGGCTGGCTGCAGAGATCCTGTTGTCTACTGCGCTACAGTGCCCAAGAATTGATTTGTACGCCAAGTTCAATGAGGTGCCTGTTGAGCCGCAGTTGGGCACGTTTCGAGGATGGGTCAAGCGGCATGGTGCTGGCGAACCGGTCGCCTATCTGGTTGGTCACAAGGAATTTTACTCGCTTCGTTTTAATGTAAATAGCGACGTACTGATTCCGCGACCGGAAACTGAGCACTTGGTGATGGCCGCTTTGGACTGTGTTGGCTTGTTGCCCGGTTCACCCGCTTCGCCGCGTATCGCAGATGTGGGTACGGGGAGTGGTTGTATTGGTGTGACGTTGGCAACTCAATTGGAATCGTGCTCAGTTGTGGCAACCGATATTTCCCCTGCTGCTCTTGCTGTTGCCGGTACCAATGTTGAGCTGCACGATGTGGCTGGAAAAGTTCAGCTGGTCGAGTCTGATTTGTTGGCGTCGTTGCCCGCTGATCAGAAGTTCGACATCATCGTCAGTAATCCGCCCTACGTGGGTCGCAACGAAGTCGGTACTTTGGATGAAAACGTGAAAAGCTTCGAGCCCGATTTGGCTTTGTTCGGTGGCGACGAAGGCACTGAGATTATTGAGCGCCTGATTGAGCAAGCTGCCAGTCGATTGGACACCGGCGGGTTTTTGATTTTTGAGTTCAGCCCCATGATCGCTGGAAAGTGCAAATCGTTGGTGGAAGAGCAGGGCGGTTTTGAATCAGTCGATTTGCAAAAAGATTATTCCGGACACGAGCGATTGATCGTAGCCAAACGTGGCTAGGTTTTGCCGAACTGTCAGGACGATCGTGATCATTCCAGCTTTTCGAGGGCTATATCTGTAAAACCTTACCGGATTTAGCGATTGGTTTTTGCGGTTCGAGCGAGTCATCGCAAAAAGCGATTTGAACGATTGCCACATGTCTTTCTGTGTCGAATAAATACAAGTGAGTTAAGTGATTGCTTGACTGCGGTTTTGTTTGTTGCAGGATGTTCGCCGCTTGAAAAAGCTCAAAGCCAATACGAAGCTTAGACGATTGCGCCCCAAAGCGATGGGCGGAACGAATGCGATTGTCCGTTGGGTCGAATCGTATATCGATTATTTGCGAAGTGAATGCCACTTGGCTCACAACACTGTGTTGGCATACGGACGGGATATGAGGCGATTCATTGGCTGGATCGGATCGCGAAGCGTGCAATCCCTTGAGGTCTCTGACCTGTCTGACTTCGTAGGCACTTTAAGCGATGAGAAACTCTCTCCTGCTTCGATCTCGCGACACATTGTGTCGGTGAAAATGTTCTTCAAGTACCTGCAACTCGAAGGCGTCCTGGTCGAGAACAAGGCTGAGTTGCTGGGAAGTCAGAAACTGTGGCAACGAGTTCCTAAAGTTCTCTCGCCGATGGACGTTGAGCGGTTTCTTAACGCGCCAAAGAAGATCGAACTCTACTATTTTCGCGATCGCGCGCTGTTGGAGATTTTGTACGCAACGGGGTGTCGAGCTTCTGAAGTCAGCAATTTGCGTCTAAGTGATGTGCATCTGGATGAACGATTTTGCAAGTGTCACGGCAAAGGTAACAAGCAACGAATGGCTCCGTTGGGTGATCCGGCCATCGAAGCGATCACGCTTTACCTGGAGCGGCAGCGATCTCGACTTGCCGCCTCTCGTTCAGTTCAGGAAGAATGGTTGTTCCTGTCTCGCAGTGGCCGGCGTTTGCGTCGGGAGGCGATTTGGGAGTTGGTCAAAAAATATGCGTTGATCGCGAACATTCCAGTCGCCATCAGTCCGCACACCATGCGACACAGTTTTGCGACCCATTTATTGGCAGGCGGTGCTGATCTGCGACAAGTGCAAGAGATGTTAGGGCATAGCAGCATCGCAACGACTCAGATTTACACTCATGTCGACCAAACACGATTAAAGAAAGTCCACAGCCAATTCCATCCCAGGTCGTAGGACGACTTCGCTGACAAGATCGTGTTCGCGTTCCTCGACCTTGGAGTTGGATGGGCGACTCCAATAAAAAAGGGTCGCACCAAAATTGTATTGGCGCAACCCCTGTTTTATCTTGCTATTGCTAACGTGAGCAAACGGTTTGGCTTAGTAGCCTCCAGTATCTCCGCCACGGTAGTTTCCGTGTACGTCATAGCCGTCTTTGTTGGCTCCGTCAGCGTCAAAGCCGTGAGCGTTGTAGCCCTCTGAATCGAATCCGTCAGCATCAAAGCCGTGTACATCGTATCCAGCATCGTTCAACCCGTTAGCGTCGAACCCGTGGACATCAAATCCTTCAGCATTGAATCCGTTGGCATCAAAACCGTTGACATCAAATCCGTTGACATCAAATCCGTACATGTCAAAGCCATTGGCATCCAGTCCGTTTACGTCAAACCCTTTCATGTCAAAGCCGTTTGAGTCCAATCCATCTGTGTCGAATCCGCGTGAGTCTCTTCCATCGGCATCAAAACCGTTGGCGTCGAACCCGCTTGAATTGAATCCGTTAGCATCAAAGCCCTTTGCATCGAACCCATCGGCATTAAATCCTTCGGCATCGAACCCGTTGATGTCAAAACCACTTGAGTTGAATCCGTTTGCATCGAACCCGTTGGCATCAAAGCCATCGCTGTCTAGTCCATTGACGTCGAATCCATCGGTGTCAAAACCATTCCAGTCGAAGCCGTCGGCGTCGAATCCATTTGCGTCAAATCCCTTTCTGTTGAATCCATCCCCATTGAATCCGTTCTTGTCGAACCCTTCAGCGTCGAACCCATCAGCATTGAATCCCTTGGCGTCAAAACCATCCGCGTTGAATCCGTCTGCGTTGAATCCCTTGGCGTCAAAGCCATCCGCGTTGAATCCATCCGCATTGAATCCGTTGGCATCAAAACCGTGGGCGTCAAAGCCATCGGAGTTAAATCCGTTGGAATCAAATCCTTCGGTGTTGAACCCATCGACGTTAAAGCCGTTGGCATCCAGTCCATTTGCATCAAACCCGTCTGCATCGAATCCGTTAGCGTCAAATCCATGAGCGTCGAATCCATCAGCGTCAAATCCGTTGACGTCAAAGCCATCCGCGTTGAATCCGTCAACGTTGAAGCCTTCGGTGTTGAACCCATCTGCGTTGAAGCCTTGTGAGTTGAATCCGTCTGCGTTGAATCCATTGACGTCAAATCCCTTGGCGTTGAATCCATCTGAGTTGAAACCGTCTGCGTTTACCCCGTTCGAGTTGAATCCGTTTGTATCGAATCCTTGAGCGTCAAAACCTTGAGCGTTGAATCCGTTGGCATCGAAACCGTTGGCGTCAAAGCCGTATGCGTCGAACCCGTTAGCATCAAATCCGTTGACATCAAAGCCCTCGACGTTGAATCCGTCAGCATTCAGTCCATCCGCGTTGAATCCATCGACATTGAATCCATCCGCGTTGAAGCCTTGTGAGTTGAATCCGTTTGCATCAAATCCGTTGACGTCAAAGCCTTTGGAGTTGAATCCATCTGAATTGAATCCGTTAGCATCCAAGCCGTTCGCGTCGAATCCGTATACATCGAACCCGTCGGCGTTGAACCCGTCGGCGTTGAATCCTTTGGAATCGAACCCGTTGGCATCGAAGCCTTGTGAGTTGAGGCCGTCAGCGTCAAAGCCGTTCGAATCGAATCCGTTTGCGTCAAATCCGTTTGCGTTGAACCCGTCCGCGTTGAATCCTTTGGAATCGAACCCGTTGGCATCGAAGCCTTGTGAGTTGAGTCCGTTAGCGTCAAAGCCTTTGGCATCGAAGCCATTAGCGTTGAATCCGTTGGCGTCGAACCCATCAGCATTGAAGCCATTAGCATCGAATCCATTGGCATCAAAGCCTGTTGCCACGTAGCTGCTGACCTCAACGGTTTGGTCATTGAACTGAAAGTACTCTGCAGTCGTTACCAGGTCAGTTCCATCAGGACCAACGATTTGTAGTTTGCCATCTCCCAGATCGGTAACCGTAAAGTCTGCTGCGTTACCATTGAAGATGACTGTGTCGGTTCCGGCTCCGCCAGAAATGGTGTCATCACCTAGACCGCCTGTGATGATGTCGTTTCCGCGGTTTCCGTGGAGAACGTCATTACCTTGGTTGCCTTCGATAACGTCATTTCCCTGGCTACCTTTGATCGTGTCGTGGTTTGCTCCACCTCGGATGACATCATCGCCAGCTCCACCGGTGATCGTGTCGTTTCCTTGTCCGCCCGAGATGACATCGTTACCTTGGCCGCCTGAGATTACGTCGTTGCCTCGGTTACCGTGGATTTGATCATCGCCTTGGTTACCAGCGATTTCGTCAGCACCTCGGTTACCTTTGATCGTGTCGTTGTTTTCTCCACCAGAAATAACGTCACTGCCAGCTCCACCAGAGATGGTGTCGCCACCGGCTCCGCCTGTGATAGTGTCGCTACCTGCTCCACCGGTGATCGTGTCTTTGCCTTGTCCGCCAGAGATCACATCTTCGCCTTGGCCGCCTGAGAGTACATCATTTCCGCGGTTACCTTGGATCAGGTCATCGCCTTGGTTGCCCGCGATTTCGTCAGCACCTTGGTTGCCTCGGATGATGTCGTCACCGGTTCCACCTGTGATTGAGTCTCTACCAGCACCGCCTGTGATGGTGTCCTGGCCAGCGTCACCAGTAATGATGTCGTTACCTTGCCCACCGTCTAGTAAGTCGTTTCCGTCATTGCCTTGGAAGTGATCGTTGCCTTCGTTTCCAAAGATACGATCGTTTCCGTCACCACCGGCAATCCGGTCGTCGCCTGCGTTTCCTGAAAGAATGTCGTTTCCGTTTCCACCCAGGATTTGATCGTCACCGCTACCACCAAGAATGATGTCGTTGCCGTTGTTGCCGAGCAGTTGATCTGCACCAGAACCACCGTCGATACGGTCGTTGCCAGTTCCGCCAGTTACGACGTCCTGACCAGCTCCACCTCTGATGATGTCATCGCCTTGCCCGCCGTTTAGCAAGTCGTTTCCGTCATTGCCCTGGAAGTGATCATCGCCTTCGTTTCCAAAGATGCGATCGTTTCCGTCACCACCGGCAATCCGGTCGTCGCCTGCGTTTCCTGAAAGAATGTCGTTTCCGTTTCCACCCAGGATTTGATCGTCACCGCTACCACCAAGAATGATGTCGTTGCCGTTGTTGCCGAGCAGTTGATCTGCACCAGAACCACCGTCGATACGGTCGTTGCCAGTTCCGCCAGTTACGACGTCCTGACCAGCTCCACCTCTGATGATGTCATCGCCTTGCCCGCCGTTTAGCAAGTCGTTTCCGTCATTGCCCTGGAAGTGATCATCGCCTTCGTTTCCAAAGATGCGATCGTTTCCGTCACCACCGGCAATCCGGTCGTCGCCTGCGTTTCCTGAAAGAATGTCGTTTCCGTTTCCACCCAGGATTTGATCGTCACCGCCACCACCAAGAATGATGTCGTTTCCGTTGTTGCCAAGCAGTTGATCTGCACCAGAACCACCGTCGATACGGTCGTTGCCAGTTCCGCCTCGAACAACGTCTTTTCCAGCATCACCTGTGATGATGTCGTTACCTGCTCCGCCAATGAGCAAGTCGTTTCCGGCATTGCCTTGGAAGTGGTCGTTGCCAGTGTTGCCCATGATTACATCGTCACCGCTGCCGCCTGAGATTGAATCGTTTCCAGCACCGCCATCGACGACGTCGTTTCCTGAACCAGCTAGGATTCGGTCATCGCCAGCACCGCCATCAATCTTATCGTTTCCAGCGTTGCCAAGGATCTGATCGTTGTTGGGGCTGCCCGTGATTTGATCGTTACCGCCACCCCCAAGGAACTGACTTAGTTCGTCAGCTTGGGCATCGGTGCTGCCACCAATGACGTTCTCAACACTATCTCCCATTTGTTGAAGGTTGATTGTTGGAATCGCTTCGACAGGTGCATCAATAGGTGCAGCTGGTACGGGAGCAGGAACATAGTCAGCAGGTGCTGTTGGTGTTTCAAGTTGTTGAAGATTGATTGTTGGAATTGCTTCGTCAGTTGCAGCAACTGGAAATGCCTCATCGATAGGGGGAAGGCTAGGAATCGAGTCCGCTTGCCCAGCGTTAGCAAGCTGGTCAGCTGAGAAAGTTTGGTCAGCGAACTGGAAGTCCTCAACGCGAGTAACAAGGTCGCTGCCTTCGTCGCTGGTTACTTGAAAATCACCACTGCCAAGATCGACAACGGTAAAGTCCTGATAGTTGCCATCAAATACAGCGGTATCATAGCCCATGCCGCCGTCAATTACATCGTTTCCGGCGCCGCCGCGAAGGATGTCGTCGCCTTTGCCACCATTGAGGATGTCATCTCCCACTCCGCCGTTCAAGCGATCGTTGCCGTTGTTGCCGCTTAAAACGTCGTCACCTTTGCTGGCATTAATGGTGTCATCACCGGCACCACCTTGGAACAGGTCGTTACCCTTTTGGCCAAGTAGCAAGTCGTTACCGCCCAGGCCTTTTAGAAAGTCGTCACCCTGTCCACCTCTAAGTGTGTCCATTTCATCGGTGCCGTAAACAAGGTTGCGTCCGTCGTTATTGGTGTCGCCATTTGGCTGTGTTTCGTCGCCCGATGGAAGAAGATCTTGTTCATTATCCTGTCCATCCAAAAACTCCTGAGCGGGAATACCATCAGCAGGTGCCTCAACATTCAATTGCTCTGGAGCATCAATCGCTTCGGCATATTGAGAACCAGATAGCATCATCCGCTGTTCCAACTGTTCGGGTTGAAACTTTTCTGCTTCAGAAACTTGATCTGCTTGCTCGGAGTGAGCTTGAGTTTGCTCTTCAGTGAGCTTGTTCTTCAACTGGGCGAGGTATTCTTTTGGATTCTGCATGATAGGTCTTCGCGTTGGTCGTTTTTGAATGATAGGACCTTATTCCTTCAAAATTGGATTGAGGCCTGTGAAACGATAGGTTGGAGAATTCAATCGCGTTGGAACTTTTTGCCTAAGAATTGCCGTAGAGGGCCTTGCCTCCAAAGGGTATTGGTTCGGGTTATAACGGAACTTTGAATTATTCCGTCTCTTGGAAGCCTAAGACCAGATTGGCTTTGGGTTACCGTAGTGAAGCCACGGTCGAGAGAAGATTCAGCCTTTTCGAAGTTTCGATGTCCCGATTCTCGATACAGAGAGAGAAAATGGAGGTTGGGGCAACTTTTCCACCTTTGTTGCTGCAAAGGCTTGCAAGGGTAGTTAAATTGAACGTTAGTAAAGTTAGTAAACTAACGTGGTTTTAAAACGGGCATGAAGGTCGAAGAGACTGGAAATAAATTTGTGTTAAAATCGAAAATATCATAGGCTAGACAGCCATATTTATTTCGTTATCAATTCAGGTTCTGCATGATTTTGTTTCAAAAGCAACAAAAGAGAGATCGTGGCTTCACTTTGGTCGAGCTGTTAGTCGTGATCGCGATTATTGGTATTTTAATTGGCATGCTGTTGCCTGCCGTGCAAGTTGTTCGCGCGGCTGCACGTGCAACGACCTGCTCCAACAACCAAAGGCAGCTGGGAATCGCAGCATTGAATTACGAAAGTGCATTCAACGAATTTCCTCCCGGCTATCTTGGTCCGGATCCAAACGTTTTAACAGCAACAGTCGATACCGGAGGAGCTCAACCTTATACAGGCACACTGGTGTTTTTACTGGGTCAAATGGAACAGGCCAACATTGGTGATCGGGTTCCAAGCGAATACGTTTCTGTAAGATCTTTTGGGCAAGTACCTTGGTTCGGCAATCCTGATTTGTTCGAACTTGCACAAGCAAATGTGCCTTCTTTTGTCTGCCCCGACTCTCTCGATTCACCAGGAGGCGCGATTACCAGAGCCCATACTTCGATAAGTGGGATTACCG
Organism: uncultured Pirellulaceae bacterium; assembly: GCA_964503615.1. Lineage (GTDB taxonomy): Bacteria > Planctomycetota > Planctomycetia > Pirellulales > Pirellulaceae > CAZDBA01. Next base: position 12,685 of record CAZDBA010000133.1, read on the forward strand.
TTACTGCGGAATCAAGAGTCTTAGACAATATTGGTTATGGGTTGACTAGTTACCGACCGTGTGGTGGCTACATAAGTCCCGTCGGTACCTTCACTGGGATTTTTGCGAATCGTTCTGACACGACCCAGGGCGATATCCTAGATGGCACGAGCAACACTTTTCTTTTTGGAGAAACCGACGCTGGAGAAGACTTTGAATATACTTGGATTGCCGGCGGGGTAATCGACTCTCTCTTCGGATTTGGCGATTCGGCTGCCCAGTGGGGGTCTAACCATCCGGGAGATGTCGTCAGGTTTTGTTTCAGTGATGGCTCTGTCCATAATATTTCTCCAGAGTTGGACGAAACGGTTTTGGAGAATCTCTCACGGCTGGCAGACGGGCAGGTGATCGGTGAATTTTAGGAACTACTCTGAGCTTTTTAGTATGCGAAAAATTGGTTGCAGTTGTTTTTTATTTGTAGTCGCGATGTTTGTCGGATGCAGTGGAAATTCGAAAGGCGTACAGATGCCAGAAAATCCAGTTAAAATGCCGGAGGATATCCTCGATCGCGAGCAAGGTAACACCCAAGGGGTCGAGAAGACCGTGCCCAAGAAGAATAAATAAACGCTGGATGTGGCGTAAGAAGTATGTACGGCGATGGCGACGCTTGCTTAATCGCTCGCTAATCGTGAAACCGCTTTGGTCGCCCGTGTGGATCTACCTAGGGCGGAATTTGATCTTTTCGATCAGCTTCTTTCGATTCCCGTTTTC
>CAZDBA010000134.1:0-13190 GCA_964503615.1 uncultured Pirellulaceae bacterium
ATTGCATGATGCTAATCCGCAAACTCGGAGGAAGAAAGATCTACTAGCGCAAGATTTAACGGTTCAAGCAATCAGGTAATGAAACGAGCGGACCGATTTTCAAATTAGGCGGAACGGGCACTCGGCAGCGTCAATCATATGACGATTAGAAGAATACTTGCCATGCCCTTTTGTTGGGTCGCTCCCAACAATGTGCGAATCTAAAATCGCTTTGAAAACCGTCCTGATGCAACAGATCCATTCTACACTTTCTAAAAATCGACTGATTTCAGGTCGAATTCTTTTGACCTCCTTCCTGTCTGCGAGGTCGAGTCGATGAAAGTAAAACAAAAAGCTGAAACTGCGCCCAAACGTCGTCCCGTGCGCGGCACACGCGGCAAAGCCGTTTTGAACCGTTGGTTAAAAGAGATTCGCGTCGCCGAACAGGCTGCAAGTAGCTTGAGCGATTCCGAGATCCGCAGCCAAGCCGACGCGCTACGTGAGCAGTATGCCGAACAAGCCAAACAGGAATACCTTGTCCAGTTCGGCGGCTTACTGACCGAGTGCATTTATCGTTCACACGGATTTCGGCTGTATGATGTGCAAGTCAAGGCGATCGCAGCTGCAGCAACCGGTGCGATTGTAGAAATGCAAACGGGCGAAGGCAAAACGATCGTCACCGGCTCGATTGCAGCACTCCAATCGCTTTCCGCTCCCTCAGTACACGTTGGAACAACCAACACCTATCTGGCCGCTCGCGACCGGGAAGAACTGGTCGATGTCTTTGCCAGGCTGGGAATCAGTTGTGGCTTGCTGCCCGAAGAATCAAACGAAGCAGAATCGCGGCGTGTTTATTCAAAGCAAATCGTATATGGCCCCGGCTATCAATACGGCTTTGACTACCTCCGCGACCAGATGTACCTTCGCGACAATCGACAATCCGGTTTAGGCGTAGCCACAATCAATCGAATTCGGGGATTGGATCCGTATGAAAAACTGATCCAACCACGCGACCATCACGTTGCGTTGATTGACGAAGCAGACAGTGTCATGATCGACGAAGCGATGACACCGTTGGTAATCAGCTTGCCAACAAAAGACGTCGAAGACCCGGTCCCCTATCTGCTGGCCCGCAAAATCGCGTCTCAATTCACCGAAGGCATCGAATACAAGATTGAAATGCCCTCGAAAAAGATCACGGTGACCGATGCGGCCAACCAAATGGCTCACGACGAGATCGCACACAAACACGATTTGAACTTGAATCGACCGTGGCGGTTGTACATCGTCAACGCCATCCGTGCCGAACGTGTTTTCCACCGCGATATCGACTATGTCGTGGTCGATGGTGAAGTTCAAATCGTTGACCAAAATACAGGCCGCATTATGGCCGATCGAACTTGGCAAGATGGATTGCACCAAGCGGTCGAAGCCAAAGAGAAAGTAGAGATTCAACCGGGCAGAGAATCGACAACGCAGATTACCCGCCAACGTTATTTGCAAATGTACGACCAATTGGCTGGTCTGACCGGAACAGCGACTTCGGTCACCAAAGAGTTTCAGATGGTCTACGGTTGCCCTACGATACCGATCCCGACCAACAAAAAATGTCTTCGAGACGTTCTCCGACCTCGCTTTTTCGCCAGTCTCGAAGCAAAGATTGCTGCGATCGCCGATGAAGTCATAAAACGTCATGCAACCGGTCAACCGATCCTGGTCGGTACCAAAACGATTCGCGAAAGTATCGAAGTCAACGAGGCTTTGATCGCTCGCGGTTTGCAACCCACGCTACTCAATGGCGTCCAGGACCAAGAAGAGGCCGATATCGTTTCCCAAGCGGGCGTGTTGGGAGCGGTTACCATCGCCACCAATATGGCTGGTCGAGGAACCGACATTAAACCGGACCCCAAGTCTCTGGCTGCCGGCGGCCTACATGTTATCGGAGTCAGCCCCAACAGCTCGACACGAATCGACCGACAGTTGGTTGGCCGCGCCGCGCGACAGGGGCAACCTGGATCGGCACAGTTTTTCGCTGCAGCGACCGACTCGATTTTCGAAGAAAACAATTCCAGCTTGACCCGACAAATCAAAAGCCGAGCACGAGCCAATGGCGAAGCAGGTAACTTTTCCAAAGAGCTACTTGCGTTACAAACCAGCATCGAAGACCGAAACTACCAAATGCGACAAGACATGATTCTCCGTGACAAGTGGATGGACTCCGTTCGCGAAGCGATCGAGAAGGACTAACCCAAAAGCGCGACTTCAACCGTTTCTTTTTCGATCAATGCGAATCGATAATACAAATCAACCCACGTCAAATTGCAAGGACGCAACGATGACACTCAATAGATTTTCAAAAACAATATCTCACCTCGCCTTAGTCACGGTGGTATTAGGCACTTTGGCATCAACGGCGACTCAAGCCACTGGACAGTCCAGCCTCCACAGTGGCAGGATCACAAAAAGCTTTACCGAGCCGATCGAGAAAAGCACAGCAGCCAGCCCGGAAGTTGGCATCATTGCAGAATCGTTTGTCAAAGAAGGCGACCATGTCCGAGTCGGTGATCGCCTGGCAGCCATCAACCATACTGTGCTCAAAGAGTCGTTGGCGATCGCGGTAGCGCGAGCCGAATCGACCTCCCGCTTGGACTTGGCCAAGTCCCAGTTGGAATTGGTCAGTTCGCAATTGGAAGCGATCCAGTCGTTGGTCGCAGATGGCCATACCAACAAATACGAAGTCGAGCAAAAAGAGGCTGAGTACCAACAGGCCATCTTCGAATTGCGGTCAGCTCAAGACGAGGCGATGCTGAACGCCTTGGAAGTAAAACGGATCCAGGCTCAATTGAACGATAGATTTATCACCAGCCCAATCAACGGTTTCGTCACAGAACTGCACAAACAGTTGGGTGAGAACATTTCCAATACAGAGCCCCAATACGCAACTGTGGTTCGAGTCGATGAATTGAAAGTTCGTTTTTATCTCGACTCAACAACGCTTAAGGCGACTCAAGTGGGCGACATGGTCACGGTGCTGGTAGGAGAAGAGCGTTCAGAGAAATCGGCCATGGTGACGTTCGTATCTCCGATTATTGATCCGGACAGCGGATTGGGGCGATTGGATGTAATGCTTGAAAACCGCAACTTGGAAATCCAAAGTGGAATCATCTGTTTTTGGAGCGAGGCTGCCACACGCAACGCCCGCGAGGCAAAAAAAACGGAACCGACTCCGTTGCTATTCGAAGCCCGCGAAAACCAGGGTGGAGTCCACTTCAACCTTCAAGACCGATAGCCTTCTGAGATTTTTCCCCGCCCCATTTTCTACTTTTATAGCCGCCCCCAAAGGTTCGAATCATGTCTAACCGCCAAACAACTGCTCCCGAATCACCTGGCACTGCCGGCAAAGTTGCTTTGCACAAAAAGACCAAACCGATTGCCAAACCTCCTGTGAAAAAGCAGACGCTGGGTAAGAATATCGACGAGCAGATTCTGCAAATCGTTTCGGGAAACTTCGACGAGAAAGTAACACGAACCAAGTTCGTGCAAATGGGACTTTCCATTCAGGGGATTGTAGGAGTCTGCTTTGTCAGTCGGGATGCTCAAGATCTTTGGGCCCCCTCAATGGCATCACCTTCTGCTGGACGGGTACCTGACCGACGTACATTCGCCGAACAGTTTTCGGAGCAATGTGATACTTTTGTAACAACGCGAAACATTCAAACGGTCCAACTCCCCTTCATGGGCGATCTGTACGGCCAGCTTGCGCCGATTCGACCTCGCAACTCGCAACCAGAACTGTTGTTTGTCGTTGCGCAATCGCAGTCCGCCGCGTTGATGGCAGTTCAGACGCTGCAAAAAATGACTCGCGCGATCGAGTTGTGGCAAAACGGTCGAGACTCCGCTGACGCCGATTGGCAAGTCGTTGCGTTGGCAGCGATCGTTGAGATAGTGGCCAAGCTTGAAAAGCAAGAGACCAACAAAGCTGCCGCTGAAGAGCTCGCCAACCTGCTCGCAAACAGGCTTGGTTGTAGCAGTGTCGCGGTCGGATTGATGCAAAATCGTAAAATGAAACTGAGTGCGATTTCAGGCGTTGGCAAAATTGATCAAGGTTCAGCCTCCAGCGTGAACTACCTGCAAACGATGGTCGAAAGCGTTACTCGCAAGCGACCCGGCTTGTTCCCAGCGATCAACGACGATAACAACTTTCTGCTACAAGCCCATCGACAACTGGCCTCCACCATTCAATCCGAAGCGGTTTTCACCATACCGCTTTACAATGAGGAAGAAAGATGTCTTGGCGCAATCGTCATGACAGGCACCCGAGCGATGCTGAGCTCCAGCCAAGTCGCACGGTTTACCGCCGCTGCGACCCCCTCGATTGCAAGTGCGTTGGAAGTGGTTGATAAAGTTAAACAAACAACGTTGACCCGAACAAAGACGTTCGTTAAACGAAAGTTGTCCTGGACTCGGCAGTTGATTCTACTCACAGCCGCTATCGGTTTCATCCTGCTGATGTTTTTGCCGATCACATACCGTGTACGTTGTAACTGTGTTACTGAACCGGTTAGTCGCCGCTTTGCCGTGGCCCCGTTTGACGGTCAAATCGTCGCTGGACATGTCGAGGCGGGTGATCGAGTCGACGGAGGCCAAGTGCTCGCCGAAATGGATGGGCGATCGATTCGCTGGGAACTATCGGGCGTTACTGCTGAACGCGAGCAATCGCTTCGAACGCGCGAGATGGAGTTGACTGAGCGAAACGTGCCCAAAACAATTCTAGCCGAGCTGGAATACGATCGTTTGGTTTCAGAAGAAGAGATCCTGCAATACAAACGAGACAACCTGAACATCAAAAGTCCTATCGACGGGATCGTATTAAGCGGTTCGCTCGAACGGGCGGAGGCAGCATCGGTCGAGACGGGCCAAGTCCTATTTGAAATCGGACCTGTTAAACCAATGCGCATCGAGGTCGCGGTGCCCAGTACGGAAATCGCGCAAGTTCAAGTTGGATTTCCGGCCAAGATCTGGATCGACGGACAGGAAGACGAACCAATCACAGGTAAGATCTCAAAGATCCGTCCGCGCAGCGAGACGCGCGACGCTGACAATGTTTTTATCGCCGAATTGGAATTTGCCAACGAAGACGAGCGATTACGTCCCGGTATGAAAGGCAGCGTGCGGCTTGATTGCGAACGTCGTTCGCTGGGTTGGAGCTTGTTTCACAAACCGATCAACTACGTGAGATCTCGTCTTACCTGGTGGTAGCAAACTGCCCGCTCCCTTGCTCAGGTTTCACGCTTCACAGCGAGTACCGTTTCACTTGAACCGTCCTGTCTGAACTTAATCCGATGCTTAACGATAAAACCTTCGAATTTAGCCAAGCCCGCTTGTGCTTGAAAGATAGTTTGCGATTCACGATGCGGCAGACTGGTGACGCGATTCATTATCTGGTCGAAGACGAAGTTACCGGGCGATTCTTCAGAGTCGGTTTACCCCAGTATACTTTTCTGTCGATGCTCGATGGCAAGCGAACGGTTAGTACCGCGCTGATGAAAACAGCGACGCTGATTCGCGAACATGCCATCGATGAAACCGAAGCAGCAAACCTTTGTAAGTGGGCGATCGAATCGGGTTTGGTCGAATCTGAAACCGGAAACTCAACGGCCAGGCGGATCGAACAGCACGAACAGATTCAAAAACAAAAAATGGTATCGTATCTGAACCCGATGATGATGCGGATTCCTCTGTTCAACCCCGACCCGGCGATCACGACGATCTCAAGATTTGTCGGATTTCTTGTCAGTCCGTTGGGAGCGATGGTCTGGATTGCGGTTTGTTTTTACGGCTTCTTTCAGTTGGCCAGCCACTGGGACGAGTTCTACCTGAACCGAGTCAATTCCTTTGGCGCGACCGATCTGGCTTGGATTGCGTTCACATGGGTTTTGTTAAAATTGGTCCACGAGCTTGCGCACTCATTGGTTTGCAAACGGTTTGGAGGTCGAGTCCAATCGTGCGGGATTCTGTTCCTATTGATGATCCCGATGCCTTATGTCGATGTCACTAGCTCGTGGCGATTTGACAACAAATGGAAACGAATCCTTACATCAGCCGCTGGTATGATGAGCGAAGTGTTCATCGCTGCGATCGCCTGCTGTATCTGGGTCGCATCCGCTCCCGGTCCGCTTCAATACCACGCGGGGAACGTGATTATCTCCGCGACGTTACATACCCTGTTGTTCAACATCAACCCTTTGATGCGATTTGATGGATATTACATGCTGGCCGATTGGCTGGAAATTCCCAACCTTGCCACGCATGGACGTTCCTGGTTGAAGGGTATTTTCAAACGAATGTATTTTGGGAACAAACCGGCCGCTCTGAAAGAGACTGGACTGAGGGGGTTGGCGGTTCGGATCTATGGCATCCTGGCGATGCTTTGGTTTTTCACAATTGCCATCGGACTTTCCCTTGCCGCTTCCAGTTTCATCGAAGGCTTTGGATTACTGGTCGCGTTGATCGGTATCGTTCTGTGGGCTGGAATTCCATTGTTTAAACTTACTAAGTACTTCCTGATGGGAACGGAAACCGAACGCCCCAATCGAGCATGGTTCACCGGCGCGATGACGTTGACACTCTTGTTACTGGGCTGCTTTCTTTACTTTTGCCCAAGCCCCTCGGTTGTTTCGGCACCGGTTGTTATCGATTACGAACCTCTTTCAATCGTTCGCGCAAACTCAACTGGGTTTGCACGGTCGATTCATGTGGTGGCAGGTCAAGAGGTTCAGGAAGGCGATTTGCTGGTAACACTGGAGAACCCGGAACTGGCGCATGAATTGCATTCGTTGTTGATCGACATCAAAATCTCTCAGTTACGAGCCAACACGTTTTTCAATCGAGGAGAAATCAGCCATGTTCAACTGGAACAGGATGAATTGGATTCGATGTTTAGGCGGAAAACGGAACTGGAATCGAGATTGGCCGATTTGAAAATCTACGCGCCGCAAGCCGGGAATGTTCTGGCAAAAGATCTTGAGTCTTCGATCGGAAAACACTTTACGCCAGGTGATGAAATTCTCTCGATTGCCAAGGCGGGTGAACTCCACGCAATCGCGTTGACTCGACAAACCGACATCGACTGGGTGTCTGCCAATCCTGATTCTAAAATCGAGCTATTGATCTGGGGACGCCATGAGAACGATCTGTTGGACGGGCGTTTAAAGTACATCAACCCCCGTGCTCGGGATGACTTGCCTCACGAAGCGTTTTCCGCATCGGCAGGAGGTCCGTTGGCAGTCGTGCCACGTCAACAAGTCGAGAAAAAAGCAGATTCGACAGAAGAAGGCGACATGATGCTTACCCAACCCAGAGTGCCCGTTGAAATCGATTTGAATCCGGAGGACCGGGAGGAGTTGGCGGCCGGGCAGACAGGACAATTAATCATCCGCAGTCGACAACAGAACATGGGCAGCTACTTGACCGCAAACCTGATCCGGTTTGTAAGAGAGAATAATTTCCGGACTCACGGATTGTAGAATTCCCGCAGGATTCACACAGTTTGCCGAGAAACCTTTCGTTCCGAGCAAATGGTAACCTGACGCGTTAGCGAGGACGAAGGTAAGCTATTTCCTTGCTTTAGCCCAGAGGGCTTTCGCCTTTGAAATTTGCTATGCAACAGTTTTAGTTTCACAAGATCTTACAAACATGAAGAAACACGAATGGCGCGAGAAAACCGAAGAGGGTGAGACTCGATTGGTGACCGCTACACGTCACGGTGGAAAATGGCAGCTTCGTTCTCGACTCAAATCGGAATCGGAGTGGACCGAATTTCCAGTTATTGAGCTGGACGACCTGGAATCGCTGCTGGATGTAGTGTCTCGGAAATATCAACGAAACCGGGTTCCCCACGGTCACGTCCTTGAGATCGAAGCGCTAATCGCCGCAGCGCAACGGAAGTGATCTTTGCCTCCGCGGTTAAACACAATCGCTTGGCTTTGTCGTTCGAAGTCGCATTTCGCTGCGCAATAATGACGCGACTTACGCATCTTTCGCCGAACGAAAGGTGCATCCGGTTATTCAAAAGATCTATTTCTGGCCGGGGACTATTTGAACTAATATAGAAGTAGGCTTAATTCGAATATTGAAAACCACAGGGCATTGCTGGGATGACAATACCGCAACATGAACGGAAGGCGGTCTGGCGTCTGCTTTCCTATTCATTGTTGCTTGCCTCATCCTACACGTTGACTCGCACGGTGGGAGACAGCCTCTTTTTGGCCCGCATGGGTAGTGAAAACCTGGCCGGCGTGTTCGTGGCTTCTGGCCTAACCACTGCGGTGATCGCTTCGGCTTGGTATGGATTGACTCGCAGGCTTTCGCTGGAGATGTCGCTGCGAATTTCTGGCGTCGTGTTCTCTGCTTTTTCTCTGACCGCTTGGTGGCTGTTGCCTTCGATGCATCACTCGCTTTGGTTGCTTGGGGGCATCTACTTGCTGGCCGAGGTCAAGGGGTGCGTCAACACGATCAACGCAATCACTTCGATCAATGACATTTTGGGTGGACATTCCAGTCGTCACTCGTGGGCGGCGATCGGATTGGCCGTTCCTCTGGCAAGCATTAGCATGGGGATACTGATCAGTGCAGAAGCCGGTTTCTTTCGCCTGCGGACTTGGTTGCTGTTGGCAGCCGTTTTCGACCTGTTGGCAGTTTTGCCATTGGCCTCTGTGAAAAGTCTACGGATCCCCAAGATCGCTCCCGGTCGCTTGGACGCATTGTCCAGTGTAATGGAACATTCGTTAGGTAAAGCAAAGAAGTACCTCAATGTGGCGACGTTTCGATTCTGGATCGGTTTGTTAATCGCCACCAAAATCGTTGCGCTGACAATCATTTCATTCGAGTGGAAAGTTTCCGTCGACGCATTTTATGACAGTAACGAGACAGAGTTAACTCGTTACTTTGGGATATTCCATGCCTTTACCGGAGCGTTGACGCTATTAATACAGGCGATTGTAACGGGGCGACTGCTCAGTCGAAGACGAATCGCATTTCCGTTGCTAGTGATGCCAGTAGCTTTATTGGCATTGAATACCCTGTTCGTATTTGGAACAGGAATAATGTTCTTGGCCGTGGTGACAACAGCGGCCAGATCGATGCACGTGTGGCGGCGAAGTGTTCACGATACTACGCTTAATCTGCTGTACACAAAAATCGATCGGGACAAGCGGCGCTCTACGATCGCTGCCAACACAGCCGTTGTGAAACCGCTTTCGGAAGTCTCGGCTTCGCTTGTACTCCTGTTTGGCGCGATTCAGTTTCATGGAGTCGTTTTGTTGGGCGCAACGGGACTCTGGTTGCTGGCCACATTGGTACTGTTGCGATTGATTCACAAAATACGAAGAGCTTCAAAACAGACAGCGTCTCCAGCCGTTGAACCGAATGACTCAATGCAGGGTGCAAATTAGTCCAATTAGTAATTCGCAATCCACCAACATGGCCTGTCAACGTATCGGTTTACTGCTATTCTCTGCGGGCGAATCATCTTCTTTTCCGAATGAAATTTCCCTCAATAGCAGTTAGCAAATGACAATCAAACTGATCGTGACCCATCCGGGCGGAGCCCACAAAGACGACTTTCTGGCATGCAGCTTACTGGCTAATTTACATGGCGTCCCTATCCAGCGACGGGAACCGGACAACCAAGATTTAGAGGATCCAGCAACCTGTGTTGTCGACGTCGGCGGCGTGCATGATGCAGCGCTCAACAACTTTGACCATCACCAGTTCGCACGAGACGCTCCGCCGTTGTGCGCACTCTCACTGGTCTTACAGAATATGGGGCTGTACAAAGACGCCGTTTCGTTTTGCCCCTGGTTACGCCCCGCGGAGTGGCTAGATACGCTTGGCCCCAACGAAACGGCAAAGCTGATGCAGATTCCGCGAAGTGCGTTGAGCGAACTGAATTCGCCCATCGACATGACGATGCTCAGAAGGTTTGCAAATCACACTGAAATCACACCCGACCAGCCACTTTATCAAGTGATGTGCATGGTGGGCGAGGACATTGTGCAATACGTCCGTTCGTTGCGAGACAGGATCGAGTTCTTAAAACAGCATGGCCAATGGTGGACGATCGAAACCGAAGACAAACCGATCACGGCTTTGTTTCTCGAGCAGCACGACATGATCGCAAACGATCCTTCGTTTGGCTTGCACATGTTTATTACAGAAGCAGAAAAAAATGACGACGTCCATGCATTGGTCTATCCAGATCGACGGGGCAGCGGATACGGATTGACCCGCTACGAGGACTGTCCTCGTTTGAACTTTTCCAACATCGAAGATCAGGACGATGTTCGCTTTGCACACAAGCGTGGCTTTGTGGCAAAAGTCGAAGCCACCGAACCGAACCGTTTGCAGGAACTGATTAAACTGGCCGTAGTGAAGCCAGACAACGGTTAGCTCGCAATTAGGTTGAGCCAACTTTTAATTGACTGGCAAAACAGACTGAGTGGTGTATCTTTTAGGGTTGCCGACGAAACCAATTACCGGACAGTAATTGGCTCGGTGAATCGGCGAAAACGAGCACCGTTAATCCTCCAACTCAGCCTAAAGAAAAAATGCGCAAAATCACCCCTCTTTGTTTTCGGATCATTGGCCTGGTCTTGGTAATAGTACTATTTAGCCAAGCTCCTATTACGGCTCAGCAGGACAACAAAAAGGCTGAGCAAAAACGTAACCCCAAAGTAAAACCGGTCAAAGCCAAACCTGCCCCTAAAGTGGCTCCGGTTTCTCTCACTGGCGAAGCTCCCGCGCCCGAATCGCCCGATACGATTTGGCATCGGCAACCGGCTCCCCGGTGGAACGAAGCCTTTCCCTTTGGCAACGGACGATTGGGAGGCATGATGTTTGGTAGAATCGCAGAGGAACGAATTCAGCTCAACGAGGATTCGCTCTGGTCCGGTGCACCGGGGGATTACTACGTGTCCAATGGCCCAGAAATAGTGCAGCAGGCACGAAAATTATTTTATGAGGGCAAGTATCAAGCAGCTGACAACCTGATCGCACGTAAATTGCTCAACCCACGACCCGAAGGAGGCACACACGCCTATCAAACACTGGGCGATTTACACCTGACCTTTCCACGGACCGAACAAGCTAGTAGCTATCGCCGTGATTTGGATCTGGCTCAGGCGATCGCCCGTGTCCAATATCAAGTTGACGGAGTAAAGTACACCCGCGAAATATTCTCCAGTCCTGTTGATCAAGTAATCGTCATCCGGATCACTTGCGACCAACCGGGCAAACTTAATTTTAACGCAGCACTGAAACGTCAGCACCATGCACAGGTCCAAGGTGCGGGCCAAGACTCAATGGTGATGAGCGGGCAGGCGAAGGGCTTGGCCAAGAAAAATCCAAGAGTTCCTACTGGCCAAACAGGATCGCAATTTGCGGCTAATTTAAAAGTCATTCCAAGCGGCGGATCTGTGACGTTCGCGGATGGGACGCTATCGGTTAAAGACGCTGATGCAGCCATGATTCTACTGGCCGCAGCAACCGATTTTCATGGTGACCAGCCGCTCGCTTTAAGTCAAAAGCAATTGGCAGCGGCGGCCAGCAAGTCCTTTGAAGATTTGCGAGACGCCCATATTGCCGAGCATCGTCGATTGTACGATCGCGTCAAACTGGACCTCGGTGGTGATCCGGCAAAGCAGAAACTGCCCACCGACCAACGTTTGGCTGCCGTCAAAAAGGGAGCCACCGACCATTCTTTGATCCAGCTGTATTTCAACTTTGGTCGCTACTTGATGATTTCCAGTTCTCGCCCCGGCGGCGTCGCGACCAACCTGCAAGGATTATGGGCTGACGGTTTCCGCCCACCATGGAATTCGGATTACCACATCAACATCAACGTTCAAATGAACTACTGGGTGACTGAACCTACGAACCTGGCTGAATGCCACGAGCCGTTTTTCGATTACATGGAAAGTCTCGTCCCCAGTGGCCGGAAAACTGCCCGCAAATTGTTCGACTGTAACGGGTTCGTTGCGGGCCATACCTCAGATCTCTGGGGGAACGCATGGCTATTTGGCAAACCGCGTTACGGCATGTTTGTGACAGGAGCTGCTTGGTCGCTGCGGCACTTCTGGGAAAGCTGGCTGTTCAATGGAGATCGCGATTTCCTTGAACAACGCGCCTATCCGATCATGAAAGAGTCATGCGAGTTCTTTCTGGATTTCCTTGTCGAAGATCCTGAAACGGGCAAGCTCGTTTCTGGTCCGACGACCTCACCGGAGAACAATTTCAAAGCTGCGAACGGCAACATGGGTTCGCTATCGATGGGACCGGCCATGGACCAACAGATCATTTACGAACTGTTCACACATACGATTTTGGCTTCGGAGATTCTCGGTAAAGACGAACCGTTTCGCGAAAAATTAACGGCAGCACGTGCTCGCCTCGCAGCTCCGATCGAAATCGGCGATGATGGCCGCGTGCTCGAATGGACAACCGAAGGTCTTGAGGAAGCGAAAGCTGGGCATCGTCATATCTCGCACTTGTACGCTCTACATCCTTCTTGGCAAATTTCTCCGGGTACACACCCGGAGTTCACCGCCGCGGCCCGGAAAACGATCGAGTTTCGTTTGGCCAACGGTGGAGGTCATACTGGTTGGAGCCGAGCTTGGATCATCAATTTTTATGCAAGGTTGCTAGACGGCGACAAGTGCCATGAGCACATCCAAGCCCTGTTGGCCAAGTCGACTTTGCCGAACCTGTTCGACATACACCCGCCGTTTCAGATCGACGGGAACTTTGGTGCCACCGCCGGCATTGCGGAGATGCTACTGCAATCGCACGAACAGGCCAACGAGGGCAACCCCACAATTGTACTTTTGCCAGCCCTTCCCAGCGTATGGTATAGCGGCAGCGTTAAGGGGCTTGTAGCTCGCGGTGGTTTCGAAGTAGACATTACGTGGGAAGAGGGAGCCCTGGTCTCTGCCACCATGCGATCCAAGCTCGGCAATCGATGTTCCGTGCGTTACGGCGATAAAACAATTGCTCTGGAAACCAAAGCTGGGCAGAGCTACGACCTGAAAGAGTTGCTAGAAGATTAGGCTTTGGCTCAGCAGCCTTTCATCCAAAGGCTTTAGGCCGGAGCCCGGCACATGAACTGCCTATTCAGGAGCGTGAATCGCAAATCTCGGTAGGAAAATTTGCTTCAG
>CAZDBA010000135.1:0-13086 GCA_964503615.1 uncultured Pirellulaceae bacterium
TTAACTTTGCAGTCCGACCAGACGCTCGTCGCCGATCTGTTGGACAGCAGATGGTTCAAAAACTGGTTGGCAAACTGTCACAACAGCGACGCAACCGAATCGTCCTGGAAGTCAGAGAGACCAATTTGGCTGCCCAAATGTTCTTTCGCAACGGCGGGTTCAAAGCGGTCTCCGTATTGCGAGACTACTACGATGACGCGTCCGAAGATGCTTACGTTATGCACTTCCGATATCAGGAGACTGGCGGTATTCCACTGGAACCAGTGAATCGTATCGCACGTCTTGCAGGTTAAATCTGAAAACGATCTGACAAAACGTCTCAAGGACAGGCCCGTTTGCAAGAGTTAAATCTTTCGAAGGGGCCTTTTGTTTTTTACCAGTAGATCAAGATCCAAAAAGCCAACACAAGAATCAGAATTCCCAGGCCAATCGAAAATACGTTTTGCACCATCCGATTGAACGCTCTCGATTCTTTTGTCGGAGCTTTGAGCTGAAGAATTTCACCGTCGCGCTCGACATGTACGACTCGGGAATCGACTCGCGTGTAACCGCCTTCGCCGTCGGGCAAGATCACCTCGTGCTCTTTTGCCGTGGGCACATCGGATCTTATAGCAGCATCCTCTTCTGGATCTTCGACTGTAAACCGGGGCGGTAGACGACGTTCAATCAAAGCAACGTTTACTGACGGTTTCGCAAAATGAGCTTCGACCTGCTCAGCAGCGGAAGGGGGATCGGTCGAAGCAACCGAGCTATTTTCTGATTCGGCGTTATAGCGGCCAGGTGGGCTGGAAAGCCCAGACGGGATTGGTTTTGTCGAAACCTTTTTTTCAGGCGTTTTCTCACCCGTTTTCTTCTTAGACGACTGCCTCGATTCAGGAGGCACGGGAGCAGCCGCGTCGACTGATTTGCTTTTGGTTTTGCCAGCAGCATTTTTCGAGCCGGTTTTGGGCGTCTTTTTCTTTGGTGTTTTCTGAGCGGTCGAACTCTTAGGTTCCTGCTTGCCCTTCTTTTCAGGTTGGGACTTGGAAGACGGTTTTTCTTTTCGCGACTGCTTCTTTTTTACTGGCGGCAACATATCGGATTCGCGCGGCACATTCTCCGCATCGTCAAACGTCCGCTCTATTTGTTTTTTGTTACTTGTTTTTTTAGTTTCCTTAGCAGCCTCTCTCTTCTTCGGCTGGGGAGATCCCTCGCTAGAGTTTGGGGGACTGACATAGGTCCGGCCAGCAGGAACATCGGTGGTTGGTGTTGGCGGTGTTGGCTCCGCTATTCTGATGATCTTCTTTTTCTTTTTACGTCCCGTTCTAATCTTGGGAATCACCGGGCCGACCGAGGGGGCTTTCGTCTCGATCAAAGGAGGAGCAGGGGCGGAAGGGAGGTCAATCTGGACAAGCACATGTTCTTGACAATGCGGACAAGCAACATGGGAGCCGTTCATATCAGGCGTAACACCGAACTTGCCAGAACAATTACCACAATTGTATATAACCGGCGGCGTGGGCTTTGCCATCGGAATGGGCTCAGACTGAACTGCTCCCAAATCATCAGGAACAGACACTGCTTCATTGCAGTTAGGACATGCCACAAGCTGCCCGGCGTTTTCAGGAAGTACCTGAAACGCTGAGTCGCAAACGGGGCATTCCAAAACCACACTCATTCAGTTTTCTTCTCCAAAATTTCGGACTTTCTTCGCTCGGAAACCTTCATCCAAATACTCGCAAGGATCTAACCTGACGTATTAAAAATTCGATCCCCGGCATCACCCAACCCTGGCAAAATAAACCGGTCTTCGTTTAACCCGTCGTCAATCGCGCAGGTGTGGATCTCAACATCGGGAAATTCGGTTTCCATTCGTTCGATCCCCTCAGGAGCTGAAAGAATAGAAAGCATTTTGATGGTCGGAACTCCCCAATCCTGTAATGCCGCAATCGCCATGGCGGCTGATCCGCCTGTTGCCAGCATCGGATCCAGGACAAATGCGATATCAACAGGAGAACTTTCCGGCAGCTTACTGTAATATCGGACTGGTTGAGCCGTTTCTTCATCGCGATACAGCCCCAAATGCCAGACTTCGGCACTGGGGATCATTGTCAGCATCGCATCCACCATCCCAATCCCTGCTCGTAAAATCGGGACCAATCCGATTCGATTGAGCAATTGGCTACCGACGGTCTTTTGAATCGGTGTCTCAATGGGCTTTTCCGTGATCTCCAAATCACGCGTAGCGGCAAACGCTAACAACATCGAAAGTCGATTGACCGTCGCACGGAATATCTGACACTCCGTTTTTTTGTCGCGCAAAGCTGTCAGGTGGCAGGAGACCAAAGGGTGGTCCAAAAGTTTCGTTTTACTCATTGTCGATCAGCCTGCTTAGATATGAATTGAACAATGCGGGACTTATTCTACTAGAACTCAAGCGAGCGTACTGTTCAAGTCACTTGGAGTTAGCGGTTTCAGGTAAGAAAGTCAGTCCAATCATAAAAGCCATGCAAAAATCTTGTTTGACCTCTTGAACGATTCTACTTAGGTTCGGCTGGATTGGTTTCACCAAACTGCTTTCCACGATTTGTCCAAGCCCACATCAGCATCGCGGTGACCGGTGCTGCTATTGAAATCGTAACTGCAGGCACAAACCAGCCCTGCTGTGCGGCAAACCCACCCATAGTGCAATAGGCGATCGCGATTGCCATGTTCGCACAAATCACCGGCGGCCAGAACCGTTTCGGCTTCATCGAATGCAGTCCAACAAAAAACACGCTTGCCTCAGCCAGCACCGGTAGTGATCGGCAAACAACCAACCCCCAAGGACCAAAACGATCGACCCAAGCTA
Organism: uncultured Pirellulaceae bacterium; assembly: GCA_964503615.1. GTDB lineage: Bacteria > Planctomycetota > Planctomycetia > Pirellulales > Pirellulaceae > CAZDBA01. The sequence continues at coordinate 2,831 of CAZDBA010000135.1, forward strand.
CCGTTGCCGAAATTTGTTTCGCACTTGAAAATCGCTCAATAATACGAGGGCCGAACCAACTTGATAGAACGTAACCCAAAAGTGCGGATAGATTCAAACCCAGCCAACACACAAATACAGCGGGGATGCTTCCCAAGACTCCGCCGGCCACAGTACAAACGACACTACTGGGAATGGGCATTAACAAATCAACGATGAGTAAACCGATCACCAGGAACGAAAACTTAACAGGGTTTTCGACAAGCCAATCGGCCTCAATCAACTTCTGTGCCCAAGGCTCCAACTGGTTTGCAAAGACAAGAAATGGCACAATAGGAATAAGTAAAACGCAAACGATCAAAATCGCTAATTTCCAACGGCTGCTCAACGGTTCACGCAATGTTCTATAAAACTCCAAAACCAGAGGAGGGCAGGGCAATGCTCGAAAACCTGAACCAGTTTCGTCTCCGCCTGCTGATTCTATTCTATCTTATCGTCAGTGCTGGATGGTGCGTCAGTTTGTTTGTTGGTTGTCGATCAAAAACCGAGAAAACAGAAACAGATTCTCCCGTGGCTGTGATTGCAGGCGGTTCGATGGCTCCTACATTAGTTGGAAAACACTATCAACTCGTCTGTCCCGATTGCGATTTCCCGTTCCCCGTCGACGCATTGGACAAACCAGAATCAGGCGATGCGGTTTGCCCGAACTGTGGGTTTAGTAAAGTGCCGTACGAGGAATCAGCCAGAAACGCGCCCGAAGAGGTGCGAATCAAACTCGGAAACGACAACATCAAACGATGGGATATCATCGCTTTCCAATTTGAAGAGTCAGAAAAGAAAGGCGTAAAACGGGTCGTTGGACTTCCCGGAGAAACGATCCAGATCAAAGACGGCGACATTTGGGTCGATGGAAAGATTGCAGAACGATCGCAGGCTCAGAAAACATCAATGATGATTCCGCAGTTTGCCTCCCATTATTCGCCCAAGACGATAGACACAGGTTCAAGATGGAACCTTCAAGACAATCCAAACTGGACGATTGAAAACGGACGCTTCGTCTGTCGCGCGGTAAATCGTGATTCAGGCGAAACCGAGGCAGAACTGGCAAACGGTAAATGGGAAACAGCCGATTTAGTCTACCAGCCTACCTACTGCTTCGCATCCAGCAACAATCGAAAACCTTTGGACACGATCGTAGACAGTTACGGATACAATCAGAACCACAGCCGACAAAAGCTGAACCCTATTGATCAAATCCGCGTAGAGTTTCCGCTCAAGCTGAAGACCGACTGTCGTTTGACGTTCTCAACATTCTGCGATGGGAAAAATGTCGTTTTCGAAATCGCTCCTAAACAATCCAGAGCGATCATTCGTGCTGACAACCAGAGCGTTAAGGGGGAACTTCCAAAAATCGAAAAGTGGGATAATGTTCATGTTGCTTTTTGCACAATGGACAGCCAGCCGACTCTGATAATCAACGATCAAACGGTGTGCGAGTTAACCCTACCCCCTCGAAAACTGGCACAGCGCGAATTACAAGACAACCAGCCTGAATTTGCTTTCGCAATTCGCATCTCCCAATCCAAAACCGATTCCCCCCTCCCAATACAGGCAGACTCGATTGCAGTAGCATCCATGGGCCCCATCGAGATCTTTCGCGACCTGTACTATTTTTCGGACTACACCAAAGAATTTACGTTGGGCGACGAACAATTCCTGGTCCTAGGTGACAATGTACCCATTTCGATCGATAGTCGGACTTGGAGCGAACCCTCGATAAAACGCAGGCAAATCATTGGCACTTTATTGGCTGACTGAGCGGAAATCTAATGATCATCGGGAAACCATAGGCGTAGGACCAAATTCAAGAAACGGCTACAATTCAGGTCAGACCAACTCAAACGACAAAAGAGACCATGGCACGACAAAAACCACGCAAAGCTTTTCCGGTAGAAACCAAGCGACGAAATTTCGAAACCCGAAGTAACGATGTAAACCAAACATACATCAATACGGAACGCAGCGGCTTTTACGGATTCCTAAGCGATCGAGGAGTGCGAGAAACGATCGAATCTGTAATTGTTGCCATTGTTCTTGCGCTGGTTTTTCGAGCATACGAAGCAGAAGCATTCGTGATCCCGACTGGTTCAATGGCTTTTTCACTACAGGGCCAACACCGGGACATCTACTGTGAACAATGCAATTACCTTTATCAAACCGGTGCAAGTGAAGAAAGTTCCAGCTACCCACCGCAGTTGCGAAACCATGTTGAGAAGACGTTTTGTCCGATCTGTCAGTACAGAACGAAGATGAAAACGACAAACCCAGATCACCAATCGAACAACGGAGATCGAATTCTTGTCAACAAGTTTGTGTACGATTTTTCGGAACCTGAACGTTTTGATGTGATCGTATTCAAGAATCCCAACAACGGAAAACAGAACTTTATCAAGCGGTTGATCGGCTTGCCAGGCGATCAGATCGTTATCGAAAACGGAGACCTGTTTCAGTACAACAAAAATGACGACAAAACAGACAGTCGTACGATCATTCGCAAGCCGAACAAAAAACTGGATATCATGATGCAGTTGGTGGATGATACCGATTACATCCCTCAGAAAATGCACGATGCAGGTTGGCCACTTCGTTGGCAACAGTGGGACCGTACAGAAGCAGCATCTGACTGGTCTTCGATCGTTGAATCGGCAAAACCATTATACGAAGTCAGCGCCGACGACGAAACGAAATGGCTTCGATACCGACACCTGATTCCCATCTCACGCCAACCTCCAAGTGATCCGCCGGAGAATGACGTCAACGGAAGAAGAATAACTCCACGCGAAGAACAAATTTACGAATGGGACGACATTGAGTTGGGAGAATTGCCCAAAAGACTTGATCCCAAAGACCCCAAGGGGCGATTGATCTCTGATTATTACTGCTACAACCATCGTATTTTAAAAAATGCCAATGGTTCCAACGCCAATTATGTCCAAAGTTATGGTGTGCACTGGGTCGGTGACGTTGCCACCGAATTCTGGTGCGAAGTCAAAGGCGAACAAGGCAAGATCATTCTCGAAGCGGTAGAAGGCGGTGTAAAGTACAACTGCACAATCGATGTTCAAACTGGAAAAGCGACGCTATCGACCGACAGTGAAAACGTTCAGTTTGTCGATGCTCAATCAAATATCGTCGCGGCGCCCACCGGTTCGTCCGATTTGTCAGGAGCAGGAGAATACTGCGTCTTCTTTGGAAACGTCGATGATGAGATCCGCCTTTCGATCAACAAGAAATTTGTTGAGTTTGACGCGGCCACCTTTGTTCGCAGTGACAATGTCATGCCAACATCGTTTCCTGGAGATCCTTCCAACATGGGGGATGGAGAACCTATCTCGATCGGCGCGAAAAACGTAAGCATGGAAATCTCGCGTTTGAAAATCCTTCGGGATATCTACTATTCGTCGCCCAAAGATCTGAATAAGAATTATATCGACAACGAAACAGGGGTTTCCAACAAGCAGATTGAAAAGGTCTGGCGCTGGTTTGACGATCCCGAACTTTGGGGCTCGCCTTCAGCGGTGGCCTATTTCAGTTCCAGATTTCGCGCGAAGCCTTACGTTTACAAGTTAGGTGAAGACCAATTCCTGCCGATGGGTGACAACAGCCCGTCCAGCTTGGACGGGCGGATTTGGGATGGCCCCAAGTTCGTCAGTCGTGACATGTTGATCGGTAGGGCACTATTCATTTACTGGCCACATAGTCTCAATTCACCGATTAAGTACTTTCCCAACTTCAAAAAGATGAAGTTTATTCGATAGGAATTAACCAAAGTCGGCTCAAAGATCCCGTCTCATCCGAGCGGTTAAACAGTCGCAAGCAATAATCGGTCTAAGTAAGCCACGGAGGTCTTATGTCAATTCTTACAGTCGACGGTCTTGTCAAATCGTATGGTCGACGCCGTGTTGTGGATGGCGTTTCGATGGATGTCAATGCCGGCGAGATCGTCGGCCTGCTTGGTCCCAACGGAGCCGGGAAAACAACAACGTTCCGCATGATCTGCGGAATGACTCGCCCCGAAAAGGGACAAGTCTTTCTCAGAGGCGAGAACGTTACTCGCTGGCCAATGTACATTCGCTCGAAAGAGGGCGGCATGGGCTACCTACCGCAACAGTCCAGCGTGTTTGCCAAACTCTCTGCGGAAGACAATCTACTGGGGATCATGCAACTTTTGAACTTTGACCGTAGTCGGCAACGTGAACGATGTGATGAATTGCTCGCGAAGTTCAAAATAACTCACATTCGAAAAACAGCGGCGGGTCGACTGTCCGGTGGCGAACGACGACGTCTTGAGATTGCCCGCTGTCTCGTATCCGAACCGGATATCATCATGCTCGACGAACCGTTTGCGGGTATCGACCCCGTCACGGTCCAAAGTATCCAAGTGATCATCGCAGAGTTGGCAGCAGATGGAATCGCGATCCTGATTACCGATCACGCCGCCCGAGAAATCCTGCAAATCACAAACAAAACGTATGTTGTGAGCGAAGGAAAAATCCTTGTCAGCGGGACGACCGAAGAGATCGTGCAACACGAAGAGGTGAAATCAAAGTATCTGGGTGAGATCGAACTCCAGACGAACAAAGGGCCCCGTCCGCCCAAAATTCAATTCACAAAAAAAGAACGAACCAACCAACGAGTTCGGCCCCGCGAATCTCCTTTTCGAAAAACCGATCTCTAACCAACGTTCGAATGAAATAACACAACCGACAAACGTATTTCCAATCGCCCACCTTACTTGTAATAGACAACGATTCCGATCAACACGACGTGAACAACGATCATCAAATAGGTCGTTAGCCGAAATTGGAGCTTTTGAGTCTTGTGGCGAAAATACTGTTGGCCCAGCAACGCGCCAGGCCAACCGCCCAACAAGGCAAGGGTATGTAAAGTCCGTTCAGGAATACGCCAGCCGTTATTCTTTGCCTGCCTTTTGTCATACCCATAGATAACAAAACAAATCAAACTCATCACCAGAACGATGGGGAAATAGATTTGAAAAAAACCGATCAAGATTTGTTCTCCATAACAACTTGGCCAAAGTAGCACGCCTCGTCCAGGCGTTAACTCGTCAAAGAGGCGAGCTACTTAACTGGCAACCCAAATTCCTAACCGTTGCACTAGCGAGTACGAGAACCCGACCCAGCTTCTTTACCCGCGCCCGCTTCATCTCCAGCTTCTTCCGCTTCCGCAGCGGCGAGTTCCATCGATGTGACAGTCACGATCCAGCGAGCCGGGATTTCAACACCCTGTCGCTTTTCCAGCTCACCTTTAACTTGCACGACTTGCCCATTCATGCCCTCCGCTGCTTCACGGAGTTTTTCTGGCACTTCAAGCTCCCAAGTAATGTTCTTGCAAGTGATCACCACGCCGGTGGTTTCACCTCCGATCGCTACCACTCCCGTCTGCAACGTTCCGACAACGTCCACCTGAATCCTCGGGGCTGGATCAGATTCAACCGCCGGCTCGCTCGAAAAAGTGAAAGCGGACAACGTCAAAACTACGAAAGTCGCCAAACAAAAGGTTTTCATTTTCCTACTCCAAATCGATTGTGAAACAAAATTAGTGACGCGCTATTGTTTCACAAGTTCCCAACCTGGCCAAGAATGTCAGAATTCCAATCCCCAGAATTCCCCAGCCTGTCTGGGGCTACTTTTTGGATTTGATTGCTTTGAGCTCTTCAAACTCAGGGCTCTTTTTGTAAAACGGATCCAACGGGAAGCATCCCGAGATGATTCCGTTGCGAGGAGCCGTGGTACAGTCACTGAAAGTCCGACAGATCTTTTTCCTTTGAACGACCGAACCGGCCAAAACGTCAGCCGGAAGATCTGGATAGGACAAAACCATTCGTCCCAAGCCGACCGAATCGACCATCCCTTCACGTACGACCGCTTGAGCCACATTGGGCAACCAGTCTTGCAAGTATGAGTAACCTGAGCCGACGACGATCAAATTCGGATTCTGCTTTTTAAGCTCGGCTGTTGCCTGAATCTGTCGGGCAACTCCCACCAATGGATCTTCTGGTGGTTGGTAGCCATCTGAAGGCGGAAAAGTTGCTGGCCTTTGAATATGAGGATTGTAGTAAGGACTGCCCGCAGTCGTACACAACATCTCGATCCCCAACTCCTGCATCAGCGTCAGCAATTTTGCGGGCTCTTCCAATGAGATACCGACCCCCGTTCCATCTCCCCCGAACGCAGATTCGTATTTCCCTTCCACACAAGCCACGCCAGTACCTTCGGGGCCCGGTTGGAATGGAGAGAAATCAAACATGCTCAAACGCACACCGAATTTCATTTGCGGGCAAACCGCTCGGATTCCAGCAACGATGTCCCGCAAGAATCGGGTACGGTTCTCAAAACTGCCGCCAAATTCGCCGGGTCGATCGTAACCAGACAAGATCTCGTGGCCGAGGTAGCCATGGCAATGTTTAATATCAACCCAACTAAAGCCTGCTTTCTCCGCAAGTTGAGCCGCTGCAATAAAATCGTCGATCAACTGCTTGAGTTCGTCATCAGAAAGGATCGCAACGTCCGAATCGACTGAAAATTTCTCGTCAAGCACGGGATGCTTGTAAGCAGTTCGCGGTTCAATTTTTGCTTTGTCGTTCGGCCGGGCGAAACGACCAGAATGAGTCAACTGCAACCCCAGCAGCAGGTCATCTGAGGTGGAGAAATTTTCCTCATGGGCATCAATTAGCGTTTGTCGCAAGCTACTAATTTCACCAACCGTTTTCTCGTTGAGCATCAACTGATTTGGATTCGCTCTACCATCCGGCCGCACAGAAACCGCTTCGCCACCCCAAATCAGCTTGGCTCCGCTCAAGCCGAAGTTCTTCCAGCGTCGGCGAGTCAAATCGCTTGGCAAGCCGTCTGTCGTGCCGTCCCAACCTTCCATTGGCAAAATGCAAAACCGGTTGCCACACTTCAAACTTCCACTGGAAATTGGCTGAGCAAGTGGCGAACCATCTCCGCTTTGTACTTCTTCGTCAAAGGGCAGTGAAACACCGATTGATTGCAGATGCTCTCGGAAAATCTCAGCAGTTTTTAGCTTTGAAACTTTTGGAAACGCCATAGAGTTCGATCCTTTTGTTTAGCGCGTGACGTGCTGAATTTTGGCAGGTAGACATTGCGAATGGAATTCACCCGACGCAATTCATAATTATGAAAAGCTGTACGGTGCAAAAAAAAGCCGACCCAGTAAGGTCGGCCTTTTGGATTGATCGTAATCAAGTTGCGGGGGCAGGATTTGAACCTACGACCTCGAGGTTATGAGCCTCGCGAGCTACCGGGCTGCTCCACCCCGCACCCGTATAGTAGTCGAATCCCAATATTAGGGAAGGCCTGTTTTGTGATTTTTCTCAGCTCGCTCAAACCATGAATTTGCTCTGCCTGTGCCTTTCGTAGTTGCGAAAGTGGCGCGCCTTACGCATCTTTTTCGGAGCGAAAGGCGAAGGTAAGCGATGACGGTTTGTGAGACCTTTCCAATGCACTTTTGATAGAACGATGAGAGGTGTTGCAAAACCCTCGGTTCGTTTCTGCAAGCTTGCTTTTGAGTTGAATTTCACACGGTAAAACCGGGCTAAAACTGAGCGTGTGTGACTGACGGACTTTCGCTATTCTCTGCCTCATTTGAATTATCGAAACCTCAGTCGGAAAAATGCCTTCAACGCCAAAACAAATTGACCATCTGGTCATGGTTGTCCATGGCGTAGGTGATCCCGAACCTGGGGATACACTCAGCAAGCTCGCGCGATCGATCGCAGGCGATTCTCAGCCGCTGACCGAGATGCAAAGTGTTCTTTGGCTTGGCGAACCTGAATTTGATACCAAGAGAAGACAGACTTTTCCCTGCCATGTTCGAAAACTGGAATTCAATGAATCCAATGTTCAATTGGCCGAAGTTTTCTGGGGTGACCTCTCTCGGGTTCGACATGGATTTATTGGAGTCATCGTTGGGATGTTCGAGATCCTGTTCGGCTTGCGCTACGTAGGATACGTGGCTGCCGACCAACATGACCGGGCTGCTCAACATCTGAAACGGCTTGGCCACAACGCGACCCACTTGATTCATGGCCCCGTTCTCGCCGTCTGCTTTATGTTGGCATTGCTCACTGGCGCAATTGGCCTGACCGAGACGATGTGGACTGACTCGCACAAAGCAGAAGTCTGGAACGCGTTTCTGGTATCCGGATGTTGTGGTCTGGCATTGGTCATGGCCATGCTTGGGTATCGAATGACATCCAATCGGGTGGCAAAGCGGTTTTGGTATTGGACCGAAGTTGCTGCGATATTCGTGGCTGGTTTGATCGTTGTTGAAAACCTTGTCTTTCATTCATCTTTCAGCCACGCTACGCACTCGTCCGATGCGCTAAGCGGTTTACTGTGGTACTGTCGTGTGCTGGTTACCATGCTGGGCGGGCTTTGGTTTGTGGAAACTTGTATGATCGTCGCTGCGGCAGTCTGCTGGATGGTCGCTTGCATAAATCCCAAAAACTATCGACCGGCACTTCATATCGCTTTTCTGATTCCGGCAGCGGTAATAGGTTTTTGGGGATTGGCTTTACCAGTCTGCTGGCTGTCTACCGCAAGATTTTTGCGTGGCTTCTTAAAACTGGAAGAATTCGAAAGCCTGTTTCACCAAGCAGTCCCCATGATGGGCGTGCAAGTCGTTATGGGCACGATCGTCTGTGCTATCGCAGCTGGATCGTTGGCCCGTTTCGCCTACTGGAAACGTCGTCATAGCCAGTTTGAAAGTGGCAATGAGAATCCGGGACGGCCGCCCCGGTTAATCGTTTCTATTCCCCTGCAAATGGCGCTGGCTGGAAGTGCGGTGTTCGGCGTTACGATGGTCGGAATATTGGAAGTAATGCAGTTCTTCGGATACTCGTATGAGGAAACTGTACTGGGAAACCTGATGGCCGAAGCCAACAAATACGCGGTCGGTATCCTGTTGCCAACAGCGTTTTTGGGCTTCATGATTTTGCCCAGAATCCAACCCGTGTTGGATATCATGCTGGACGTAGTCAACCATTTCAATTTTCGCGACACCGAGATTCAGGACATCCTGAACGACCAGGATGAATTCGACATTAATGAGACCACGTTTGATTCAGGGAGATTATTTTTCCATCGCCGTGACTCAATCCATGTCCGATTCAAAACGGTGCTGGCTCACTATCGAGACCAAATCAACAACCGTCCCGAATTGACGATCATCAGTCACAGCCAAGGCACGATGGTCGCGATTGAAACGCTAAACGATCCCGATCTGGCTTGGCTACACAATCAATTCAGTTCCGTGACACTCGTTACCATGGGATCACCCTTCAGCCACCTTTACCAAAACTATTTCCAACACTTCTATCCAGATCTGGAGACAGAATACTGGGAATGTCTTCGTGAACAGCTGGACCGCTGGATTAACATTCATCGAATCGATGACTTTGTTGGCACGGACGTCAACTTTCCCGTCAAAATGCGGATCCCAACCGAAGCGCATCCGAAGGGAATTTACTCAAACCACCCCGTGGGGCCTCGCGGGCATATGAACTACTGGGTTGATGCCGAGGTTCTCAAGATCCTTCGCTGGGAACTCATGGGCGCAAGGGACGAAGAAGACATGGAAAGTTTCCGCTCACGGTTCCATGCAGCGTGACGGAATCTACCCAAAAGTTCGTTCCACGTGATATGACTCTACTTGCCGGAAAAAGCAAGCAAACCGCATAGAGTTCCACCAACCCCTACTCTCAAAACCCTTGGATTAGATTCTGGGCGCAGTGCAAGCTTATTGATAAGTGGGAAGACAACCCATAGCCGAGGGTAATTTTATGCAGAGTAGTAACGAGGGAAGGCATATTCGGTAACCATGTGGTCTAAAATTCCAATTCTCGTCAGTATCATTGTGTCTGGCTTGGCTCTACTTGCTTCCAGTCTGAATCTCTACGAAACCCACGAATCAAGCAAAATGAGACATTTGGCCTAAAATTTGTGTGTTTTCGAGAAATTCCGATACGGCAACAATAGTTTAGTCGGAATAGCAAGGTTGTAACCGTTAATTTCTCTACTACAATGACTAAATGTCCACAATGGATTCTTTGATCACTTTCAACTCCGGAGATTTTTTTTCATGAGTAACAGATTTAATTTGGCTTCGGCGTTTGCCTTGGCCGTTTGCTTTATCGCAAATTCGGCTTCGGCTCAAATTTTGCTTTTTGATGA
>CAZDBA010000136.1:0-13029 GCA_964503615.1 uncultured Pirellulaceae bacterium
CGTGTTCCCCAAGCCACTGACTGCCACTGACTGCGTGAATATCTCCGACGTTTCATCTTTCAAGCTCCAAAAAAATTGCAGCTTAAAACCTGCGTCAACATGCGCTTCCTCGTGCGCTTGCCGTGGTTTAGAATTTCCAGACGTACAAAGACAACTGAGACACTAGTTTGAAAATTCGCATATCGACATTCCTTCTGTTGTTTACGATCGTATCCCTCGCGATCCTAATTTTTGTCCAAAATTATTCCTTCGAGAAAAAGCTATCCGATCTTCAACTGGCACACGAGCAACAGTTAAGAGCTGAGTTGATCGGAGTGCCCGTCGCCGTGCATGTAAACACGCTAATTAACGTGAAAGGATCAAGTGAAGCGATAATACCACTTGAGCGCAATCTTGAGTTACGGATGGTTTTTGCCGTCGTTGCCATCTATAGACAGGCTGAACTTATCAATCAGAGCAAGTACATGAAGGCGAATTATGGCGAATCTCCAGCCCAAATCGTTGTCGCGAATTTACTGGCCCAACTAGAATGTGACAAACCAAGCGATTTTCTTGATAGGTACGCCGATCAAGAAAGGTTAGTAACCAGGGAACCGGAATTTGTTGAATTCATGTCTACCATTAAAGATTTTTTGGACCGTCAGGAATAATGAGTTCGTGGAACTGCGATCGTTAGAACGCCGTCCTTTCAACGCTTCCGCGTATTGACGTCAGAAAACTTGGACACGCGTTTACTCCCAGTTGATCTCTAATTGCTCGTCCGGCACGTTGGCCGCTGAATCGAGTCGTTCTGATTTAATTACGGTTAGTTCGGGGCGGTCCGACTCGTCGTTTTGAACCAGTTCCTGTAACGATTCTTGGTCCCGTAGTAACTTGACCGCTAGAAACTCAGCTGAATCATGCGTGGCGGCTCGGACGAATCGTGTTGCCGTAAAACCTCGTTTTTTGGCCTGCTCAGCTTGGCTGCTTGGCTCGTTCAGATCGACCAGGAAGTTCCGCCCCCGCAATTCGACTTGATAACATCTCAACCCTTCCAGCAACGCGATGATATCGGGTGACTCGAGCGATTCAACCAAATGGTCCGCATGGTCAAACTCGTCCGAATTGTGAATCCATGGCACGGCGATCGTCAACGCTCCTGCGGCCGCGGCTGCAGTGCTGCCAATCACACTATCTTCCAGCACCATCATCTCACACGTCTGGATCCCAAACCGCGTCGCTGCCGTTTGATAGATTTCCGGGTGTGGCTTTCCGTCGGTCACATCCTCTGCGGTCAGTATAAATTCAAAGCGAGTCACCAGATCGAATTGATTAAGGGCGATTTTTGCAAAACGTAAAACACTGCTGGTGCAGATCGCTTTGGGGATCCGCTCCGCCTCAAGATGCTTGAGCAAATCTTCCAACCCGGGCAGCATGCGGATCTTTTCTGGCAACAATTCGGCGAAAGACTCGTTGGCCTCTTGCTCCAGCTCCTGAATTGACTCGTCCAAGCCACACTCGGTCTTCAAGACCTCAAAAGCGGCCCAATGCGGCAACCCCATCATTTTCAACTTCAATTCGCGGGTATAATCCTGGCCCCGTTTGCCAAGCATGATCTGCCCGACTTCGTCATAGATCTCTTCGGTATTGAACATCAGCCCGTCCATGTCGAACGCGACCGCTTTAATCTTTGTCACTGCAAATTCCTGGTAGATACAAAAGACACTATGGCATTATCATGAAGCCTGCTAACCTGAACAGGCGTGTTAGAAAAATACAGGAACCCTTTTGCCAAACCTGGTTTTGGAGATGTCTGAAGACAAAACTTTACACCAAAGCCCTGCAGAACAGGACAAGGCCAAACAACTTAGCCTTGAACCTACCAAACCGCCTGCGCAATTAGGGGGCTATCGGATCACCGACTTTGTTGGATCGGGGGCTTACGGAGAAGTTTGGGCGGGAATTAACACGAATACTGGCAAACAGGTCGCCATCAAGTTTTATACACGCCGCTCCGCCTCCGATGTGGTTCAGTTGGCTCAAGAAGTCGAAAAACTGGTTGTGCTTTCAACCGATCGGTATGTGGTCCAACTGTTGGACGTCGGTTGGGACTCAAGCCCGCCTTACTACGTGATGGATTACTTCGAGCACGGTTCTCTGGAGGACCGTCTCTTGAGTCAGGGGACTTTACCTGTCGCCGATGCGGTCGATATGTTCGAAGAGATCGCAACCGGCTTGATGCACCTGCACGGTAAAGGTGTTTTTCACTGTGACATCAAACCAGGCAACATCCTGCTGGACCAGGATGCCAAACCAAGGCTTGCCGATTTTGGCCAGTCACGACTTTCCAGCGACTCGGCCGCCGCGTTGGGCACGTTGTATTACATGGCACCCGAGCAAGCCGATCTGGATGCTGCCCCAGACGCTCGTTGGGACGTGTACGCTATGGGAGCATTGCTCTACAACATGCTGACGGGCGAGCCTCCGTATCGTGACCCCTCACTTTCGAAAACGATCGAAAAAACCAGTGACATTCACGATCGTTTGAAAGTTTACCGCGAAAAGATTCAAAAATCGCCCAAACCCTCCGCACATCGTAAGGCGCCTGGCGTTGATCGGGCACTTGCCGAAATCATTGATCGCTGCATCACGCGAGATCCCAAAAAACGTTTTGCTAGTGCGCAGAGTGTTCTACTGGCACTCAAGGCTCGCGAAGAGAGTATCGCCTTTCGCCCGCTTCTCCTGTTGGGATTGCTGGGCCCGTTTTTGCTGATGGGCATGATGGGAGTGTTTGGTTGGTATGCCTACAACCGAGCTGTGGGAGACACCGACGTAGCTGTCACGCAAAAGGCGATTGAGAGCAACGAATTTGCGGCAAGGTTGGCGGCGCGGAGCGCTTCGGAACAGGTCGACAAGTATTTTCGGGTCGTTAAAGATTGGGCGAATAACGTGTCGGTCCGGGCGTCGCTCGCGCGTGCCTTCGACGACGAAGAGTTCATGAAACTACGCCGCCAGTTGACTGACCCCAATCAAAATGCAGCCCCCGAGCTGGATACTTTGCGACAGCAGTTCCGAAATCACAAAACCCGTTTGAACCTGCAAAAGGCAAACGACTATAAGAAACAGGACATGCCACTGGGCGCGGCCAGTTGGTGGATTTATGACCCGTACGGAGTTCAAATCGCAGCCAGCTTTCGGTCAGGTGAACACTCTTCCACGATCGGAAAGAACTATTCGTTCCGGACCTATTTCAACGGTGGCAAAGAGGATTTAATTGACTTGTCTCCAAACGCCAAACGCAAGTTTACCGTTCCTGAAAACCTTGATGAACGTTCGTATGCTACCGAGCCAACGTTGTCGGCTGTGTTTTTTAGTGAAGCGACATCAACTTGGAAAATCGCCTTTTCGGCACCGGTCTATTCTTCGGATGAGTTTGTTGGAATCGTTGGTTTGACCGTCGAGATGGGCAATTTTATTCGCTTCGATTCAGGGAAAGGACATCAACAGTATGCGCTCATGGTCGATGGTCGGAAGGGACCTCATCAGGGAATCGTTTTGGAGCATCCGTTTTTCTCGATCTTCAAAAAAGAAAACGGTTCCAAACTGGATGAATCACTGACCCACTGCCAAGTCGACATGGAAACTCTGCTGGAAGCAAAAACTCATTTTCAGGACCCCATTGGCAAAACCAAATTAGGAGTCGATTTCTCTCCTGACCATCTCGCTGCCGCTTGCGAAATCGACCACACGAAAGTAATCGTCTTGGGAGACGAAGAGGCGGAGGCCCTGCCGGAAAACAAAACCAATACGGGATTGTATGTGGTTGCGGTTGAAAATTACGACGAGATCATTGGCCCTGCAAAGAAACTGGGGAACCAACTGGCATGGTTGGGCACACTGGCCATCCTACTGCTATTACTGGTCGCTTTGGGACTTTGGTTCCTTGTACTAAAAACGACACGCGACTCACGCCGGCGTCTTGCCCGTGCATTTTCAGGTAGTGCGACCTCCGGCGGTAGTTCTCTGCGGAGTATCCGCTCACTCCGTCGCACGGCCAAAGCCGACCCAACGCTTCCAAAAAACCGCGACAGCTCCTGAAACGTTGGCAAAACCAATTGTTTTAAATTTTCGTGATTTGGACAGATTCAAGTTCGCTCCCATTGGTGTTGGCTCTCTGAGACAATAAAATGGATCTTTCAGGAATTCTTCGCTTATTCGCTCTAAACTTCCCACAAAAATTCTGTGCCCAAGACACCTTTACCTACCACCTCTCCTGCCATCGATCAGGTTGGCGTTGTGGAACGAGCAAGTCGCTTTACAAAACGAAGCATCAAAAACGCGACCAAGATCGCGGGGCTAAAGATGGTCCTGAGCATGATCGACTTGACCACGCTGGAAGGCATGGACACCGAAGGCAAAGTGCGACAACTGTGCTACAAAGCGCAACACTTGCACGACAGCATGTCCGGATTGCCGACGGTCGCAGCCGTCTGCGTTTATCCGAACTTTGTCTCGATCGCCAAAAAAGAGGTCGCAAAATCTGGCATTTCTGTTGCGTCCGTTGCCACTGCGTTTCCCAGTGGAAATTCTTCACTTGAGATCAAACTGGATGACGTTCGTATGGCAGTCGATGGTGGGGCCGACGAAATCGATATGGTGATCAGCCGTGGTCGCTTTCATCGCGGTGATCATCAGTACGTCTATGATGAGATCGCTCAAGTCAAAGAGGCTTGCGGCAAGGCCCGGCTAAAAGTGATCCTGGAAACGGGAGAACTGGGAACGTTGGACAATGTGCGGCGCGCGAGCGACATTGCGATCGCGGCTGGTGCAGATTTTATTAAAACTTCGACGGGCAAGATCAAACCTGCCGCGACGATGCCTGTAACCCTGGTCATGTTAGAAGCGATTCGAGATCACTACTTTGCAACTGGCGAAATGGTCGGCATGAAGCCGGCCGGTGGAATTTCCAAAGCAAAGCTAGCCTTACATTACTTGATCATGGTCAAAGAAACTTTGGGCATGCAATGGCTGGACAAAAAATGGTTTCGTTTCGGCGCGAGCTCACTGGCGAACGACGTCCTCATGCAGTTGGTCAAGCAAGACACGGGAGCTTACCAGAGCCCTGACTATTTCTCGATCGATTAAACAAACCTGTTCAGTTCACTAATCGTAGACTTTCAAAAACTTCAGCGAACTTTAACCATGCCTGAAACAACGACAACCTGGGAATTGGCTCCCGCCCCGGAGGGAACGGATCACGTTTCACTGAAAAAGGATTACGATCTGTTCATCGGTGGCAAGTTCGTAAAATCCAGCGGCTCGAAAAAGTTCAAGAGCATCAACCCGGCCAACGAATCGGTCGTCGCCGAAATAACCGAAGCGACGCCAGCCGATGTCAACAAAGCGGTCAAGGCTGCGAGGGCTGCGTTCGAAGGGCCTTGGTCAAAGATGACCGGCAGCGAGCGAGGGAAATACATCTACCGAATCGCCCGCATGTTTCAGGAGCGTGCCAAGGAACTGGCTGTGCTTGAGTCAATGGACGGGGGTAAACCGATTCGCGAAGCGCGCGATGTGGACGTGCCTTTGGCGGCCGCCCATTTCTTTTACCACGCCGGTTGGGCTGACAAGCTGCAGTATGCGTTTCCCAACCGCCAACCGAAACCACTGGGTGTGGTTGGCCAAGTGATCCCGTGGAATTTCCCGTTGCTGATGGCGGCGTGGAAAATCGCTCCCGCATTGGCAACAGGAAATACCGTAGTTCTCAAACCGGCCGAGACGACTTCGGTCACGGCAATGAAATTGGCGGAGATCATTCAAGAATCAGGCTTGCCACCTGGCGTGGTCAACATCGTAACCGGACACGGTGCGGTCGGGGCGGAGATCGTTAACCATGCCGACGTGAACAAAATCGCCTTTACTGGTTCAACCGATGTTGGAAAGATCATCCAACGCTCGATTGCGGGCACCAAAAAGCGTTGCACCTTGGAGCTTGGCGGCAAAGCGGCAAATATTATTTTCGAAGACGCCACGATCGACCAAGCGGTAGAAGGGATCGTAAACGGGATCTACTTTAACCAAGGCCATGTTTGTTGTGCGGGCAGCCGGTTGTTCGTCCAGGAGTCGATTCACGATCAAGTTATTCGCAAGCTGAAACATCGCATGGAATCTCTGGTCGTTGGTAATCCACTGGACAAGAATACGGATGTCGGTGCGATCAACTCATGCAACCAGTTGGAGACGATCAATTCCTATATTGAGATCGGGAAATCGGAGGGAGCTGGCTTTCACCAACCCAAGTTCTCGGCTCCGAAAAAGGGATACTGGTGCCCACCGACTTTGTTTACAGAGGTTGCCCAATCGAATCGAATCGCGCAGGAAGAGATCTTTGGTCCCGTTTTGGCGGTGCAAACTTTCCGTACGGTCGCTGAAGTAATCAAGAAAGCCAATAACACGCCGTATGGTTTGTCGGCAGGCGTATGGACCGACAAGGGCTCGAAGATTTTCAACATGACCAGCCAAATGCGAGCCGGTGTGATCTGGGCAAACACCTACAACAAATTTGATCCGACTTCGCCATTCGGCGGTTATAAGGAAAGCGGGTTTGGTCGTGAAGGTGGACTACACGGGCTAAGCGCCTATCTGGAGATTTAAAATGGCCAAAGCAAAAACAAATGGGGCCGCAAACGAGCCTTTGAAGATCCTGAAGACGTACAAGATGTACATCGGTGGCAAATTTCCTCGCACCGAGTCGGGACGTTACTACACGCCTGAATCCAAAGGCAAATCGCTGGGCAACATCTGCCTTGGTTCGCGCAAGGACGTGCGCAACGCGGTAGTTGCTGCTCGCTCGGCACAAGCAGGTTGGGCAGCGAGGACTGCCTACAATCGTTCCCAGATTTTGTACCGTGTCGCGGAGATGCTGGACGGCAGACGGGAACAGTTCGTTGCCGAATTGCAAACGCAAGGACTCTCTCTAGCCGCCAGTCATACCGAAGTCGATCTAAGTGTGGATCGCTTGATCTATTACGCGGGCTGGTGTGACAAATTCCAGCAAGTCTTTAGCAGCGTGAATCCAGTCGCCTCCAGCCATTTCAATTTTTCAATGCTCGAACCGACAGGAGTCGTGTTTGTTGTGGCTTCGGAGACAAGCCCGCTGCTTGGATTGATTTCGTTACTTGCTCCTGTAATCGCAGGTGGCAATAGCTTGATCGCACTGGCCTCCGAATCATGTCCACTAAGTGCGGTAACGTTTGCCGAAGTCCTCCACAGCTCGGACGTGCCCGGCGGAGTCGTGAACTTGCTAACCGGAAAACGAGATGAACTGGGTGAACATTTTGCCAAACACCTCGATATCAATGCTGTTGCCTATGACGGAGCAGACATCGGCTTTTTGAAGATGCTTAAAGAGAACGCAACTACCAATTTGAAACGAATCAAAAGCTACGACTGCGATTGGTCCGACAACAACAATCAAAACCCATACCTGATTCAGGACTTCATGGAAGTCAAAACAACATGGCATCCGATCGAGCAAATAAGTGCGACCGGTTCAGGCTACTAGAGGAAGCCGATATCGACGGGAATGGCACTGTCAGCGATATCGCTTCATTTATCCAAATCCTTATTGGCGGTGCCTAAGACGCGCTAACGTTGGATCGAATTCAATTCTTCCAAGCCTCGAACCTTAATCGGTTCGAGGCTTTTTTGGACTCGCTACTCGCCAGTGGAGTACTTTATTGAAGAAGTCAGATGCCACTTTTTGCATAATGGGCATCGATAAACTCGGTTTGGCAATCGCCTTGAGTCCTTGGAATAAAGCGTTCGCAGATATCGCATTTTCATTTCCGCCGTCTCTTTGTCAGCGTAAATAATTTTTGGATTGGGTGTTGCACTACACCGTTTAGCCTTTGGCTTCTTTTTTGCTTTCCAGCGAAAACGTTTACTTTTCTGAGTCTTAGACACCATCGTTTTGCTCCCAACCGAGAGAAATCGCCCCTTCGCACCGTCCAAAGATGCTTTGAAATTATTCGACCGTGTCCAGTAGCAGGCAACCTGGCAATCTTCCATGGGTTGTGTGATTAAGCTAAACATTGCAATCAGCCACCAAAATCAGTCGGAAAATTGAAATTTGTGGAAGTCAAATCTGCTTGGCACCCGATCTAGTAAACTTATGCTTGCGGTTGATTACGGCTCTGCAGGAGCGTTGCCTCCAAAAAACGCTGTGACAAAACCTGACAGCAGATTTGAATTGAATTAATACGGAACGAAATTTAGATGAGCCTTTTTAAAACAAAACCGGGACTGCCTGATCACGAGAAGGCCCGTGTAGAATTTCACCTTCAGCAATTAGCAGAGTGTATCGGTTTTGATTTGATGCAATCTGATTTCCTGATACCGGGGGAATCGTTTCCAAACGACCCTCGTGATCTGAATTCAGAAGAGCTCTTGAAACGATTAGGAGAGCACCTCCACCACGACGTGGGGCCGGTGACCGTAATCAACAACCCCATGCCGATTCAGAAATGTGGCGGAGGTGGCTGAGGCGGCGGCTCTTGCGAAGGACTTGGCGGTCTGCCAGGTAAATACAATCACGACTCACGTACAATCACGCTTGAGACTGAATATGCCTACGAGTCGAAACTGACCACGGCTGCGCTGATCCATTTTGTGGTCACAGACTTTCTTGCCCAAAAGAATTTTCCGCTTTGGGATTCTCCTGAAGTCGTTGACATCACGACCGTTGCTACCGGGCTGGGATTGTTGTTAGGCGAATTTAGCTTTGTCGAAAAAAACGCTCGCGTAGGAGAAGTCACCGATTGGGAACAATTTCGAAGAGGTTTCTTGACACAGAAATCGTTGGCTTACACGTTTGCTTTAGCAGCGTGGATTCGCAAAGACCTCAAACCGACGTGGACAAAGGGAATGCGTTCCGATTTACGTGGGCAAATAAAAAAAGCACTACGATATCTAGATAAGACGAACGACTCGTTCTTTGACATCGATTCGGCCTCGACAAAATTGCTTGGCCAACCCCAAGAGAACTGGTTACAAGCAGCCGCTTCGGGAGGAAACTCAAAACAAATCATCGCAATTCGTCAGTTCACAATCGACGAGAACCGAACCGCCGAACAGTCCTCGATTCTGGTTGACAAACTTCGTTCTGGAAACGAATCGTTGATTCTAAATGCGATTTGGACTGCCGAACAAACGAAAAACAAATCGACTGGAGTCGTAAACGAACTCCGCGAGTTGCTCAATTTCCCGATGGAGGATATTCGCGCCAAGTCATTGATCACTTTGGCTTTTTTGGGCGAGATGGACGACGAGACGGTTCGTCAAGCCGCAAAGATGCTTGGCAGCGGCGGGAAGTACATCGAATACGCAACCGCATTTTCGTTGTCTACCCTACCTACTGTTCCTGAAGACGTTTTGTTGCCCATGAACAAAGGGATGTTACGCGCATTGCAAGAATGCGATTACGGTCTACTTGCTCATTTTGTTACCGCTTTTGATCGCTGGGTAGAGACGCCCGAAGAATACTTCTCCAATGTCTTGTCGGAAGAAGAAGCATATCTCGAAATCGTATTGGAAACGCTCGGCCAAACTCGCGACCGTTTCGTCCAACTCAGTAAAAAAGCTGCCAGCTAGACCAACGGGCGCTTCCCGCTCAAATCATCGTATATCCTCCGTAGTGGTATTTCGCCAGAATTCCCGAAGTCCCACCTAATACAATGTTTGAACGAACCTTTTTTCGTTTGCAACTACACATTGATTCTGGAAGTAAACAAAGAGGCATGCGATCCGGTCCCCAACAGTGTAGCATTGGTTGCTTGAACCCAAGACGCGTAAACTTCAAGGACCTTAAATGCCAAAAAATGCAATCCGAAGTCTCGCGATCGCGCTCTCCATCGCGATCACAATCGTTTCATCGATCACTTGCCTGAAAGCGCAGACCAAATCGGCTGAAAGCAAAACACCTGAGAATCAAAAGCAGGAAACACAAGAGCTTTCGTTCGACGAGTCATTTGACCTGTGGCCGACTGATTTAAAAATTGGCGGGACGATCATTGCCAGCGGTGGAGGGAAAATTTCAGAAGCAGCGCTGGAGTATCTGCAATCAGAATCTGAAAAACGCAGAGCATCTACTTTAGTCGTACGCTTTTCAGACCACACCGAATGGGACGAAGACAAAGCCAGTCAACTTTTTGAAGATGCGACGAAGCTTGCTCAACTGGAGATTGCTGCCGACGCAACAGAGCTAGGCAAACAAGACCTGGATTTAATCCGCGAGTCAAATATTGTCGTCGTTGCGATCGATGACGTTCCTAAACCCAGTCAATTGCCGGTCCTGAAAAGTTTGCTCTTCGCTGCACGAACCAGCGTTGCAGAGGGAGGAACCTTATTCTTAAAAGGCCCCTGCATTGAATACTTGGGTGAGTATCGACTCAGCAAGGATTTCGATGACGCAACTCCAGAAGCGGCTTTCCACCTGTTCCCCAGTGCGATCATTCGATCGGGGTACCAAGACAAAACGAATCGAACGGAACTGGTCAAAGCACTGGATTCCACAAACCGAACCGTTGGAATAGGCATCGAGGAAAATACGTCAGTCATTCTCCGAGGTAGAAAGATTCGCGTATTGGGAGAAGGACGTTCGACTTTTTTACTAGCTGCCAATGAAGACAAACCGGTGCGTGTACAACATGTCAGGCAGGCCACATCGCGCCGCGCGAGTCCGTACAGCACCACGGTCGATTTGACGGCATGGCGTCGCGATGCGATCGAGCGATCCGTTACTACTTTTCCTGGCGCCGAACCTGTGACTCCGATCGTTAACAACGGGACACTTGTGATTGTGGGAGGAGGCGGCACACCTGCGGGGTTGATGAGAAAGATGGTAAATCTGGCCGGAGGTCGTAAAGCAAAAATGGTATACATCCCTTGCTCAGAAGCAGATGAAATCTCTGGACCTCAACGAACGGTTGAACAATGGAAACGGATGGGAGTCGAATCAGCTACCTTTATCCACACCAAAGATCGAAATAAAGCGAATTCAGACGAAGAGTTTCTGGAACCTCTTCGCGAAGCAACCTGCATTTGGTTTGGTGGAGGTCGACAATGGAATCTGGCTGATTCGTACTACGGAACCGAAGCGCACAGACTGATGAAAGATGTCTTAGCGCGAGGAGGAGTGGTCGGCGGATCGTCAGCGGGCGCTTCGATCCAGGCAGAATACATGTGCCGCGCGAATCCGGTTGCCAATTTCGACATCATGGCACCCGGCTACGAAAGAGGGTTGGGGTTCATTGGTGGAATTGCGATCGACCAGCATTTCAGCCAGCGCCGTCGACAAAAAGACATGACACAGCTCGTTGATCGATACCCTCAGTTGCTTGGTATTGGAATTGATGAATCAACAGCGATTATCGTTCAAAAATCAACGGCTGAGGTTGTTGGCAAAGGCAAAGTCTTCTTTTACAACCGAAACGAACCGGTCGTGAGCGGTAAGGATGATTTTCTTGCGCTGGGTAGCGGTTCTTCCTACGATCTGGCAAACAGAATTTTGATTGAAGAAGACGAAGAGGAAGCGGATTCAAAAGCTGAATCGCAATAAAAGCCTTCTTCTGTCTCATGCAAAATACATTTCAATTGTCGAAGAAAGCTCTCATTTTCTGTCTGGCCTTTAGGTTTGACCGGATTTCTTTAGACTATTGAGATGGCTACCGTCTCGCCGCATGCTAAAGCGGCTGAGCAACTTTTGCAGTTGCCAAACAATTTTTCCTCCGGCAATGACTTTGAAGAAACGGTTGAGTTCCTTAAGCAAGGCAAACCGGTTTCGTATGACGAAGTCTGGGGATCATCTTGCGCGCTATTGGTCTCCGCATTAGCAACCCACTTTTCCCACATCGTAATCGTCACCAGTACACTAAAAGTTCAAGACGACACGCTGGACGATTTCGAAACGTTTTTGGATGCGAAAGTTCAGCGGTTCCCTGCAATGTCACTTTCGGTAAACGAAGGCGTAACCGTCGATCAGGAATATGGTGATCGCCTGCGGATGCTGAAAGGTCTGGTCGCCGCCGAGTGTCCTGCCGTGACGATAGCCAGCATCCAGGCCTTGGTTCAACCCGTCCCATCAGCCGAATCGATTATCAAGTTCTCGAAAACGGTGCGAGCCGGTGGGACGCTAGACGTGGAAGAGTTTTCCAAGTGGTTGTTGGAGAATGGCTTTCATCAAACAACTCAGGTCGAATTGGCGGGCGAGTTTTCCGTTCGAGGTGGGATCTTTGACGTCTTTGCTCCCGATTGGCTGCAACCCGTTCGGATCGAGTTGTTTGATAATGAAATCGAAACGATTCGCCAGTTTGAAATCGGTTCACAACGAAGCGTTGCCGATCTAGCCGAGATCGAAATCACCGTCCTTTCTCCTGACTTTAACGACGCCGTTCACTTCGCCGATTTTCTTCCCGAGGGAACGCTGATCATTCAGTTGGAACCGGGAGAAATCGCAGAGCAAGCGCGGCAATACCTCGAACGCAGCCCGCTAGCGGACAAACTGTTCGCTTGGCATCAAGTTACCCAAGCGCTGGCCGATCGAAACCTGCCAATGGCTACGGCAAGTCGATTGTCCACCGGTCAATTGGAAGGCCATCTGGCAATCGGGGCAGAACCGATCGAAGATTTTAGCGGTGACATCGGCGAACTGCGTAGCGAGTTGGATCGAATCGCTGATGACCATCTGGTTTATGTCGTCTCTCGAGTTGAGGGCGAAGTCCAACGAGTATTCGAGATTCTATCTAGCACAGATACGGCAGCATCGGGTCGGCTGCGGTTGAGTGTCGGTTGCGTGCACTCGGGATTCCGTCTTCGAGCTCTCAAACAGATTGTCATCGGTTGTGATCAGCTATTTAAACGTGGCGAGTTGAGGCGAAGTCGTTCCCGACGTCGACTTGGCAAAACGATCGACAGTTTCCTGTCACTCCGCGAAGGCGACTTGGTCGTGCATCTTTCGCATGGGATCGGTCGATTTCGCGGCTTGAAGATGTTGGA
>CAZDBA010000137.1:0-12953 GCA_964503615.1 uncultured Pirellulaceae bacterium
AAATCTCCCGGGATTTGGACGAAGAGCAACTCCGACGCCTTCTTATTCGCAACGACGGACATGTTGTAGATTTTTGATAGACGAGCAACCTTTCGTTAGACAACTCAAACTCAGGAATGATCGATATAGTGCCAGTCAAAAAAAGAGGGCCGTTTCCCTTACATATGACTCCTTTTGAGCGGTATATGTTTGCGGACAACAACCCGCGCTATCCAATGACCTTTGTCGTCCAGTTTGTGATGTCGGGAAAGATTGATCGCGACCACTTTCAGGCATCGATCGACGAAGCTTTGGCTCGGCATCCGATGTTGCGATCGGTTGTACGACCGGCTAAATCAAACAGGGAGTGTTGGGTTGTACCCGAGACGATCAACAGTGATGTCGACTGGGGGCCGATCGACCAACCGATTCTGGTTGAGGGCGCGGGCAGCTATATCGACTTGCGAAACGAGATCGGGGTACGCACCTATGCCCGACATGACGATCAGAATGCAGTTTTGACGTTCGTATTTCACCATGCCGCTGTGGACGGAATCGGTGGTTACCTTTTTCTGGGCGATTTGCTTTGGCTCTATGCCAGCAAGACGGGAGAAGTGGACACCGAACTTCCGCCTTTGGATGAAATGGATTTAAGAAAACGGATGAAAGCTGCCTTGGGTCCTGAGTTGTTTGGTGCACGGGATGCCAATGACAACGCGTGGGAAAACAGCGAAGCCCAACCTCTGACGGCCCTGCAGGAGTCGTCAGTCAATCAAAACACCGAGCACATTTTCCCTTGCTTTCATTCTCATGTCTTTGATAAAGACGAGTACAAGCGGCTACGGTTGGAATCACAAGAGGCGGGGCAAACGATGAACGATCGCTTGCTGCAGGCCCTGTTCACTGCGGCCTACTCTTGGAACCAAACGCATGGTTCGATCGACCATGAAAAAACATTCGCAATCAATATGCCGTTGGATCTGCGCCAGCCCGAAAACCCGGATTTCTCAGGTATCAATCTGGTTACTAATTGTTTTATTCATATTCCAACCGAAACCGTCGGAGATCCGGAAAGCCTGGGAAGCCTATTACGTACGGAAATTGCTCGAATCAAATATGAGCGGCACCGATCGCAATTCATGCAACGGTTGCTGAACGCTTCAGAGAATTGGAAAGAAGCCGGAGAACAACTCGATATCGACATATGTCATTCGACGATTGTGTTTTCCAACGCAGGTGATCCGACCAAACGGTTCTACGTCAATCTGCCTCGCGAAAAAGGAAAGGTTCGCGCTGGCAATTTACTGCTGGAAGATATCAACGGAGTACCGCCGCTCAGGCAGCACACTCGAGCGACGATTTCGATTTTCACCTATTGCCGTCAGTTGAAGATCTGTATGCGATGCGATCCGTTTTTCTTCAATGAAGCGGATGGCAAAGCGTTTCTGGCTCACTTTGTAAGCAATTTTGACAATCGTTGAATACCGATTGAGCTAAGGTAGCGCCGACGCGTTTAGATCTTGACCCAGCTTTCTGATTTCGCACTTTCCAGTACGCCATCACAAATCTTTTGCGTTTCCAGCGCATCACGGAATGTTGGACCGGCGGGAGTACCCGATTCGAGTCCCTTGATGAAATCGGCTACCTGGTGCACGAAACTGTGCTCGTATCCGATGTTCAATCCAGGCACCCACCAGTTGCCCATATAAGGATGCTCGCCGTCGGAAACGTGAATGCTTCGCCAGCCACGCATCGGACCTTCGAGGCGATGATCGAAATATTCCAACCGATGAAGATCATGCAGGTCCCATTTGATCGAAGCGTGCTCGCCGTTGATCTCGAAGGTGTATAACGCCTTGTGCCCGCGGGCGTATCGAGTGGATTCAAACAGGCCCATCGATCCATTTTCGAACTCACAGATAAAGGCACAAGCGTCGTCGATGGTGACTTTTTGCTTTTCGCCTGTTTCCTGGTGTACACGCTCTTTGATAAACGTTTCTGTTTTTGCCGTGACACGTGAGATCATGCCGTTTAACCAAACCGCAGTGTCGATACAGTGCGCCAGCAAGTCACCGGTAACACCGGAACCAGCAGCTTCTGCATCCAGTCTCCAAAGCGCTTCGCCGCCTTGTGGAAGATCTTCAGCGATCGTCCAATCCTGAAGGAAGTTCGCACGATAGTGAAAGATCCTTCCCAAGTTGCCGCTCTCAATAATGTTTTTGGCGAATGTTACGGCCGGAACACGGCGGTAGTTGTACCAAACCATGTTGGCGACACCCGCCTTTTCGACTGCTTGGCACATCTCTTCGCCTTCGGCGGTGTTCATTGCGATTGGTTTCTCGCAAAGGATCATCTTTCCCGCCTCGGCAGCGGCAATCGCAATCTCTTTGTGCAAGTTGTTGGGAACGCAAATGTCGACCGCATCGATATCGTCCCGAGCGATCAACGCTTTCCAATCGGTTTCCACCGATTCGTAACCCCAGTTGTCTGCAAACGTCTGGGCCCGTTCCGCGTTGCGAGCGCAGATCGCTTTGAGAACTGGCTTGTGCTTCAGTTCAAAGAAATTGGAAACCGTTGCGTACGCGTTTGAGTGTGCTTTACCCATAAAGCCGTAGCCGATCATGCCGATATTAAGTGGCTTCATTATTATTTAGTCCTTGGTTTGGTTGGTCTGGTTGGTTTTGTTTGGACAAATGTCACGGTTTTGAAAGACGAGCTTCCAACGAACGATCAAGCAGTTGATGATTCGAATTCAGCACGGACTTTTAACATCGAATCGAGAATCGTATCCCACGTACTGGCCGTTTCCAGTTTTTCATTCGGGAACATGCATCCGTCCCAACAAATATGTTTGATTCCACGTTGTTCAGCATCCTTCAACCAGTATTGAGAACACTTAACGATGTCCAGTTTGCCGTTAGGGTCGTCGGCCGGGCAGTGCTTGCCGGTTTTGTCGTGGTCCCCTGCCCCGTGAACATTGCCATCGTTTTGAGCAACGTGAAAGTCGATCGTCCACGGACGTAGTTTATCGGTCAGAGTCTCGTAGGCGGCCCAGAATTCTTCGTCTGAGTAACCGTCCTTGAGCAGTGCATGTTCTGGCGCGTTGTATCCCATCAAATACAGATAGGTATGTGCGAGGTCGGCTTGAAAGCCAACCGTTTCGGGCATGGCGACTTCTTCCAACAAGTCCAACATGTCTTTCCACGAATGCATGCCTGCCCAGCAGATCTCGCCCTCGGCAGCCAATCGTTCGCCGTGGTCTGCAGCGATCTTTGCCGCTTCGCGAAACGTATTGGCAATTTTCTTGGTGTTTGCTTTTGGGTCTTCTCGCCATTTTTCGACTCCGAACTCGGCCGAATCGATTCGAATACAACCAAAATCCCGTACGCCGTGTTCGTTAAACACTTTGGCGATGTGGCAACCTTTTTTGACCGCAGTTAGGAATTTATCGGTTGCTTCTGAATCTCCCATCGCCGAATCGCCGACGGTTCCCGGCCAAACTGGTGCAACCAAACTGCCGACTTTTAGATTATGGCTGGCGATAAGGTCCGCGATTTTTTTAAGCTCGTCGTCGCTTGCATCGGGGTCGGTATGTGGCAGAAACAAAAAGTAGTCGATCCCTTCGAACTTTTTGCCGTCTACTTCGGCTGCAACGGTCAGTTCTAGCATACGCTCCAGACTGATCGGCGGCTCCTGACCTTCATCATCACCTTTGCCGACAAGTCCTGGCCACATTGCGTTATGGATTTTTAGATTCATTTGTTCCTCGTTATGTTCGAAAGTTGGTTGCCCAATGGTTGTTAGATCGCGGCCAAATTAAGCCGATTTGTGAGCGCCCACTTCTGGAATAGACTCAAAGACGTCGGGGCCAAAGTAACGCAGCCCAACAAGCGGCTCCGATCCTGTGTTTGTGATCTTTACACCCGCAGTCGCAGCCTGATGAGAGATGAAAACCTCATCTTCAGTCCATTGTCCGTAGCGAATGATCACTGGAGTTTGCAGTTTAAGTTTGCCCATCGTGCCCGAGCCCTGAACGGTTATCCAGCTGCTGGCTCCCGGGTCTTTTAGTGTGCAACTACAGCCGGGATCGATCGTCATCTCACGAGCTGAGAACAGTTGCTCGCCATCGACTTTCCCGTATACGACCCAGCGATCCGCCCAGCCTTCGCCGGAATCAGCCGTGATCGGTTCGAGGTAGTTGTTGTCTTTGAAGTTTGGATCGACGTTCTTTTCCCAATCCAGTTGGCCAATGATAAAGTCGAGATCCTGATGTTTTTCCGCGGGCATGTCTTTGACTAACAAGTCCCAAGGAACGTACCGACCTTCGACAATGCTCTGGTACATTCCGAATACATCGCTGCCCCATTGCGGTTCGTAGGTGCAAAGCGAGCCCGGTGCGTGCAAAACGCCCGGTGGAATCAACCAGCCCGAACCTCGCTTGAGCCGGTAAGCTTTGGAAAGATCCAAAATGCCATTGTCGCCTTTGTGCCAGTTCTCCAAGCAACGTTTCAGGTCGGCCTTGGTCGTACCCGGTTCCAGTCCCATAAACGTGTAAGGGAAATTGTTATCACAATTGTTGTACTGTGGCGAAAAGTAATACGACTCAGGTTTGCCTTCTTGACCGACCAAAGCCGCATCGGAGGCGGACTGATGCATGTGGTGTGGGATCGGTCCCATATTGTCGAAGAACTTTGAGTAGACCGGCCACTTCTTGTACTTGTCCCAAATTGCATCGCCGATCAGTTTCGCGCCCGCTTCTGCAACGGCGTCGCGGAGTAAGAACGCTTTTCCCTCGAACTCGCAAAAACTAAGGCCTTCATGCCAAACTCGGCCATTGTTGGCAGCTTCGGTTGTACTGCCAAACCAGCGTTCATCAATTCCGCCTCGTTCGGCACCCATCGCGTAATAATCTTCCGGATGCAGGCGAATCCGTTTACCAGGATGCAAGAAGTCCCTTGGTACCCATGTCGGGGTCAGTCGTAACAGTCCCTCGCCGGCGTCAATTGCTCGGTCAAGGATTTCCGCAACGTTATCTGACTGTACAATTTGGTCTTTATTCATACAAACTTCTTTGGATTCGACATGCGCAAAACGGTGCAGTAGTTTACAGCGATTCATTTCCAGTCGCAAGTAATTGCCCGGATCAGCAATCTGCCCCAACGATATGTCGAATTCAAGTTCACACCAAAAATAAAGGCCTCGCAATGGAAAAGAGTTCCGTCATATTGACCGATACCCAAAACAGCATTTGGGTCGAGCAGCTGGATCAGCAGTTTGGCTCTTTTCAAGTTGTCAAACGAACGCTTCGAGGCGGTCGGCAAGATGGAGTCGATGTGATCGACGTGGTTCGTGATCACTTTGTGACCAGAATAATTCCGACCCGCGGAATGGGACTGGCCGAAGTCACTCTTGGTTCCGATTCCGAGTCATGCCGTTTCGGATGGAACTCACCCGTTTGCGGGCCGGTCCATCCGAACTGGGTTCCGGTCGCAGAGCCGAGTGGACTAGGTTGGTTAGACGGTTTTAATGAACTGTTCGTTCGGTGTGGCCTCAAAAGCAACGGAGCGCCGGAATTTGACGAAGCGGGCCAGTTGCAATTTCCGCTTCATGGTCGCATCGCAAACCTTCCAGCCAACCAGGTCCAAATCAACTACGACCCGAGTAGTGAGACTTTGGAAATCATAGGCACCGTCATCGAGTCGCGATTTCACTTCGACAAATTTCAACTTGTGACTTGCTACCGTTTTGACTCAAGTTCCACCAGTATCAAAGTCTCAGACGAGGTTACGAACTTTGGCGGCAGCCGTAACGATTTCCAAATGCTGTACCACTACAACCTCGGTCCAGGGCTGCTGGAACCAGGCGGGCAGATCATGATCCCGGCAGAAGAGGTCGTTCCGCGCGATCTTCCTTCGGCAGAACATATTGCCGATTGGCAGCAGGTCCAGCCGCCCAAAGCAGGTTCCACCGAGACCGCCTACTTTTTTAAACCCAAAGCAAATTCAGACGGTAACTCGCTAGCCTTGTTAACCAATTCGGATAAAAGCCTCGCCGCAGGGATCAGATATTCGCCCGCGATTTTGCCATGCTTTACGTTGTGGAAGAACAGTGTGTCCGAGCACGATGGATATGTGATTGGCTTGGAACCGGGCACTAACTTTCCCAACACTCATAGCTTTGAAGCACAGCATGACCGAGTGGTCTCGCTGGAACCTGTGGAAACGAAATCTATCGAATTCGAGTTGGTTTTTGCCAATTCTTCCGAGGTGGTTGCTACGCTTGTCGACGAAAGCAAAGCAGTGCAAGCAGATTCGGCGCCCGAGATTTCCGATATGCCTAGGCCCAGTTGGTGCGAGTAAATATTTCCATTGAGCCCTACCCGACAATTCGCTAATTACGGTCTAGATTTTCGTTTGGCTATTAGTCCACCGGCAGGAGGCCGTTATGCATTTTGTTTTTCGCGCATTGTTTTCTAGCGTTGTGATTGCTTTGCTGTTGTCGCTTTCTCCCAATGCGGCCGCTCAAGAGGTGGATCTGCGATTTGAGAGATACGAAGAGCTATTGAACGGATTACTGAAAACACGGCGTGATGAAGAAAAAGAGTTTGTCGCCGGGGTTATGGCTCAGGTCCGCGCTGGAACGATTCCAGAACGATTGGTGGAGACCAGTTACAAATGGGTGTTGAACAAACGACCTGATACGAATTACCCGTTTGTCTATTTTGAGAGAGTGCTTCGCATTCAGGCTACGGAGTTGGGGATCGGCAACACGATCCCAGCATTCGACTTTGAGGTGTATCGGTCCCGAATAGCGCGCGGCCGATAAGCTGTTTTGCACCAAGACATTTTCAAAACTCTCCCTTGGAGCCAACGGCCCGGGCCGGGGACGCCGGGCCCCATGCTACACGGCGAGCTCGCTCTATTCGATTGATGGGCCTCCTTGCACGAGACTTAGCGTTTGAATTTAAGGTTGGTGATCGACTAACCAATTCTTACGCCCAAGCGGACTTTCTTTCCCAGTCGACTTTTCCCGAACCGGTCTGATAGACAGCTGGGACAATGTCGAGTTTTTTATTTGGCAGGAGGATTTCTCGAGATTGGTGTTTCAGTTGTTTGGCAACGTTTCTGGCATTGTCTTCGGATGCCTTGTATTCAAGTTCTAATTTTTTCGATTTGCTTTTTGCGTTCCTCCACTTCTCGCCAAACTCATCGGCAACAGGGGTCAGATGTCCTAGCAGTTGGTTCAAGTTGTAAGTAGCAGCCTTTCCTTCGAGTGCTGCTTTGACAGCGCCACAATTTTCGTGGCCGAGCACTACAATCAACTCAATGCCGAGATTTGCAACGGCATATTCGATGCTGGCAATAGTACAGGCGTTGGCAATATTCCCCGCAACACGGACAACAAACAGTTCCCCAATCCCCACATCAAAAACCAACTCAGGTGAAACGCGACTGTCCGCACACGTTAATACGATAGCCCAGGGGTTTTGGCCGTAGTGGTAAGTCTGGCGACGTTTTTCGTGGCAACGGTGTTGTTCTGTCCGTTTTAAATATCGCTTGTTGCCTTCTTTCAAAAGCTTAAGAGCTTCAGCTGAACTGACCTTCGTAGGAAGATCTGGGCAGCTTGAATCACACTCGCACGGCGAAAGCGCGGGGAGAGTTTTCTTTTTCTGAGTTGGCATAATTAATGATCTCCACAAGGATCGGTAAGCAAAGTATGTGATGGGCGAGGGGCAATCTCGCAATCTTAATCACATCGTGGTTATAGCAAGAAACGCAGGCCGCGAAAATACAGCGATCGAATTCACGGTTTGTTGTTTCACTCCATTCAAGCCAGCCGAAGCCCGTTCAAACAGATGGAGTCGTAAAGAAGCCCCGTTTCGAAATCCAGGATTCGTTTTGTCATTTTAGATTGATGTCGACTGAATTGCGTTTGCCAATCAAATAAAAAGCCACCTGTCAAACACGGCCTTTTGGTTGTACTCTATCGAATGCATCAAAACAGCAATCAAGATGGAGCGAATGGAGTCAGTTTTTGAAGACCTGCCAAAGGAGTCTGGCGATTAACGATTCACTGTCAGTGATCAAGGTAGTATTTGCATCCTTCGATTGGCGTAAGCCCAAACTGTGTCTCTAATTGTGTAACGGTTTGGGGTTCAATAAACAGCACCAAGCAAAAGCCGCTTTCCCATTCGGTTGGAAAGGCAAAAAACCTCTTTTTTAGTCGGCGGCGAATCGCGATCGCATTCAACAGCTCAACAATGGCGCGGGCATCGTAACGGTTCTCGTAATTGTCCACCGGCTCAGCCAGAGAAAACTCGTAAAGTCGACCGTTGATCACGATTCGAAAATTTCTTCGCCCGTTTATCAGTTCGGTCGAACATGAACTAACTTTCAATTCACCCAACTCGGTTGTGCCAAGATCTGCGATGTGACCAATGAGCTCACTAAAGTACACGTCTTCTCCAAATGCCAAATCGCCGCTGCCAGAATGCGCAAATGCAGCCATCGCAAATTTGTGTGGACTGTCGAAGCCTTCGTGGAGAAAACGCCACAGGAAGTGGTCACTCGACAGGAACTTCGACTTGTTCAAAATGGAGTCAACAGAAATCGGACGATTGGGTTTCAATTTCTGGTTGATCCAGTTGACGATGTCTGTTCGGCTGATTCCTTGCGTATGCCAATGTTGGTAAAACTTGACGATTGGATCCGACGTTGTCGATTCGGGTAGCTTGGCCCACAAAGAACCAAGGTCTGGATGGCCGATCTGTTCCAACAACCGCAACGCTTTCACCGCGAGCTTGCCTTTCCCTTCAAGAAACAGTTGGTCAAGAACAAGTTCCGACACATTTGGGTCATTTGTATTCTCGAACAGCATTGCGAGCTTGGTAAAGGCCGCCAGATTGGAATGATCTTTGGCCAGCTTCAAACAGACTTTGATTGACAATTCTCGACCGCAGCATTGTTCATGCAGATTTAGAATATTGAGATGCCTTGCTGGATATTCCGGAGGCAACTGGGCAACTGTTTTTTCAATATGGGATCGGCACTCCTGCCCATGGCCAAGTCGTACCAACGCGCCGACTGCATCGAGATGGCGATGAGCAAGTTCTGGGCTCTCCAGGGTTTCCAGAAACAGATCTTTGGAAAAGTCAGTACCGTGAAAGACTACCATTTTCCAAAGTTGCCAACCGAGATGTCCTCCGTCTGGTGCATCCTGTTCGCGAATTTCTTGAATCACTTTGACCAATTTCCGTTCCATTCGGTCGGCAATTTCATCAAGCTCAGGGTCGTTGCTGAAATCTGTAATGAAGACGGTTCGCATCAAATAGTAGTCACCGTACCCCGATCGAGCACGTTCACGAGGACCGAATAGAAACGCTTCAGCAAGTTCCAGGGCTTCAACCGAGGGCGCATTGTTCAACAGCAGTTGAATTGGGCTATCTGATTCTGGATCTTGTCTGGCCTCCTTCTTCATTCGGTCGATCCAGGGCTGGCGATCAAGTCCCGAATCAAAGAGCGCCCTTTCACTTCGTCGAGCAAAGCTCGTATCTTTGCCAACACTGGCTTTCATTGTTTTCAGGAATTCCTGGTCGGCGACCAATTTCCTGGCGGGAAAAACATCAAACAACTTCCATCGTTTGCCTTTATCCTCAACACGATTTTGTTTCACACGATTCAAGAACGTAGAAAACGCATTTACGTCGCCCGTCTCGTTGAGAATCCACGCAGCATTGGCCGCGGATTTGAATTTAGACCTTTCGTCACTGAGGACAATTCTCGCCAACTGAACCAATTCATCCTTGTTGGTTCGCAGTAAGGCTTCGTCGGACGGCACTAATTGACGGTAGAGTGACAAGTCTCCTCGCAATTGATCAATTCGTTCGGTGGGCCAGGCAAAATCGCGGTCATGCTCACGAACTTTCGCCCCGCTCCAATACTCCCGGAGGACGGCGGGAACTTCACAGTCCAATTCGCCAATGGGGGTTGGAACAGAAATCTCCAAGCCGATATTCGCTTTGCGCCAATGGATATACCAGCCCGTTATCACTGAAGCCAGAATCACGACGATCATGATTGCACGTAGACTGAATCGCATCCGACATTAACTCGATAGGAACGACCGGTGGTCTATAAAGCTGGCCACCTCAATCAATCCTATCGTGGCGTCATTGGGATCAGTGCCCAGTGCAGCTTCTTGCACGTCGCTCAGGCCATCGCCGTCACTGTCGACAACCGCAGAGTCGTCGGCGGGGGTCTGTTTCGCCCGCATCCACCAAAAAATGAATAAAGATTTCGCTCGCTCCGCGACTGCTTGGTTAAACAGGCTTAGACGCCATTCTTGCCTCACCGTGATTTCGTTGGCCAATCACGAACTTCTTCTCGCGATCAAATTTACTGCTTGCTATTAGGATTTTTCCCTGACCTTCCTCCCCGGGAGAAGAGTGGAGTTCCATCGGCCTTGGTTGCATTTTTCATTTGCTCCATGTGTTCAGGGGTAGGTCGGTAAGGTTCCACCTTTGGCTCAGGATAACAACCGACAAAAAAACTGACGAGGACGAAAAAAACAAGTAAACGGGACACGCGAGCCTCCAACTTTTAAAAGATAAAGGCCCATCCGAAAATGCGGATGGGCATAAATTGACAGAGCTAATCGAGAATTTTAGCTTAAAACGGGGAAGTAATAACTTCACCGTTAGCACAGGTCGCTAAACCGTCCAAAACAACATTGTCGGCATTGCGAGTAATAGAGTGGCATGACCCATCAGCATATGCAAAATTGACGGTTCCAGGGTGCGGCGAGCTGATCTGGTCCCCTGCGTATCTAATGAGATCTATCCCGTTGTCGTCGGGAATTGTCACTGGGTTGAGATAGACATTTTCGATGCCAAGAGTGAATTGGATGCCGGGACCAAAAAAAGTACCATAGTTGATCGAAGCTCCCGTATTTTCAAAAATACTAAGAGCAGAAAACCGATTAGTTCCTCTCACCTCTCCTTGTGACTCACCAATGTACATTGTGTTGGATGTACCATCGGTAATACCACTTAAAGAAATGGCGTCGTAGGCCCGAGGGAAAAAATTATCCAAGGAATTAGGGTCGGCGGAAATCCCGTGGGTCAGCCTAAAATTCTGGCCGTTGCCGGATGGTGACTTATAGGTGCCAATAATGGGTAGGTAGTCGACACGTGCTGATTGATTATAAAATCTGCCAAATTCGACGTTCGCTACAAACTCTGCGTCGTCCATACTTGGGCAGAGTAGGCTTGGAGGAGAAGCAAATTCAATCGGTGTATCATGGTCTAACCTCCAAATCGTACGAACAAAACCTAACCTAAGCAAGGCAGCCGAAGGCTGAGGCACCGTAGCGTCGGCGCGCTCGTAGATAGCTGTTTGCAAATTTTCACCATCCATGAATGGCAGCAACTGAAGCCAAGTTGAATGACCTTCCAAATTTTCAAATCCACCGAGTTCAAAAGCAATCGCAGGGAATTCCCGGTGAGAACTTGCAAAATTTTGCGCAGCGAGACCGATTTGTCTGGAATTGTTTAAGCACTGCGAGCGGCGGGCCGCTTCACGTACCTGCTGTACCGCAGGCAATAACATCCCAATTAGGATGCCGATAATCGCAATGACTACTAGTAGTTCGACGAGGGTAAAACCTCGCGATGAAGGATTAGTTCGCATCTAAACTTCCTTTCAATATGATAAAGACGTAAAATTTTATTTTGGAAGAAGGCAATAATATGATGTCTTCAGGTTGGGAATTGCTTTTACCTAAATTTCAAAGCGATAACTTCCCTATTCATTGTTGTTCTTTTGGCCGACAGATCAATCTCTTAGCAGGTATTTTCTGAAAAGTGGTTGATTGGAGAGGATGAGTGATGTATTTGGAGGGGGTAGACACTAGATAATTACTTAATTATAGCTTCCTCTACCCCCTAATTGAACCTCGTTTGCTAACTATTTGTAACCTAGTTCGCTGTTCTCAAGGCGATTGCGACGTATTAAACAACAGAACCCCAACAAAAGTCTGTTTTCTCACAAGCTCTGACGCACTTTTTTCTCTTTACTGCGATTTAAGTTGTGTGAGGTGGCCCAGACTCCATGGGCTTGCCAATAAGACAGCAACAAAGCCTGCTTCAGTTCAACAAGATTGAACCGGGGCCAAAGTTGTTGTCATCGCCCTCTTCCCACATGCGACGGACTTCTCTCAGTCCACAACAACAAAGCTCAAAGCGGTCGCTCAGTCGCTCCAGGATTTCGCCGTCCGGTGCGTCTTCTTTCGCCGGTTCGATGCAAGCGGCAATTCGATAGGATCGTTTGCCGTGAGCACAATAGTCCGTGAACTGACGTGACTCATCGCCACGCAGTGCTTCGGGGTAGACGCCGGCCCAGAACAAAGTGAAATCGCCTATGTGCAGATGAAGTTCTCGTTTTGCTTCGCCAAGTCGATGCGAAGCTTCTGCTGCCATTTCGGCAACCGTCATCAAGGGGCGTCCGGTAACGCTACGAATACGATGAACAACATCACTGCGAATAAATCGAACTAACAACTCGGTGACATAATCAATCATGGGAGGGTCAACCACTCCCAGCTCAGACTGAAAAGTGCTTTCAGCCAATCCGGCAAAGTATCGATATACGGGTGAGTTGTTTCTCAAGTTCGAACTCTCTGCTACCACTAACGAACCAGTTCTACTTCAACTTTAGGTCGAGATCGGAAAGTAGGTCAAGAGAATTTTTGCTGTTATCGCCATGCATTCGTTCAAAACACGATGTTTACAGCCCGATTTTGAACTCGATTGAACTTTCGCTGGACTCGATCGACTGAGCCCTGCAGGTCACGTTTAGATCGCGTCGCTGAGGCATTAGTTCCTCTGAATGGGCAGGCTAACTTCCTTTGTCAGTGATCGGCCGTTGAAGAATCCAGATATCCCAAAACCGTTTTCGGCATTAATGGGTACAGATGCC
>CAZDBA010000138.1:0-12813 GCA_964503615.1 uncultured Pirellulaceae bacterium
AGTCGGCACTTGTCGCCAATGGCAGATAGAATGAACGCAGTTTTTTTTTGGCACGTAAATCGAACTTTTGGGAGAGCAACTTGTCAAAAGACTTTTTTGCGAGCTCGTTGGTCGTAAACTTTTTTACCTGGCTCTGGCCATCGGTACCAATCCGGCCGAAAGTCACCGTGTGAGAGGTTCCATTTAGTTCGATGGCCCAGAATTTGAGGCTCCGCTGCTGTACTCAAGGTATTTTCGAGTCATTTCTTTTCCGGCGATTACTGTTTGCGAAACAATACAACGATACCAGATACCGTAGAGTGGTTTGATGAGTCCGACGTCTCGCGAGGAAAGATTCTCACTAGCCTAAATTTCCCTATCCGCTCCGAAATCTTGCCCTTTCGCTTCGGGAAGCCCAAAACTGTGCATTACAGCCTACCTCTCGTCGCAGACGTCACAATTAAACGTTCAAAACGCTCAACTTAGTCTGTTATTTTATTTTTGCCTTAGTTATTCTGACCGGCTCAAAGACGGTTATTTAGTTGTTAGCCAAACCAGCCATACCAGCAAAACGAAGAAATTTAGATTCCCATGTCGCAATTGACCCATTTCGATTCGGAGGGTGTTCCCCACATTGTCGACGTGGGTGATAAACAAGCGACAAAACGGGTTGCGATCGCATCGGGCACGATCTCGATGAAACCAGAAACCCTAAAGATGATCCTGGATCAGAATGTCGCCAAAGGTGACGTGCTGGAAGTCGCACGACTGGCTGGCATCATGGCAACCAAGCGAACAGCCGACCTCATTCCACTTTGTCATCCGATCTCGATTTCGTCCGTCGGCTTGGAGATCCAGCCCTGCAGCGAAGACGCCGTTGAAGTAACCAGTACCGTTTCAGCAACTGATCGGACGGGAGTTGAGATGGAAGCGCTCGTGAGCGTTAGCACAGCGTTGTTGACGATCTACGATATGTGCAAGAGTGTCGATCGTGGCATGACGATGAGTGAAATAAAATTGCTTCATAAATCAGGTGGCAAGAGCGGCACTTTCGACCGAGATTCTGGTAGGGACTGAAAGGAAACAAGTTCGTGAGTCAAACGCTCCCACAAAAATCGAGTGGCCTATCCAGCTTTCAATCGCCGGTCGCGGATGACTTGTCGCGGGTTGAAAAAATCCTGCTGAACGAGTTACGCCCCGAAATCCCGTGGATGAATCAACTGCTTAAAAGTAGCACGCTGGCTCGCGGCAAGCGGATGCGTCCCACGCTGTTATTGCTTTGCGGAAAGCAACTGGGCGACCTGGACGATCGACATCATCAACTGGCCGCGGCTGTAGAAATGATCCATGTGGCTACGCTGGTCCATGATGATGTTATTGACGAGGCTGAATCTCGACGGCATCAACCGACCGTGAATCGGCAATACGGCACAAGAGTCAGCATTCTTTTGGGCGACTATTTGTTCACGCACGCGTTCTCGGTTGCCAGTCGTGCAGGTAATGCAGAAGCCGTTTCGATCTTGGCAGCAGCCAGCAATCGCGTTTGCGAAGGCGAGATGCGGCAGAACATGGCGCAAGGCAATTTGGAACTCGCGCAAGACGATTACCTCTCTATCATCTCAGACAAGACAGCCGAATTAGTTGCGGCGGCTTGCCACATCGGTGCTGTGTTCTCCGGCGGCAACGAGCATCAATGTGCGGGCTTTGAAAAATATGGTCGAGACATCGGGGTTGCTTTTCAGATCGTCGACGATGTTCTGGACGTGATTGGAGAGCAAGCTGCGGTTGGCAAGACGCTGGGAACGGATGTGGCCAACCTGAAATTCACGCTGCCTATCATTCATTGCCGCGACAATCTCAACCAATCAGACCGCCAACAGTTTCTTGAGCAGTTGAGCACGCCTGAAAGCCTGGACCACAACAAACTGACCGAGTGGCTGCAGAAGACCGATTCGATTTCCTACTCAAAAAAGTTCGCCAAAGGAAAAGTCGCCGACGCGGCCAAGTTCGCAAAAAGCATCGAGCCGTCCGACTGCTCTAAAGCTTTGTTAAATATTGCCGAATTTGTCCTACAGCGAACTTTCTAGTAGCTCGCTCGCTTCTCCGAGGCGAATATTAATGCCTCGGAAGAGACGTGCTACTCGGCTTGAGCCTTGTCACCCTTTCTAGGGCGACTGAGCATCGGTTGGACTTCTTGCACAAAGTCGCGGATATCTTTGAACTGTCGGTAGACGCTGGCGAAACGGATATAAGCCACCTCGTCCAATTCGATCAGTTTCTCCATTACCATCTCGCCCAGGTGATCCGAATCAATTTCGGAGTCACCTACTTGATAGACTTCCTGGACAATCTCTGTGATGACTTTCTCGACATCGGTCGTTTGGATGGGACGTTTCCAACATGCACGTTCCACACCTTGGCGGATCTTGTCAGCCTTGAACGGTTCGCGGGACCGGTCTTTTTTGACCACTCGAATGTCAACTTCTGCCACTCGCTCGTAAGTCGTAAAACGCCTGTCGCAACTTTGGCAAAGGCGACGACGGCGGATCACAAACCCCTCCTCGCCCGACCGGGAATCGATCACTTTGTCGTTGTCAAGTTGACAGAAAGGGCACTTCATGCAGAACGCTAACCAAGAATATTGAATGGGGAACTGAGAAAGCCCCCTTTGTGAACATACAATATAATCCGAACCCGTTTCAAAAGGTAGGAGAAAACTGTGATGGAACGGGTTTGCAATCTCACCCGAATGATTGACCGCGGGGAAACTTATCCCCAAAATTTGAGAAACGATCGCTTTAAAGTCAGATTCAACCTGTTTGGTTGTTTAAAAATAATTCGGATAAGCCAAGACCGTATACACGCTTTGGCTCGACCTTGTGAATTGATGGGCTACAATGTGGAGGCAAACTCAACACACAAATCAACTTCCCATTCGGGAATTTTTTGGGGTAAGAGTGAGCGACGCAAAAATTCGAGCCGTGTTTCCTGATTCCAAAAACGTTGATTGCTTGCAGTGGGGATTCGCCAGAATTCCGTTTGTCTCGAAGATGAATAAGGACTTAGAGCGAAAGCTAAGTCAACTACAGGTTTTGAAATGCCCAATTTGTGCCAGAAAGAAAACGCTATGACATTGTTGACCGCACGCATTCCACAAACGATTCTTTGGGTTCTGACTTTATTGTTGCTACCCTTGGGCTTGGCAGGAGCAGAAGAGTACGACCTCTATCTATTAGCCGGTCAATCGAATATGGACGGTCGTGGCTTGACCGAGGACTTGACCGAGGCACAGTTAAGCGGGCTTGAGAACGCCATCATCTACTACCGAAACGTTTCCATTGAGTCAGAAGGTTGGAGTCCGCTGCAATGTGGTTTTAGCAAACCGCCCAAATTCAAAGGGGGAATTCCAGCGCCTACTTTTGGTCCCGAAATCGGTTTTGTACAGGCGATCAGCAAAGCTCAACCGGACCGCAAGATCGCTTTGATCAAAGGCTCAAAAGGCGGAACGAACCTGCGCAGGGATTGGGTGCCGGGCGAAAAAGACAACAAAGAATCTCAAGGACCTTGCTACGCGAACTTTCTTGAAACGATCGCCATGGCGACTCAAAAATTGAGTGACGAAGGCCATACCTATCGAATTCGTGGTTTACTCTGGCACCAAGGCGAGGGCGACTCAAAGGCTGCCACCGAAGTTTACCAAAGACGCTTGCTT
This sequence comes from uncultured Pirellulaceae bacterium, assembly GCA_964503615.1. Classification (GTDB taxonomy): domain Bacteria; phylum Planctomycetota; class Planctomycetia; order Pirellulales; family Pirellulaceae; genus CAZDBA01. Next base: position 3,692 of record CAZDBA010000138.1, read on the forward strand.
GGGTTTTCCGATCGAATTCGCCAAGACCTGGATATTGCGGACCTCCCCATTGTGGTCGGCGAGCTGTTCGACAACGGGAAGCGGGACAAGACGCGAGCTGCGATCCGTTTGGTGGGTCAAAGCAGTCCCCTTTACGGATTGGTCACTGCCGATGATACGACCAGCCATGATGGGACTCATTTCGATGCGGCCAGTCAGTTGTTAATGGGAACCCGTTACGCCGAACAGATTTTGAAGATCCAGGAATCACCCGCCGATTCCGATTCAGCCGTTGCCCCACAAACAAATTCCGGTCCTCGAAAGCCAAACGTGTTGTTCATCTCAGTCGACGATTTGAATGACTGGATCGGATGCATGGAAGGCAACCCTGACGCGCAAACGCCTAACTTCGACCGCTTCGCAAAACGCTCGGTGTTATTCAACAACGCGCATTGTCAGGTTGCGCTTTGTAACGCATCTCGACAATCTGTCATGACCGGCATGTACGCCTCAACCACTGGTATCTACGGCAACAATTCGAAACGTGCGACCGAAGCGCACGACTCTGCGATACACATGTCGAATTTTTTTCGAGAAAACGGCTACCGCGCGTCTTGTATGGGCAAGATTTACCATAACGATCACGGCAAAAAAAGATTCTGGGATGAGGTCGGTCCAAAGACATTGCGATGGGGGCCCGAACCACCCGAGGGACGCCCCTTTAAAGAGCGGTACGGCAAAAAGACTCAGGACTCTATGGCTTGGGCCGCTTTGGATATCGAAGTCGGTGAAATGCCTGACGAACAAATTGCGACCTGGGGCAAGCAGCAACTGGACAAACACAACCCAGACAAACCGTTTTTCCTGGCTCTTGGTTTCTACAAACCCCATGTGCCACTGACCGCACCCAAGCGGTACTTTGATCTCTTTGATCGTGAAACCCTAACGATGCCCACGGTCCTTGAGAACGACCTCGATGATGTTCCAGAAGTAGGCAGAGACTGGGTTTTGAAAAGGAACGAAATCATCGCCGATGATGCGATCGAAATGTACAGTCCGACCTATCGCCGCGAACTGGTTCACGCTTATCACGCCTGTACCGCATTGGTCGACGATTGTGTGGGACAAGTGCTTGACCATTTGGAGAACAGCCCTCACGCCGATAACACGATCGTGGTTTTATGGTCAGATCATGGTTGGCATCTTGGCGAGAAACAACACTGGCGAAAATGGATGCCGTGGGAAGAATCTACGCGAAGCCCCCTGATGGTTTATATCCCAAAAGGGAAAGGCAATGGCCAGGTTTGTCAACGAACTGTAGGTTTGATCGATATCTATCCCACGCTCTGCGAACTTTGCGATCTACCTGCGCCTGATCAGTTAGAAGGCTTGAGTTTCAACAAACTGCTGGAAGATCCCAGCGTTTCGTGGGATCGTCCCGCTTTGACATCAACCACCGCCGGCAACCACACCGTTCGTTCTGAAGGTTGGCGATACATTCGGTACCATGATGGTAGCGAAGAACTTTACGACCATTCTAAAGATCCCAACGAGTGGAAAAATCTGGCTCATTTGCCGGAGTATGACAGTATCAAACAAGCACATGCGAAGTGGATCGATGAGCTAACCGCAGGTGAGCTGGTCGAAGAAAAAAAATAGTCAGGCCAAATCGAAACTCACTGTCACGAGAATTACAAAACGTTTAGGAAGCGTTTGCGCAAGATGACCTGCCGAGCTTGACCTGCTCCATGTGCAAACCGTGCTCTTTAAAGAAGTTGCAACATTACTGCGAAAGGATGAACATTCTTGCGCAAAGTGATTTACCGTACTGAAACCGACAACTGAGGTTTTTACAGGTAATAAATCAAAGGCGCCCACGTCCAAAGACAAACAAGTCAAGACATGGGTATTATCATGAAGACAGCAGACAACATTCTCTCTTTGACCGAAATCGAACGCCGAATTCAAGAGGTTCGAAACGCTTGGGGACCTTACGAGCGACTGGCTCGTCGAATTGCACGCGAGGCTCGCTGGGAAGTGCTCGAGACGCTATTCCTCGCTGACCAAAACTCACCGAAGGCAGCCTAGGCTGTTCATTCAAACTAAAACTTCGAGACGGGAGAAATCCGGACGGGCTTAATGCTCATCCGGATTTTTTTCGTTTGCATCCAACTAAACATTTTTCTGCCAAGCTCTCGTAAGCATCTTTACCTCAATCCATCTCACTAAAACTGAGAGACGTGTAAGACAGATAAATAAAGTTGGATTGAGAGATGAGCAAGGACAAACTTCAAGCACTTAAGCAAAGCCAAATTGGGTGTGGATTGCCTGCCGCACAACATCAAGCAATTGCGGATTCAATCAATTGGATTGAATACAAAAGTGGCGAAACAATTTTCCAACAGGACGAAGCAGGTGACAGCCTGTTGCTGGTCGCCGAAGGACGTGTAAAACTCACCTCTTCTCGCGGCCTGGAAGGCGAGTCGTTTATCGAACATGTCGACGTAGGAGAGCACTTTGGCGAACTGGCTTTACTTACAGGCCAACCACGTTCGGTCACCGCAACCGCCGTGATGGATACGCGAGTTCTCCAATTGACCGGAGCCAAGTTTCAGTCTCTTTTGGTTCAGGTTCCCGGGCTGGCCGCAAACGTTAGCCGAACATTGGGCTTTCGCTTACGAAGAGAAACGACGGGCAAAAAGATCCGCAGCGTCTCACGAGTGATCGGAATCGTAAATCCGTCAAACGATTTGAATTCAGTTCGAATGAGCGAGCGGTTGGTTGTTGGTTTAGCAGACGGATTGCTGAACGCTTCCTCCAATGGAAATAATATTCAGATCATTTCTGATAACGTTGCACCGAACGCCGCGACAAGACGGTTCAACGTACTTGAAATCCCTCGCAACATGGCGATCGCTGCTAAATCAGAGTGGGTTCGCCAACAGCTTTCAGAACAAAACAGCTACGACGGACATACGATCGTTTACCTTTCCGGTGCTAATCCCAGTGAACTCCGAAAAATCCTGGTTCAATGCGAACAAGTCCTGTGGCTTTCGACGCCTGAAAACGAATCGTCAAACAAAACTCAATTGCGGACGTTGCTGAGTGTCGAATCTCGCTTGGCGGCCAAAGCTCATTGGGGATGGTTGTTGCCGGAAGGTTTTAAGCCGGAAAACATCCCGCCCTCGCCCGCAGGTTTGGGGCTGCCAGATTTCAAAATCGTGCTCGGCGATTCGAAACACATTTCGCGACTGGAGCGAATGAGTATCTCACGGTTGGTTCGATTCATTCGCAAGACTCGGCTGGGTCTGGCACTGGGCGGTGGAGCGGCACGCGGATTGGCCCACCTTGGAGTTCTTAAAGCGTTCGAGGAAGAAGGGATTTACTTTGACTTAATCGCGGGAACAAGCGCTGGAGCGTTGGTTGGCGTGCCTTACGCCTATGGAATTTCACCCGATGAGTGTACTGAAGCGTTTCGAAACGATCTAACTCCCGGCGGAATTTTTCGATACCTACCAAAAGGCAACGAATGGTACTTGCTTTATCAGTTTCGCATGGGCAAGTGGGATAAACTGCTACGCAAACACATTGGAAATGCAAAGTTGGAACAACTGCTCACACCAGTAAGCACGATCTCGGTCGATCTGATCACAGGGCAGCAAGTGGTACGTGACAGAGGCGATGCAACCCACGGGATACTGGAAAGTATCAATCTGCCCAACATTTCGAAACCAATCATCCGAGACGGAATGGCATTGGTCGACGGTGGAGTGATCAACAACGTGCCCGCTGACGTGTTACCGGAACGAGGCGCGGATCTGGTTTTGGGCGTTGATATCGCAAATCAAATGTCACATCGTTTTGGAAAGAACACACCGATGACTCCTTTGGACCGAATGCGAGCTCCCGGGTTGTTTCGAACGATGATACGAGCCGCTGAAGTTCAAGGTCATCAAGTTACCGCGTTACGCACCCGATCGGTCGATCAAATGATCACCGTCGATGCGTCTCAGTTCAATTTCGCTGACTTTTCGAGTGCTCGCGAGATGTCAGAGGTCGGCGCCGAAGCTGCTGTTAAAGCGATGAGTGAGTTCAAGCGGATGATTAGCCAGCAGAAAGAGGCCGATTCTGCCGCTCTCGAACGTTTTGTCTGCCCGACATGTGTCGACTGTCATTAAACTGTTAAAATGTGCCACCGTTTTTTTAGGCTTTGCCACATGAAGCGGTGTTACGAATAGTTTTCGAATACAGTTGATCCAAGGAACGTATTTTGAACCGCACAACCACCGTGGCTCGTTTTGCCGCTTTCGCAATGTTGGCTCTGGTTTTCATCACAGTCATCGAAAGCCAAATTTTTGCGGCCTGCCAAAACGACGCCGCTGAATCCTTTCGGCCAAATATTATTATCTTCTACGTCGATGACCTTGGTTGGCAGGATGTTGAGCAGCTAAACGATTTACGCGAGCCCTGTCCCTATGAGACCCCCAACATGATCAAGCTCGCGGCTCGCGGGATGAACTTTTCACAAGGATACTCCCCGGCGCCGACCTGCGCTCCTTCTCGAGCCGCGATTATTACCGGGCAGCATCCAGCTCGACTCGCCTACACGCACGTTACGGCGGCCAACATTCCAAACCCGAAGAAGACGATTAAATTCCATGAGCCGTTTCTTGGCAGCCACCTGAACCTCGACCACCTTACACTCGCCGACGCCCTCAAACAAAACGGCTATCGAACCGGCCACTTCGGCAAATGGCATTGCGGGCTTAACGCGACAGCGTATGGCTTCGACGAAGTCAATCAAACGCGAGGGGTTCACCGAGGCATGAACGATCGCACAAAAGATTTTGCGACTGCGGAAGACAAAAGCTACCCATTGAGTGAAAAAAAGTACCCTCCTTTCTCGGACGAATTCCCTGACGGGATCTCTTACCCGCGCGATGAGCTGACCGATTCCGCAATTTCGTTTATGGAAGACAATAAAGATCAACCGTTCTTCCTGAATCTGTGCCACTGGATGGTGCACTGGCCAGTGCTGACTCGTAATGGACAACTACTGGAATATTACTGCAACAAACTTGGCCACACGTTTCCGCCCGAACCGGGCGACATGAGTCTGCCCGGACAGCAAAACCCCTACTTCGCCGCGATGGTGACTACGGTGGATTGGAGCTTGGGCCGAGTGATGGACTATCTGGAACAAACAGACGACCCGCGAAATCCGGGGAAGAAATTAATCGAGACAACGTACGTCTTTTTTACGTCGGACAATGGAGGAGCCGAGAAGAGAGGTGCCGAGATCATCTCGGACAATTTCCCACTCAAGGCAGGCAAGAAGTATTCGGACGAAGGTGGTATTCGAGTTCCCATGGTCGTAACTGGCCCCAAGATTGCTGCGGGAGCACTCAGCTCTGAATTGGTGAATCAGCTTGATTTTTTCCCAACAATCCTGTCTCTCACTTCGTCCAATATCACAGAAGAAAACGAACAGGAGTTAGGTGGATTGGATATCAGCCCAGTCCTGTTGGGTAAAAGGCAGCAAGTTGTTAACAAAAGCGGTCAACGTCGTGAAAGCTTGTTTTGGCACTTCCCGCATAACTCAATGAGAGCGGCGATTCGCAAAGCCGATTTTAAACTCTATCGCCACTTTCAAACGGAAACGCACTCTTTATTTCGGCTGTACGAGAACGGTCAACTCGCTGACATCGAAGAGCAGAAAGATCTGAGCGGCGACCCTCAATACGCCGCGATTCTTTCTGAATTGTCAGCCGAACTGGATCGACAGCTTACGGAGAACAACGCAATCCTGCCACATTTGAATCCGCATTACCGTTCCCTGACGTTACCAAGTGCACAGATCCAGGAAACCTCGTTCGATAAAAGCTCGCAAGAAGCGACCGCAACTTTGTCGGAGGGGCCAACAGCAGCAAGTGCTTACGTTCTATATTTGAGGCCGGAAGGTTTTGACACCAAAAAGAAAAGTAGGTCCGCAGACTACAGCGAAGCAGATCCTGAAGTTGGTTACGAGGTAAAAATTGATGCAACGATCGACCCATCAGGTCGTCAAATAACGGCACCAGTCCCTAAAGAAGTAACTCGAGTACGCTTCCTGATTGTTGACAAAAACAACTATCAACATTTCACTGAACCGATGGATGTGTCAAAGTAGCACGCCTCTAGGCGTTAATTCTCGCTTCAGAGAAGCAAGCTACTTGGCAAGGTTAAAATCTGCAGGCCTTCTGCCTTTGGTCCAACTTTTGAAACCGAACATCGACGGCTCGTAGGCGCCGACAGGCTCCACGTTCAAATCTGGACTAATTTCGTCGCTCATATCCAACAACCATAACGAGGCATTCACAACCAGTCGCCGCAAGCCTTCATTGGCCAAGTCGATCGAGGCGCCCATCGTTGTGCAAACAACCTGGTTCGTGTTACCGTTTTCGTTTTCGAACTCTTTGGTCCAAACAACCGGGACCATGGGATCGTTCTTTTTACCATCAACCGGTTTCGAGTCAGGTTCCATCCCGGCAAGCACTTGACCGTGTACCAGCACGGAGGCCGACTCAGGTAGATTGCGAAGCCCATAAACATCAGTTGGGCCCCAGATATCAACAACTCCGGTGAGGATCGGATGTTCCGCACACTCCGGGTTGATCATTCCCGCAGTCGATTCTTTACCATGATTACCGTGATGGTTAACCCAGGTATCTCCCAGCACTTGCTGGCCGAAGCCGCCAGTCCATCCTTCTTTGCTATTGAAACTGTAATGCCCGTAACTGCTCTTGGCGTCCATTTTAAAAGCGTGAGTCGAAGTCCTCAACGCAATGATTGGCTTGCCTGATTTTACGTAGTCATCAAAGTGCTTCATCTGCTCGTCAGGCAGATCCCGAAATCGTAGCGACATGATCACCAAATCGGCTGTTGCCAAAGCTTCTATGCCGGGCATGTTTTGTTGATTGTCGGGATCGATCGTTCCGTCGTTCGGGTTGATCGCAAAAATCACGGTGCACTTAAAACCATGTCGCTTGGAGAGCAAACGACCCAGCATCGGCATCGACTCTTCGCTACGGTATTCCTCATCGCCCGACAGCAGAACGATATGTTTTTCACTTCCAATTCCTTCGCCAGCTGGATACTCACACCAGAGTTGCGGCTCCACCTCTTCTGCGACCTTATCTTGAGACATCGCCAAACTCGAACCTAAAAACAAGAATGCAAAAACTGAGAATAAAACACCGGGACGCAACATCGAGTGGTTCCTTGGATTGAATCTACTTGAAAGCGTTGCATTGTAACGCAAAAAGTAAGCATAACAAAAACCACGGGATCGCTGGCCGGCGCTGAGCGTTTTCAATCGCTATTACGGCTATCGGCGCTATGTTGCGATCCTTCTTGCAATCGAACCGTGAAGGCCCTAATTTCTAGTTCACGTGTCGTAAATGCGATATCACATGGCTTTACAATTTGAAGAAAACACTATGCGCTTGATTTTACTAACACTTCTTAGTTGCGTCTTTGGTTCAGAGAGCCTCGCCGCACAAGAAATCGGATTTGACTTACAAATTGCAAACCCAGCTACGTCAATTTTTCGTTTAGAGAATACTTCAGCCGAAAGCGACGCTCGAATTGTTGGTTTCTCCGGTTTTATTGGCCAAACAACGTACAATTTTGACATTGTATTCGGCGAGCAAATCTTGTCCGATTCTGCAGTCGCACTGGTAAGCATGTTGACTGAAGGCGACGCTGGACAGGGTGGACCGAGAACAGACAGCTTTGCCTACGCTTTCTCAGGATTTGAATCAGGAGACCGCTTTCAGTTTTTTACTGATCTCGATCGCGACACTGGCGACTCAGGCCAAGACTTCCGAGAAATCTATTTCAACAACGGTGATACGGTTCCGAACGCGTTATTCACAGTTTCCTTTGAGTTCGGAGATCAAACGCGACAACTGGACCTACTGCTCCCTGACGATCCACTAATTGGCGATCCCCAAGTCTTCAATTTTTCGGTTAGCCAATCAATCCCGGAACCCTCGGCTACCATCCTACTGGCAACTTTTGCAATTTTCTCCTGTCGTCGTAGTAGGATCGTTCGATAAAAATGTGGGTCGGTGAGCGCAGACATTATCGCATTTTGAACCGTACTTGTTGATTTGCCCTAGCCTGTCTCAGGTTGCTCGTACGTTCGAATTCTTTGAGTATCTGAACATGAAAGACTTAGGGGCGAAAGGTGACTATGATACAAGAAGAGGTTAAACTAACGTTAGGACGGTGTATCGAAGTCAGGGTGTTAAGTTGAGCAGTCGAACTTATTCGGTTTTGTGGTGTAGCGCTTACTATGTCACGTTGGCGGTTGTCGCGTTCGGCTCTCCTTTCTTTTTCTTGCCATCTGGCGGTGAATTACTCGGTTCCTACGTTGCGGCATTGCCGCCTACATATTGGATGATCAGCGACGCCAAATTGCGAGGGATCTTTGTGCCTCATATATTGCAACCTTGGATTGTATTGCTTTGGTTTCCAATTGTGCCAATCTATTTGTTGATGACTCGAAAATGGTGGGGGTTGCTTCACGTAGCGTTACACTACGCTTGTATAGTGGCGGTTTCGACGATCGGTTGGAATCTGTCGGCTGTCTTTCTTTGGCCGATCGTATTTCCATAAAGTGCATTCACACCGAAGTCGTCGACTCAAAATTCGTTTGATTTGAGCTCGTCCAGGTCAGAAAAAAGCTTTTGTCAGAGTGCCCTTGCACCAACTACAAATGTACGTATAGAATCTTTCGTACGTACAAGCGTACGCATGGCGTGGATAAGCACAAAGGAGCGGTGAAATGACGGAGCGACAGCCTATTTCCAAGGGCGAAATGGAGATCGCGAGGGCTCTCTGGGAAATCAGTCCCGCAACGGTACGAGCCGTTTTCGAATCGTTGCCCGATAACCGAAAGATGGATTTTTCTACCGTGCAGACCTACCTGCGCCGGCTCGAAACAAAAGGCTATGTCACTTCAAAGCTAGACGGACGAGTCCGTGTTTACGCGTCGCGTACAAAAGCTCGCACGGTCATTCGCGAAACGGTCGACGATTTAGTCCAGCGTTTGTTTGGTGGCGAAACGATGCCACTGATGAGGCACCTGATCGAAGAAC
>CAZDBA010000139.1:0-12741 GCA_964503615.1 uncultured Pirellulaceae bacterium
GGCGCAAAAACGAAGGGTTCCTGCTCGCCGCAACAGGAACCCTTCTAAATTTGGCTGTCCGATTTAGAGAATAATCTCTGCTCGGAGACCCACAGCCAATGGTAGTATCGGTGCCTGCTATCCGTTCTCTTTAGGCTCAACGCCAAGGGAGATCAAATCCTATAAATGACAAAGTCGATCACCGGTTGCAATTAGGGGTAGGTTGACAAAAATAGGAATTCGGAGAACACACAAGATTTTAAGTTGAAGTTGGAAGAATTGCTTTTCCCATTTGGCTAAACCGCATAAATCTTACTTACTTCTGAAAACACATTTTATTGCCCAATAGAAATTAGGTTGACCTGACAATGATCGCTGATCCAAGTTCATCAAAATCCCCAGAACCGGTTGTCGCCAAACTCGCCCTTGAGGATGGACGTGTTTTCACTGGCGTTTCGTTGGGAGCCAGTGGATCGACAACAGGCGAAGTCGTTTTTAACACTTCCATGACTGGGTATCAGGAGATCCTGTCCGATCCCAGTTACCGAGGTCAGATGATCACGATGACTTATCCTGAAATCGGAAACTACGGGGTTAACGAAGAAGACTTCGAAAGCGCACAGATCCATGCGACTGGATTCATTGTTCGCAACGCCAGCCGTATTGCCAGTAACTTTCGCTCCAATGGAACTTTGGATGAGTTCTTGAAAAAGAACAACATCGTGGGTATCGCTGAAATCGACACGCGGGCACTGGTACGGCACATTCGCAACGAAGGCGCCATGCGAGGCGCGATCTCTACGGAAGTGCTGGACGACGAGGCTTTGGTAAAGCTGGCAAAGGACAGTCCTTCCATGGTCGGCCGCGACCTAGTCAAAGAAGTCTTACCAGAGCAACCGGTGAACTGGGAACAACGATTGAGCGCTTGGTGGCACACCAGTGATCAGCAAGAGATCGACCGCTCGGACGAACCGCATGTGGTTGCGATGGATTTTGGAATGAAGTGGAATATTGCTCGCCACCTTTATGAGCAAGGATTCCGAGTCACAATCGTTCCGGGGACAACTTCTGCCGATGAGATTATGGCGCTCAAGCCAGATGGGGTATTCCTGTCCAACGGACCTGGCGACCCTGAGCCTCTGGATTACGCGATCGAAACGATTCAAAAGTTGCTGGGGCAAGTTCCAATTTTCGGAATCTGCTTGGGTCATCAGTTGCTAGGTTTGGCGATGGGGGCGAAGACTTTTAAGCTTAAGTTCGGCCATCGTGGCTCAAATCATCCCGTCCAGAATCTGGACAATGAAAAAATTGAGATCACATCGCAAAATCACGGCTTTGCAATTAGCGAGGAAGATCTGCCGAAGTGCGTGGTGGTAACTCATCGGAATCTGAACGACAATACTGTGGCCGGAATTCGCCATGAAAGCTTGCCGGCGTTTAGCGTCCAGCACCATCCAGAAGCCTCAGCCGGCCCGCATGATAGCCAGTATCTGTTCGGGAAATTTACACGGTTGATTGATGGCGGCTCGATAACAGACGAACCGGTGAAATTGGCATAGTGCCGATTTAGTTGACAGGCTTACTCTCTTTAGACCTAGACGCGTAAGCGGTCTGAAATGGTAACCCGCAGCGTTAGTTAGCAAGGTGGCAAGCCGTATCCGCGCTACTTCCTCGCTAACGCGTCGGGTTTCCGACACGGCGGACACACGGGCAGGGCCCCATGCTACTTAGGGGTGATTCTTAATCGCTTTTGATTCTGCTAAGATAAAGAGGTCGTTTCGCGATCGTAGTCGATTCATGGATTGATTAACTCCCAAGTGACCTTATGCCGCAACTTGCCCGGAAAAATTGCTGGTCTGTTCCAAGCACTCTCCTCATTCCCCTCTTGCTGATCGCGGGCTTGTTTTGCTTTGCCGGCTGTTTGGACGAAACAGCGGTGACGGACAAAAAAGTCGCTTACATTCCGATGACCACAGCCGGGCCGAATTCACTCGATCCTGTTCACGGCTCCAGCCAATATGACAACAAAGGATGTAGCTTTGTCTATCAACCGCTCCTGCAATACGATTACTTGTATCGCCCAGTAAGACTCAAACCTCTGCTACTGGCAGAAATGCCCGAGATTAGCGAAGACGGCAAAACCTACAGTTTTAAACTTCGCGACGACGTTTACTTTCACGACAACGAGTGTTTTCCAGAAGGCAAAGGCCGCAAGCTGAAATCGGAAGACTTCTTCTATTCGCTCAAGCGGATGGCTGACGCGTCCAACGAACCCAAAGCTTGGTGGTTGATGGCCGATACGATCGTTGGCTTTGACGAATTCAGGAAACAACAGAACGCAGTCGCCGACGAAGGTGGCAAATTTGATTACGACGCGCCAGTTGAGGGAATGAAAGTAATCTCGGACACCGAGTTTCAAGTTGTCCTCAAAGAACCGCTGTATCGTTTTACCTACGTCCTGGCGATGTTTCAAACCTCAGTCTTGCCGCGCGAAGCGGTCGAGTTCTATGGTAGCAAGATTTCCAAAAACCCGGTTGGCACGGGCCCGTTCTTGTTGCAAGATTGGAAATACAACAGTCACATGTATTTCGTCCGCAACCCAAACTACTTCGAAGAGTTCTATCCCGAAGATCCTGGGATGAACGAAGACGGCAGCGAACCCTATGTCGGTTACAGTCGCGACGTTGAACTTGGCTTTTACAAAGACGCGGGAAAGCAACTGCCGATTATTGATCGTGTCGAAGTCACCATGTACACAGAAAATCAACCGATGTGGCTGAAGTTCAAGAACAAGGAGTTGGACTTCACGACTGTACCTAAGTCAAATTACGATTCGGTTTTTATTCAACGAACTCGCCAACCGCGAAAATCGTTGCTCGATGGAGGTATCACCTACCACTCTGTTCCGTTGCTGGATTTCATCTACAACGGTTTCAATATGGAAGACCCGGATTTTGGTGGTTACTCAGACGAAAAGAAAAAAATTCGCCAGGCGATTTGTTTGTGTTCCGATTTCGAAGAAAAAAATCGGACGTTTTATAACAACGACAATCTGATTTACGATGGCCCAATTCCTCCCGGTCTGGACGGTCATCCCGAAAACCATGTTCAGGAACATACCTACCGAGGACCAGACATCCCTCGCGCGAAACGATTGCTGGAAGAAGCGGGCCATCCCAACGGCAAAGGGCTTCCAACGCTGGTCTACTACACCAGCAAGTCAGCCGATAGCGCCGAAATGTCCGAGATGCTTGAACGGAAACTGAACAAGATCGGTATCAAGATGGACACACGAATGGTCGACTTTGGAACGCTTAGCGACAAACTTCGCACCAAAGAAGCTCCCTTCTTCGGTTTGGCTTGGGGCAGTGACTATCCTGACGCTGAAAATAATCTGCAGCTATTTTACGGCCCCAACAAATCGCCTGGCTCAAACAATTTCAACTACGACCGCCCCGAGTTCAATGAAATGTACGAGCAGATTCGGGTTATGAAGCCGTCGCCCGAACGGACTGCGATCTACGAAAAAATGCGAGACATGATCATCGAAGATTGCCCTATTGTGGGCTCGATGGCAAGAGAACGAAAATACCTGATTAACCCAAGACTCAAGAACTTTAAGCCGGTCGAAGACTTTTACAATTACGGAAAGTACTTTGACGTCGCAGATTAAAAACACCGTTCAAACTTCAGCGTCTGAGTGGCAACAGCCAACCCAAACCGGAACTACTTCACAACTTTAGCTTCAGCGAAAACTTATGTGGGCGTACATCGTTCGTAGAATCGTTTACAACATCCCAGTCTATCTGGCGATCGTTTTGCTTGTCATGGGATTGCTGCGTGTGAAAGATCCTATCGCCGGTCAACTGGGCAAGAACGCAACACAAGAAGAATACGACAGCCTGCGTAAAAAACGCGGACTCGACAAACCGTTCCTGGTTCAATATGGCCAACAGCTAAAGTCGATCGCCACATTAAAATTTGAGCGGGAGATGTGGAACGAAAAAGGAATTACCGTTGGCGAGAAACTCCGCAGCTCGGTAATGCCGTCGTTAATGCTCACGCTTCCGGCGCTCATTTTAACCAGCTTGATTTCGGTGGTCATCGGAATGATCTCCGCGTTTGCCAGAGGAAGAATGCTGGACAAGACGCTTGTCTTTTTCGCGGTGCTCGGGATGAGTATCAGCTTTCTGGTCTACATCATTTTGGGTCAGTACTTTGGTGCTTATCAGCTAAGTAACTGGGTAGGCAAGCCGCTGTTCGCGATTCATGGCTATAAACCAGGCCTGCAGAACTGGCCTTTTTATATGCTTCTTCCTGTGCTCATCAGCGTAACGGTTTCGATGGGATACGACACTCGTTTCTACCGAGCCGTGATGGTTGAAGAAGTAGGTAGCGACTACATTATAACGGCAAAGTCAAAAGGGGCCTCGCGTAACAAGATCATGTTCGTCCACATGTTGCGAAACGCCATGATTCCGATCATCACGCGGATCATGATCTCGCTACCGTTTCTGGTCACTGGTTCGATTCTGCTGGAAATGTTCTTTGGCATTCCTGGCATGGGTTACGTTTTGCTAACCGCGATCGAAGGTAATGATTTCCCGGTTGTCGAAGTGTTCACTTCGATTTTCGCAGGCCTGTTTATCCTGAGCATCATCGCCACCGATGTACTCTACGCTTTGGTCGATCCACGAGTCCGATTGCAATAGAAACTGACAATGTTTAAACGAATCTGGAACTCACGCGAATCAAGGAAATTCCGCCGGAACAAAACGGCGGTGTTCGCTCTGTTTGTGATCTTGCTGTACTTTGTGACCGCAATGGTCGTCCTGTTCGGAGCGATCACAAAAGACGATTGCGCCGAGATCGTTGGTGGGCGCAACCTACCCGGATTTTTCAGACAGCAGATACCTGAGAAACGGTACGACACCGCAGTCTCTGGCCTTTTCACCCAAACAGAACGTGCCCTTAAACGAAACAAAGTCGAAGCCGCGCTTGCAGGTGTGGAATTGGGCAAACTCCGGGTGCGACAAAAACGGGATGAAGTGACCGACACAATCGAACTGGCCGATGGTGAGAAAACGATTGAAGAACTGCAAAAGATCATCGACGAAGCCAATGCGATTCGCGAAGAAATTTCAAAATGCCCTGACCTCGATCAAGACCCCTCGATGATGCCGACTTTGGTTCGCTTGGAAGAGAAAGTCGCCGAACTGGCTATGCCGCTAACAGCAAAGCAGAAAAGGTCGCGCAACATGAGCCTATGGCTGGGCACCGATTCGCAAGGCCGCTCGATTTTTTATCGTGGCATCTACTCGATCCGGATCGCGTTACTGATCGGGTTGGTAACCGCCACGATTTCGGTCTTTATAGGTGCATTGCTTGGCGCAATCGGCGGTTACTTTGGAGGCTGGGTGGATCACATCGTCGTCTGGATCTACACGACGTTCTCGTCGATCCCCAGCCTGGTTCTACTGGTCGTGATCGCCTACGCCTTTACCGATTCTAAAATCGAAATCCCGTTTACCAGCGGCGGAAAAGCGAAAAGCGGCCGCATGCTGATGAAAGACACCTTGATACCGGTTTACATCGCATTTTGTGCAACGTTCTGGATCGGAACTTGTCGCGTGATTCGCGGTGAAACGATGAAATTGCGAAACCTCGAATATGTCCAAGCTGCCAGAACAAGCGGCTTTGGCAGCCTTTACATTTTGATTCGCCACGTGTTACCTAACACCGCACACCTGATGCTGATCAATTTTTCCCTGCTATTGATTGGAGCAATCAAGTCGGAAGTTATCCTCAGCTTTCTCGGATTGGGCGTAAAATCTCAACCGAGTTGGGGGATCATGATCAAAGACGCCAACGGAAACAGCGAAGTGATCAACGGATTTTTCTGGCAGATTGGAACTGCAACCGCTTTGATGTTTGTGTTAGTTCTCGCATTTAACATTTTGTCGGACGCACTTCAGGACGCACTGGACCCTAAACACCTTTAGTTCACTAATCACCACCCAAGTTACAATCTGACCTAATTCGATTTTCGCGAATAGTATCGTATGTCCAATCCACAACCATTAGTCCAAGTCAAAAACCTCAGCGTCGGTTTCCATACCGACCGGGGTGATGTGACCGCGATTGAGAACATTTCGTTCAACTTGTTTCCCGGTGAGATCCTTGGGATCGTGGGTGAGTCCGGTTGTGGCAAATCGGTGACCAGCCGCAGCATCATGCGATTGCTTCCCGAGCATAATAGCTTTGTCTCGCCGGAAAGCGAAATCATCTTTGAAGAGCAAAATCTTTGTAACGCGACAGAGAAACAGATGCGACAGATTCGAGGAAATCGGATCGCAATGATCTTTCAAGAACCGATGACCGCGCTCAATCCGGTCTTTAGCATCGGTTGGCAACTGGATGAGGCGCTCAAGTACCATACTTCGCTCAGCAAATCAGAACGGCGCGCTCGTGCGATCGAGATGCTTCGACAGGTAGAAATTCCCAACCCGGAACAACGCTACAAGGAATACCCGCACCAATTGTCCGGAGGGATGAGACAACGCGTCGTGATTGCGATGGCGTTGTGTTGTGATCCAGAAGTCCTGATCGCGGATGAACCGACCACAGCGTTGGATGTAACCATTCAGGCGCAGATTCTTCGCTTGATGGATCAATTACGAAAGAAGACCGAGACGGCGGTCGTGTTAATCACACACAATCTGGGTGTTGTTGCTCAAGTCTGTGACCGAGTTATTGTCATGTACGCCGGTCAAATCGTTGAAACGGCTGATGTTTTTACGCTTTTCAAAAACCCTCAACACCCGTACACGCGAGCGTTGTTGCAATCGATTCCGAAAGCGGGTCGTGACCACCATCAAACAAAGCTTCCCACTATCGAAGGGATTGTGCCCAGTTTGTTTGAACTGCCCGATGGCTGTCGGTTTCAGGATCGGTGTTCATTGCGAACGGACAAGTGCGTTGCTGAAGAACCCCAATTGACGGACGAAATTGACAACCAGCGCGTCCGTTGCTTTTACCCATTGAACGAGTCCTAAATCTATGTCACTTCTGAAAGTTCAAAATCTGGTAAAGCACTTTCCGGTTCGGGGAGGTTTGTTCAATGCGGTGATCCGCAAAGTTCACGCGGTAAACGATGTTAGCTTTGAAATCCATAAAGGCGAAATCCTTGGCGTCGTAGGTGAATCGGGCTGTGGAAAATCGACTCTTGGCAAAATGATTGTTCGCTTGCTGGACGCAACCCAAGGTAACATTCGCTTCCAAGACAAAGATATTACGCACCTCGATCGAGTTCAAATGCGTCCCATTCGTCGCAAGATGCAGATGATTTTCCAAGACCCCCACTCGTCGCTCAATCCAAGGATGAGCGTGGGAGGTGCTGTTCGAGAGGTGTTAAAGTTCCACAGCGTCGTACCCAACAAAGAACTGAAAGCCGAAGTAGAGCGGTTGTTCGAGACGGTCGGTTTGAATCCCGATTCACGGACGAAGTACCCACACGAGTTCTCTGGCGGGCAAAAACAAAGAGTAGGCATCGCGCGAGCTTTGGCCGTGCGACCCGAGTTCCTGATTGCGGACGAGCCGGTATCGGCGCTGGACGTTTCGATCCAAGCTCAGGTCTTGAACCTGATGATGGAACTCAAGCAACAGTATGACTTGACCATGCTGTTCATTTCGCATGACCTTAGAGTAGTAGATCACTTTTGCGATCGAATGTTAGTAATGTATCTAGGCAAGATCCTCGAGGAGATGCCTTGTCAGGATATCCAAGCTGATGCCAAGCACCCTTATACGCGAGCTTTGTTGGGGGCCAACCCGGTAACCGATCCGTCTCAACGAAACGAACTGACCGTTCTCCAAGGCGAAGTCCCCAGCCCTTTCGACCCACCTGCAGGTTGCCCATTCGCATCTCGCTGCCCACTGGTAACCGATAAATGTCGCAAGGAGATGCCGCCGCTGGTAGACCAAGGCGATGGCCACCGGGTCGCATGTTGGGAAGTATAAAAGTACCCGGCGAGCGAACACTACAGCAGCCACCACGGGCGCGGGTCCATGCTCCCACCGTGGGCGAGCTTGCATGGGTCCCCGCCCCCTGCTCTTCCTAAACCAATGGACGCGAAAGCGTCTGTGAATGGTAACCCGACGCGTTAGCGAGGACGAAGCTGTTTCCTCGCTGACGCGTCGGGCTTCCAATTCTGCGTCGGGCATCCAATTCTCCTAATAAATAATACTTCACTTTCGAACCTAATTCGTTTCAAATAGTTGTATTGAATCGATGGCTCAATTGTGATGGCGCAGAATGGGATTTGAAAACCGTGATTACTTTCGCGACGGCTCCTACACGGCGGGCGGCGGCACGTTTTTGGCTGACGCTCCAATGTGCAAACGAATCCTGATCATCACCGTAGTTGTCTTTTTGGGGCAGATGTTCTTCTCGCGACCAGCACGTGTATCCGATTTCCAACATCAAATCGATAAAATACAGCAGAAGATCCAAGAGCAGCAAAATCTTCACAGCGCCGACATCTACTACGATGGTGACGAAATGCCCATCGAGGATCCCAACACCGTTTTTGATCCTGAGCAATTCATTCGCGACGCGTCGCCCGTTTCGATCGTTCAAGATTGGTTGAAACTGGACACGGAGAAAGTTCTCAAAAAAGGGCAAATCTGGCGATTGATTACGAGCGCGTTTTGCCATGACCGGTTTGGCGTTTGGCATATCGTTTTTAATATGTTATTTCTGGTTTGGTTTGGGCGATTCGTTGAAGCGACGTACGGATCGAGGGAGTTCCTTTGCTTTTATTTGATGGCTGCCGTTTTAGCCAGCGTCGCCTTTATCGGTCTGGAGCTATTTACTGGCGATCGACATGGTGCGATTGGAGCTTCCGGAGCCGTGATGGCGGTCGTCTGCGTATTCGCCATCTGGAATCCGCATCACACAGTACGAATTAATTTCCTGTTCCCTATCCAGATCCGTTACTTACTTCTATTTTATGTGATATTCGATTTGCATCCGGTCTTGCTTGCTCTTTCGGGGACCGTGACTCACACTGGCGTAGCCCACGCAGCTCATCTAGGCGGTCTGCTGTTTGGATATCTGTACTACAAAAACAACTGGAGATTATTGCCGTATTGGAATCAGATTGCGAAAATGTTCAAAGGCAAAGACTCTGGAAGACCGCGAACGAACAGCCCTAACCGCAACTCACAATCCGGAAACGATCGCTCAGAACCAGTTTTGAGTTCGCAACGGATCGAAAAAACGAAAGCGGATGAGCGGTTCGATCAGTCGTTGGACGAAGTTCTGAAAAAGATCTCGGAATCTGGCCAGGAAAGCTTAACGGAGCAGGAAAAAAAGATCCTGATGCTTGGTAGCAAGCGTTATCGAAAACAATAGGACCACACAGTGTCCAACAGCGCGAACTTAAACCTCATTTACACGCTCCCAATCGAATAGCACCGGTGGAATAAAATCTCCAACGAGAACGAAAGACTCTACAATTACCATAATGCCTGACGATCAACATTTCCAAGTCGACTTACGCGGCATCATCGACTTGCTCTCAGACCATCTCTATTCTGGCCCAGAAGTCTACTTGCGGGAGATGCTGCAGAATGCAATCGACGCACTTCGAGCCCGAGAGCAACAGGATCCGAGCTTTATTGCCAATGAGTCTGCGATTCAAATCGAAGTGATTACCTCTGCCCAAGGTGATCCAACCCCGACCGTCGTGATCACGGACCGCGGAGTTGGTTTGACTGAACCGGAAGTCCACCAGTTTTTGGCAACGATCGGCCAGTCTTCCAAACGGGAGCTCTCGCGCGAGGATTTTATTGGCCAGTTTGGGATCGGGCTGCTATCGGGCTTCATCGTCTCGGAAGAGATCGTAGTGATCACCCGTTCCATCAAAGAAGGAAATCCAGCACTTGAATGGCGAGGCCGGTCCGATGGCACCTATTCGATCCGAAAACTGGATCACGATGCGGAGCCCGGCACACAGGTTTTTCTTCGTGCCAAACCGGGTTGCCACGATTTCATGCAACGGGACATCGTAAAACAGCTGTCGACGTACTACGCCTCGCACTTGTCTACTCCGATTGAACTTGTTTCTGAAGAAGGCAACGCGAGGATCAATATCGTCCCGCCTTGGGAGTTCGATGCCAGCGATCAACGAGAATTCGCACAACAGTGTGCTGAATATGGTGAGGAGGCTTTTCAACAACCGTTTATTGGTGTGATTCCGATCCACTCAGAAGCCGGTGGCGTTGATGGTGTGGCTTATATTTTGCCACATGCGTCCCGTTTGAAAGGCAAGCGCGGGCATCACGTCTATCTAAAAGGAATGTTGCTTTCTGAATCGATCGACAACCTTTTCCCTGAGTGGGCATTTTTCGTTCGTGGCTCGGTTAATGCGACCAAGCTTAGCCCAACCGCCAGCCGTGAGAGCTTTCACGAGAACAGCACGCTTGACCAAACACGGTACGAGATCGGTCAATGTTTAAAAGCCTATCTGGTTGAACTTGCTGAGACCGATCGAGCATCGCTGGACCGGATTATTGGATTACATCATCTTTCGATCAAAGCGCTCGCAGTCGAGGACGACGAATTTTTCGATTTGTTCATTGACTGGCTACCGTTCGAGACATCGCTGGGAACGATGCTGCTGGGTGATTACCGCAAACATCAACAGTCGGTTCGTTACGTTCAAAATCGAGACGAGTTCCGTCAGATCGTCGGCGTTGCGGCGGCACAGAACATTTGCATCATCGATGCTGGGTACACTTACGATTACGAATTGCTGTTACGCTTGGAAAAGCGTAACCCTGGCCAGATCGTGGAGCGTTTGGACATTTCCGAACTTTCGCAGGAATTTGGCGAACTGAGTATTGAGGAACGAAACCAGAATTTCGACTTTTTACAATTCGCCGAACAGGTGATGGAGCCGTTTGGATGCTCGGTCTGTTTGAAGCGATTTGAGCCGGTGTCCCTGCCCGCGCTTTACACACTCAATTCGGAATCTGGTTTCCTGCGATCGGTCGATCAATCCAAAGAGGTCTCGGACGAGCTTTGGGATTCGATATTAGATAGCGTCGCGGCGCCAAAAGAAGATCTAGCTAAAGCACAACTCTGTTTGAACTTTGACAATCCGGTCGTCGTTAAATTGGCAGCGCTGAGCGATCGTGATTTACTGGCCGAAGCGATCAAAATGCTCTACGTCCAATCTTTGTTGCTTGGCCATTACCCTTTGCGTTCCCTTGAGACGAACGTCCTTAGCGAAGGCTTGATTAACCTGATCGAAGCGGCAGTAAAGCCCAAGTAAAGAACGCTCTCTCAATCGAAAACCTGTGTTGTAAATTCAAGAATGAACGACGAGTACGAAAAACAGTTCAACAAGATATCTGATTCCTATCACGAAGCGAGTAACGCCAAATCCAAAATACAAATCTTGGAAGAGCTTATTCGACTGGCCGATTCGGTGGGGGATATCCATGGGGCGTTTGACGCTCGAAAGGAGTTGGTCCAATGCGCCACGTTCTCGGGACAAGACGACAAAGCGCTGGTCGCCTTTACTTGGTGCCTTGCTCAGTCGGACAAACAACCTGACGAATTCCACGTTCCCTCATTGCTTTGGCAGTACAAATGGATTCTGGGGAACCTTGCCTCGTTTGTCAGAATCCCCAAATCGAAGGTCTACGAGTTGCAGGATGATATGCAACGAAGGCTATTAGCGGCCGGTTATAACCTTCGCCCCATTCATCTTCTTCGTTGGAGAAGTGCGATTACGATGGGAGAGTTTGAGCGAGCAAAAGAGCACATGGAACTCTGGAAAGTGACCAAACGAGACGGCATGTCCGATTGCGAAGCTTGTGAACAGAGTAAACTCTCTTACTACTTTAGCCAAATCGGTGAACTGGAACGGTCGGTTCAGGTTGCCGAAGACTTGGTTAAAGACGGATTGAGCTGTGGTGAAGTTCCGGAATCCACTTACGGTGATTTGGTCCAAACTTATATGCGATTGGGGCGAGTAGAAGAATTGAAAGCGAATCGCAAAGCATGGTACAAGATGGTCAAGGACAACGAGTCGTTTCTGATTGCCGTTACAAATCATTTGCTACTTGCAATTGGATTGGGCGATCTTCCGACAGCCACCGCCTTGTTTGAGAAACATGCCATTTGGGCGATCGAATCACCTTCGGATAACGAACGCTTTGAGTTCTACAATGCCGCCGGTTTAATGTTCAATGCACTGGCATCCACCGAACCAACGATACGGATCAAAGTACCTGATGGTTTCCCCTTTAAGCGTGAAGATCATTCCTACGGATGCACAGAAGTCGCGGGTTGGTTTCAAAACGAGGCAAACGAACTTGCAAGTCGATTTGATCAGCGAAACGGAAACTCGTACTTTGCGGATACGATCGAGCAAACAAAAGTTCTGGTTCAAACCTGGCTCGACTAAAGCTACCTTCGTCGCCTTAATGGAAACCGCTCTGCGAAAGCAGCGCCCGCTAATCTAGGCCGGCCTAGTCGCAAGTTGGATCGAACCGTTTGCGCAATCGGCGCGGCTCCGGAACCAAGCGGGCGGAGGGCAAGTCGCAAAGGGGCCGTGGCGATCCCTCTGGCTCGGCACTTGGAGCTACTGGACTGGGTCGGCCGCACAGTCCGAGGTGACAAACGAGGCGCTATCCCGCCCGAACTGGCTCCCATTCTCAGCCGACTTGAATTGACGGCTCAGGAACTGC
>CAZDBA010000140.1:0-12673 GCA_964503615.1 uncultured Pirellulaceae bacterium
AGACAGGGCGGAGAGACGGTGCAAAAAACGTTTGGCGACAGTCGAAATTGACTTTGAGTCACCCGCTATTTGCTATCCTTCAGGTCGATATCGACTTGATTTTCGCCCTTCTCAATTGTCTTCTTGAGCGGAGTGGTTGACTTCATCCAAAAGATTTCAGGGATGTCAGATCGCCTGTATTCCACCATCTCTTCTTCTGTTTCACCGATGGGTGACGCTCGTACGACGACCTGATAGGTCCCCGCTGGCAATCCGTTTCCAGTTCCGGCGCGGACGATGAACTGGCCATCGGGCCCTGTTACCGCAGCGCGCGACATGCGTAATTCGGTTGAGTGAAAAACAACCTGAGCATCGGGTACCGGTTTCCCGTTATTGGTCAAGGTACCGGTTGTTGGATACTTTGGAGGTCCTGTTGGCCCACGATTACAGCCGGCGAAAAATACAAAACCCGATAGAATCAGAATCAGCACAGCAAGATCGGCCGAGAAGATCTTCGTTGAACTCATTGCGAAGCTCCAAGCACTTCGCCGTCGGCTCGGTCGGCCAGATTGAACACGACATCAAGATCCGTCGTTTCGGTCAGGTAATGCACAGACCCATCCACGTACATGACATTAAGCCCTCCCGGATGTGGCGAACTAAGCGGGACATTGCGACCCGCATTGCCTTGAATTCCATCATCCACAGCATCTTGGTGATTGAACGGGTAGCGAACCACAGTCGTATTGAATATCCGTTCCCATTGCGGCGTCGATCCCAAAATAATCGAATGACTACGATCACTGCGGAAATCGATATTGTCCCCATTTGCATCAATCAGCCAACCACTTTGTTCGCCGACGATCATGGTATTTGAAGTCCCGTCAAAAATGTCAGCTAATTTGACTTCAGTATATCTTTGGAACACTCCTTCGTCCGACATTATGCCCAACGTAGGGTTGTTGGTTGGAGTAAATGAAGTCTCCTCACGTGCCGACCCATGGATGCCAGTATAAAACGGACGGACAACTCCGTCAGACGATGGAGTCGTATCGATTTGCTCCAAGTCGCTAGACGGACAAATAACCATCGGCACAGGACTGTCATTCAAAGCAGCTTTGTTTACGTCGGCGTAACCTCTAGCTTGACCCTGCAGTATCGTTGCGTCGTCAAACTCCAACTGGTCATGCACGTTGTTTCCTTCAGCAAACGGTAGGATACGAATGATCCATGAAAACTCCAAGTCGTTTTCGCCGCTCTTGCCTGGCAGAAAACCACTAGGCGGTAGTATGCCGTTTCCAGACTCGAAATTGAGAATGGCCAGCCCGATTTGCCTGATGTTGTTCTGGCACGCCACCCTTCTGGCTGCCTCGCGAACCTGCTGAACTGCTGGCAGCAGCATACCGATTAAGATGCCGATGATTGCGATCACGACTAACAATTCAACCAACGTGAACCCACCATGTCGAACACGACGGTGATGATCTTTATTGACGAGTGAAAACATAACATACCACCTTAATAAATCGCACGAAAAGGATCCTATGTACCTCACATATCATACCTGAAAAAATCGTGTATCGTCAACCAAATATAGGGAGGTGCTATAAACAGAACAATGTTAAGGGCCGGTCAGCCACCTCTATGGTTTAGCGGACCGACAACGAAAAGGTGTCAGGAGCGTGTCAGGAGCCTAATAGGTTGATATAGGCAAAAAATTTTGGGGCTTCCTCGTGGACGCTGAGTAATTTCCAGTCCCTGCTCTTTGACGGATGAAGTAACCCGCGTCCAGTGCGGTCAGTAAACCTTCTTTCTCTTGGTGATCGACCAAGAAACGGGGGGGAAGATCCAATTTGATTATTAAAACTACTTCTGTCCGACGCACGTCCGACACACTGATGATAAGTCGACTCCCCGGTCACACGCTATCGCGGGCGAGCCTACCCAAACAAGTTTTAGGAGGGTGCCAGAATTCCTTTTGTCTCTGAGATAAAAAGAGCTTCTGGCGAAGTTCATCTACAGGTTTTGGAATGTTCGCTAGTGATATTTTGCGTAAAAGTTGGTAGATTGCACGGCCAAAAGAAAGCCACTCAACTTACCAGACCACCCTTTTACGCTCCTCTATGATCGTTCTGAAGTACCCTCCGTTTCGCCCACTTGGGTTCCTCACCAACGGTCACTCGCAAACAGTGGGAGCGTTTTTTTTCGGAGCCAATTTTAATCGCAAGACGGTTAAGCGGGTTGTCAAACTAAGTGACGACGATCAAATCGTTATCCACGATGATCAACCGAAAAGTTGGATCACGGGTGATCGAATTTGCGTTTTGGTTCACGGACTGTGCGGCAGTCATCGTTCACCCTATATGCAACGGATCGCGCAAAAGTTATTTCGGTCAGGCATTCGTACGATTCGCGTCGACATGCGGGGCTTTGGTGATAGTACGCTTTTGTCTCGTGGACAATACAGTGCAACGCTCAGTCGGGACATCGACGATGTCGTTAAATTCCTGGGGGTCCTCAGCCCGCTTTCAAAGATCACTCTGGTCGGTTTCTCGTTGGGTGCCGGGATGATTCTTAAAGCGCTCGGCGAATGGAGCCATGAACATCCCCGTAGTGTTGATTCAGCGATTGCCGTTTCACCACCAATCGACCTTAGTTACTGCATTGCCAATTTAAACAAGTTCGGAAATCGGTTTTACGATTGGTTCTTTGTAACCAGGCTACGTCGAAAATTGAACTTTCGTCGTCGCCATTTAAAAAATCTTGTCGACAATGGACTTAACCCGATTCCGCGTAGGCTGGTTCATTTTGACGATCAGTTCACTGCTCCCCTCAGTGGGTACAAAAGTGCTCGGGAATACTATCGAGTCGCCAGTCCTGCCCCGCTTTTGAACGAAGTTTCCGTCCCCACCCTGATCGTTGCTGCTAAAGATGATCCGTTGGTACCGTTCGAGATGTTTGACAAGTGGCCGATGTCTCCTGAGATCGAGTTTGTCGTTACCAAGCACGGAGGTCACCTCGGGTTTTTGGGGCGACAACGAGTCGATCCGGACCGTCACTGGTTAGAATGGCGGGTCAGCCAATGGGTAGCGTCGATCGACGATTAGGTACCCAGCGCCATTTTCGTGTATAACGGGTGTCAGTCATGAATAACCTAAGAATTTTTAGCATCGCGACATTGGTGTGCGCTTGTCTGCCAACATTTTGTGTCAACGCTCAGCAGTGGGATCGCTTTCGAGGCCCCAACGGAACGGGTGTCTCTCTGGATTCGAGCCTTCCAACGCAATGGAAGGAAAGCGATTATGAGTGGACCGTCGAATTGGATGGAGACGGATCCAGCAGCCCGGTTGTTTGGGACAACAAGCTGTTTCTACTAAGTGCAACAGACTCTGCGGCAATCCATTTGCAGTGTCTGGATCTGGAATCAGGCGATGAGAATTGGGTTACCGTCTACGAGTCGGCGGCATACAAGATTCATGTTCAAAATAGTTTCGCGTCCAGCACACCTGCTGTTGATGCTGAACACGTTTATATCACCTACGCCGATCCAGACAATACGATGTTGGTCGCGCTGAACCACGACGGCGAAGAAGTTTGGAAGCGAAATTTTGGGCCGTGGGTTTCGCAGCACGGGTTTGGAACTTCTCCAGTCGTAGTGGGCGACTTGGTAATTTTCTTCAATTCACAGCAGGCGGAGCGACTTAAACCTGGCCAGAAAGCTGGCAAAAGTGAAATGATTGCCGTGAATCGAAACAATGGAGAAGACGTATGGCGATGTCCGCTAACTGCCACACGCTCCTGCTATACGGTGCCTGCGGTTCACAAGTCCGAAGGCCAGCCTGACCAGTTGATCGGTTGTAATACGGGCGATGGTTTTTTCAGTATCGATCTCGAGACCGGTCAACGCAATTGGTCTGAAAGCGTGTTTGGTAAACGAACCGTGGCTTCTACATTGCTTGCCGGCGGGATGGCGTTTGGCAGTTCTGGTTCCGGCGGCGGCGGAAACGTTTTGGTTGCGGCCAAGGTTAAACAGGACGGTATCGAAAAAGCCTATGAGATCAATCGTAGTGCAAACTATGTTCCCTCTCCTTTAGCCGTTGGTGAGCTTTTATTTCTGTTTGGTGACAAGGGAGTAGTGACTTGTGTCGATCTAAAATCGGGAACAGAGCATTGGCGTCAAAGAGTTGGGCGAGGTTTTTCCGGGTCAGGGGTCGCCAACGCAACCCATGTTTACTGTATCGATGCCAAAGGCACCTGTTACGTGATTCGAGCCTCCGAAAAATTTGAGTTGGTCAGTGCCAACGACCTGGGTGAATCCAGTCGTGCCACGCCCACGATCGTTGGGAACCGATTACTGCTTCGCACCAACAGCCACCTGATCTCTTTAAAGGGCTCTTAGTAGAGCTATATGTTTTTGTGGAAAGTCTTTGGCAGTTTTGGATCGACGTAGGCGGGACCTTTACCGATTGTTTGGGCGTTTCACCGGATGGCCAAGAGCATTTGACAAAGGTGCTTAGCTCCGGCGCAACAAAAGGAACGATTCAACAGTGGCTTTCTCCCTCCTCGTTCACGCTTCCGCACCGCAATGGTGATGGAGAAGATTTTTGGAGCGGAGCCGCGATCCGGTTCTTTGATTCCAGCGGTACTCAAATCGCTGAGAATGTCGTTGAGGTATACGACGATTCGTCTGGCGAGTTCTACTGTGAATCTGTCCTACCCGATGCGCTACGGGAAACGAGCGTTACTGTCGAATTGGATTTGCAATTACACGCGCCGATTATGGCAATCCGGCGAATTCTCAAGCTGGGTCCTAGTTCGAGCTTACCCACCTGCCGAGTTCATTTAGGAACGACACGGGGAACGAACGCTTTGCTGACGCGAACCGGCGCGCGGACTGCGTTTGTGACTTCCAAAGGGTTCCGAGATTTGCTGCGGATCGGCGATCAGGCTCGGCCACATCTTTTTCAATTAGACATTGAAAAACCACATCCTCTGTTTGAACACTCGGTCGAACTGAATGAGCGAACTTTGGCTGACGGAACGGTCGAGCACTCTCCGGAAGACGGAGAAACCCGATTGGTGCTCAGCGAGCTGTTGGCTGCGGGTATCGAGTCGATCGCGGTTTGCTTTGTCCACGGTTATCGCTTTCCTGAAAACGAAAAAATCGTCGGACAGATCGCGCGCGAGATCGGCTTTAAAGATGTGCGGTTGTCCCATGAGGTTGCACCGCTGATCAAGATGTTGAATCGGGGCGAGACGACCGTACTGGATGCGTATTTGAACCCGGTAATCGGCTCGTATCTGGATGAGATCCAACAGCAGCTGCCTACCGACAGCCAGTTGCGCTTGATGACCTCTAGCGGTGGACTGGTCGAGCGAGATCGGTTTTCAGGCAAGGATAGTGTACTGTCCGGGCCGGCTGGTGGAGTCGTAGGCGCCGCGCGAGTTGCTCAGGCCGCAGGATTCGAGCGAGTGCTTACGTTTGATATGGGCGGAACGAGTACGGACGTAGGTCGATTCGACGGTGATTTTCAGCTGGAGTATGAGACGTTCAAGGCCGGCACGCGGATCGTGAGTCCCATGATGGCGATCGAAACGGTCGCCGCTGGAGGTGGTTCGGTATGTCGATTCGACGGAGCCAAATTGACGGTCGGACCGGAAAGTGCGACTTCTGATCCGGGACCGGCCTGCTATGGCAATGGCGGCCCGATGACAGTGACCGACATTAATCTGTTTCTTGGTCGAATCGTAAAAGACCAGTTCCCGTTCGCATTGAATACAGACGCCGTTGAAGCTCGCTTGCAAGAGATTCGTGATCAGATGTTTGCGGCTGGTTTTGAGATTACGCTGACCGACTTGGCAATCGGATTTTTGAAGATTGCCAATAATAACATGGCAGCAGCGATTCGAATCGTTTCGATCGCGAAAGGTTACGATCCAGGTGATTATGCACTGGTGTCGTTTGGTGGCGCCGGTTCGCAGCATTGTTGTAGTCTTGCCAGCACGTTGGGTATCGAACGAATTGTTGACCACCCACAAGGAAGTATTCTGAGCGCCGTCGGTATTCGATTAGCGGATCAAATCGGAAGTCGTGTACGCTCGGTTTTGCAGACGCTGGACAAAGCCTCACTTGCCACAGCCCGTAAATTGATGGCTGAGATGGCCAGCGAAATTCGTGATGAATTGGCAAACGAAGTCGGTGACAACGTTGAGATCGAATTTCAGAACTCTCTTGATTTACGTTACATGGGCACAGATTCGTTCGAAACGATTGCCGAGTCGGAAAGTGGGTTCCACGATCAGTTTTCCCAAGTCCATCAGCAACGTTACGGTTACACGCAAGACCGCCCACTGGAAATCGTTGCAGCGCGGTGTACGGGTCGAGTCCGAGGCAACCGTTTGAAACCTACGCAACGACCGAGTGATACGACCGTTGCTAAATCGACTGAGCAGCAACCGATGTTGGTTCCCATCGCGAACGCCCCAGAGCAATACCAGCAGCAATTGGTCCCCGTATTTGATCGGGACCAGCTCAATACGGACAACCAGATCGTTGGCCCTGCGATTATCTTCAATCCACTGAGTTCAACGATCGTTGATCCCGGTTGGATTGCTACGAGATTGGACGACGGGCAGTTGCTGATCGAGCGCGATGGTTCGGCAATGACCGATGGCGAAACTCTAAACGCAGAATCAAAAACGGAGTTGCCGGCGGAATTGCCGGTTGACCCGGTCGAACTGGAGATCTTTAACAATCACTTCTCCACCATCGCTCGGCAGATGGGAGTTTCACTGCAGAACACTTCGACCAGCGTGAACGTGAAAGAGCGGCTTGATTTTAGTTGTGCTTTGTTTTCCGATCAGGGTCAATTGATCGTCAATGCGCCTCATATTCCAGTTCACTTGGGTGCAATGGGCCAGACGGTGCAGGCCACGATCCAGGATAATCGCGTGGTGCGACCGGGCGATGTTTTTGCGACCAACGATCCGTATCGTGGCGGTTCCCATTTACCCGACATCACGGTGGTAACGCCTGTTTTTGTTGACCAAGTTGACTCGCCCGTGTTTTGGGTTGCCAGTCGCAGTCACCATGCCGAGATCGGAGGCAAATCGCCGGGCAGCATGCCGGCCGATGCAACCATCCTAGCGGAAGAAGGTGTGTTGATTCAAAACTTCAAGCTGCTAGACGGCGGCGTTGAGCGTTTCGAGGCTTTGCGCGAGTTGTTGACGACGGCTGAGTACCCTTCGCGAATGCCGGATGAGAACCTGGTTGATCTTGCAGCGCAGGTGGCTGCGAATCGTGTCGGTGAGCAGGATCTGTTGGCGTTGGTTGATCGGCATGGGCTTGAGAAAGTTCACGCCTACATGCAACATATCCAGGATGCGGCAGAGGTAAAGGCTCGAGCTGCTTTGGCCCAGATCAACGATGAGGTCTATCGCTTTGGCGACACGATGGATGATGGCGCGAAGATAGAAGTAGCCATAACGATTGACGGCGATCATGCAGTCATTGATTTTTCAGGTACCGATCCTGTTAGGGCAGGGAACTTGAACGCAAACTCTGCGATCGTGTCGGCAGCGGCTATGTACGTGATGCGGTTGCTGATTTCGGACGAGATTCCGTTAAACGAAGGAGTGATGAAGCCACTGGAAATTTACTTGCCAGAATGTTTCTTAAACCCAGCTCCGGCGGACGAGCCAGGCCAAAGTCCCGCGATCGTTGGCGGGAATGTGGAGACTTCGCAACGAGTTGTAGATGTATTACTGGGCGCGCTGGGGTTGGCAGCAGCAAGTTGTGGGACGATGAATAACTGGTTGATGGGTGATGAGACGTTCGGATATTACGAAACGGTGGGTGGAGGTTCAGGAGCAACAAAAAATCAAGCCGGTGCGAGCGCGGTTCATACGCACATGACCAATACGCGATTGACCGATCCGGAAATTCTTGAAACCCGTTACCCGGTGATCTTGCGCGAGTTTGCGGTGCGAGCCAACAGTGGTGGAGAAGGCCAGCAGCAGGGTGGCGACGGGATCCACAGACAAGTCGAATTCCTGCGTCCCTTGACGCTTTCATTGCTTACCAGTCGTCGCGAGACAGAACCGTTTGGGATGGACGGGGGTGAGGCCGGTCGGCCCGGCCGGAACATTCTCTGGGAGGTTGCGACGGGTGAACCGAAATATTTGCCCAGCCAGTGTGAGGTTCAGGTCCAGCCCGGTGATCATCTAGTGCTAATGACGCCTGGCGGCGGCGGCTTTGGTAAAAAGCCGAAATAAGGCCAACCTGAAGCGAGTTCGTGGAAAGGTGGGTGGCTCAGGCAAACGTAAACGGGCATTTTTTTCCAGACTTGGATTCTCGGTAGGTGTGAGTATTCTAGTGTTCAGAATCAGTGCGGATTTCGAGTCGGGAATCTGATAAAGATTCGACACACCAAGTCGCTGACCGTCTTGGTGACTCATCTTGTTCTCTTAGATTTCTCAGTTACAGTCTTATGAAAATTAGAAAAGCGGTCATTGCAGCCGCCGCGCCGGACCAACCTCGGCTTCCTTTCCAGAGCTTGGTCGATCGAAAAGGCGAAAATAAAACGGCACTGGAATTGATCGTGGCCGAAGCTGCAGAAGCAGGAATCGAAGAGATCTGTGTGATCATTCGGCCCGGCGACCTTGAGTCATTTTCTCAGGCTACCTCAAGTCATGACAACATCACGTTTGTCGAGCAGACGAGCCCCAAAGGCTATTCGGACGCATTGCTTCGGGCAGAGGAGTTCGTCGAGGGTGAGAGCTTTTTGCATCTGGTTGGCGATCATATTTATCTTTCGCGAACTGACGAGTGCTGTGCAAAACAGTTAATCGATATTGCGACTCGGGAATCTTGTGCGGTGACTGCGGTTCAATCGACTCATGAGAGTAAGTTACCGTATTTCGGTACCGTGGGAGCCTCGCGACTTGCCCAGGAATCTCGATTGTTCCAAGTGAATCGGGTCGCAGAAAAACCGACTCCTACCGAGGCGGAACAGGAGCTGGCCGTGGGTGGTTTGCGGGCAGGGTTCTTTTTATGCGTGTCGGGAATGCATGTGCTACCCGCCTCGTTTTTGACGATTTTGCGAAGCGAATTTGAGGAGGGGACTCGGCATATTTCGGGAGCGTTAAATAAGCTGGCTGAATGCGAACGGTACCTTGCCTATCAACTGGAGGGGACCCGAATCAACATCGGAGCCAAGTACGGACTGTTACGAGCTCAATTGGAGATCGCGTTATCCGGCCCTGACCGTGACGCTATTCTGACTGAGTTGGTTGCCATGTTGGCCAACCGCGTATCTTCAAACGAATCATAAGGCTGGGTGAAAAATGAGTCGTTTGATCGATGTGATTACTTCGAGTGATGATGCGGTACGCAATCAGTCATTGCACGAGATCTGTTGTGATCAGAATTTAGAATCGTTGTTGGAGCAACTGGGTGAGCTGGATCAGTTCTGGCGCCAGTCAAAGAATTTGTACCACCGTGTACGGGCTTTGTTTTTTGCTTCGGCGATTCATCGGTATTACTTGACTGGCCAGTTGACACCGAACCATGATGGCTTGATCCCGTTTAATGCGTATCAGCACTTGTTGCAGCGTCGTTTTGTAGAAGCAATCGATGATTTGTTGCTTGTACAAGTAAACAACGGGCCCAGCCCCGGAGTGAGCAGTGCGTTGGCGTCCGCCTATCACGAGCTTGGATTTCAGACCCTTGCGGATCAAGTACGTCGAAGCGTCCGAACCGTAAAAGGGAACCAGTGGATGTTCCGTGTAGGACATCCCACTGATCATCCTTTGAGGTTGAACGGAGATTTGCTTAAGAAGACTCCAAGCGGCTTGTTTCCGATTTTGTCGGAAAAGACCTCGGTGCGGATGGATTTTTCGCACAGCGGCTGGAGCGATATTTTCTTTCTTGGAATGGACTACCCTGCCGGCGCTCGGGTGATCAATGCGTCGATCGACTTGGCAGTCTGTGGTCGGGATGACCAGCCGCGGCCGCCGATCGAGACTTATTTGCGCGTGATTGATCGGCCCGTGTTGCGGCTGGTGAGTACCGATCTGGGGGCTCAGGCTGAAATCGAATCGTTGAGCGAAGTATTCGATTTCGCACGAGACTATTTGGGCCTTTTGAAGGCTGCCGTGATCGCGTCCGGAATTGTGCCGCCCGGTCTGGAAGGTTGTGAGCAACCGATCAGCGATGTGATGGCCCGTTTGATGGGCCGGTCCGATTGTGGATTGGAGATCGTGAGTAAGGTCAACGATATTCCCAAAGGCTCCCGGTTGGCGGTATCGACGAATCTTCTCGGTTCATTGATTTCGATCTGCATGCGGGCCACCGGACAGGTACGAGCTTTGACAGGCGGGTTGGTTGAGTCAGATCGACGTTTGGTTGCGGCAAGAGCGATTTTGGGCGAGTGGATCGGCGGCTCAGGCGGTGGTTGGCAAGACTCCGGTGGCGTGTGGCCGGGTATCAAGCTTATTCAAGGCGCCGAGGCGGGCGAGGATGATCCCGAATTTGGAATCAGTCGAGGGCGTTTGCTGCCCAACCATACCGTGTTTTCTTCGGACGAGATTTCAGCTGAGACGCGGCAAAAATTGCAAGATAGTTTGGTACTTGTTCATGGCGGAATGGCTCAGAATGTAGGGCCGATTCTTGAGATGGTAACGGAGCGGTATTTGCTGCGAAGTCCCAAAGAATGGACAGCTAGAGCGGATGCGATCAAGGTGCTGGACGAAATTACCACCGCATTGAAATCGGGCGATATAAAAGGGGTAGGTACGGCGACGAATCGGAACTTCTTCGGTCCGCTGCAATCGATTATTCCTTGGTGTACGAATCTGTATACCAATACGCTGGTTGAAAAAAGCAAAGAGAAATTCGGCGACCAGTTCTGGGGATTCTGGATGCTTGGCGGAATGGCCGGTGGCGGGATGGGCTTTATCTTTGATCCGGCTCGAAAGGCAGAAGCCAAGGAGTGGCTGGCCAAGACGATGTCGGAGACTAAATCGCTGCTGGAGTTTGCTTTGCCGTTCGCAATGGAACCGGTCGTCTACGATTTTTCAATCAACGATCACGGTAGCTGGAGTCAGTTGTTGGACGGTTGTGATGATCAACACCCGACTCAAATGCCGGGCAAGTATTACGAAATGACAGCCCCCGCCTGGTTGAGATCGTCGCCCGAACAATTGAGCGAGCAGACAAAGATCGAGCTGGGGCAATTGGGCCAGTTGCTTCATGGTAACGCTGAATCAAAGCTGGCTGAGCAGTTGATAAGTCGAATTTTGCCGAAGCCGGTTGA
This sequence comes from uncultured Pirellulaceae bacterium, assembly GCA_964503615.1. GTDB lineage: Bacteria > Planctomycetota > Planctomycetia > Pirellulales > Pirellulaceae > CAZDBA01. Next base: position 11,295 of record CAZDBA010000140.1, read on the forward strand.
TTCCGGGGAGAGTGCAAACTCACTGGAGGAACTACTGGAGCAGCTCGGTTTCGATTACGAGCTACACGAACAGATTCAAAAAGGCTTGAGGTCCGGCCGGTATGGACTTGCCCAAAATCGGCTGCCGCTTAATACAAAAATCAACGACGTTTCCGAGGATGACGTTGTCGATGTTCGGAAGGGTGCAAGTTCCCAGATGGTGGAACTTGGCAAGCAAGCGATTGCAAACGGTGAAGTTGGCGTAATGACGCTTGCGGCGGGCGTGGGCAGTCGATGGACCGAAGGCGCAGGCGTGGTCAAGGCTTTGCATCCGTTTTGCAAGTTCGATGGCCAGCATCGCAGCTTTCTCGAATTGCATTTGGCAAAAAGCCGCCGAACGGGAACAGAAGGTGCCTGCTCGATTCCACATGTGTTCACGACAGGGTACCTGACTCATCAACCGATCGCAGACTACCTTCAGCGGTTTGAGAATTTTGGATACGACGGACCTGTCTATCTTTCTCCTGGCAAGTCGGTCGGTTTGCGAACAATTCCCATGGTTCGAGACCTGGATTTCGCTTGGAAGGAAGTTTCGCAGCAAATTCTCGATGAGCAACAACAAAAGGTTCGCGACAGTTTGCGGACCGCTTTGGTTGGTTGGGCAAAATCGACTGGTGAAGGAAGTGACTACCGAGACAATCTTCCGATGCAATGTTTGCATCCCGTTGGGCACTGGTACGAATTCCCAAACATGTTACGCAATGGTGTGCTTAAAAAGATGCTGACCGAACAAAAGAATCTGAAGTACCTAATGCTACACAACGTTGATACTGTCGGTGCAAACCTGGATCCGGGGTTGCTTGGCCTACATATCGACAGTGGGAACTGTTTGAGCTTTGAGGTGATCAACCGTCGTTTGGAAGACCGCGGGGGAGGACTTGCCAGCGTTGATGGAAGAGTGCGTTTGCTGGAAGGATTGGCAATGCCTCGCGAAGAGGATGAATTCTCGCTCTCGTTTTACAATTCGATGACAACCTGGATCGATGTGGACAAATTACTGACCGCGTTCGGATTGACCCGGGACCAGTTAGCAGATCAAGACCGGGTCGACACAGCAGTTCGCGACCTCAGCCAACGGATGCCAACGTACGTGACGATCAAGGATGTAAAGAAGCGTTGGGGCCACGGTCAGGAAGATGTCTTTCCTGTCACTCAGTTCGAAAAACTCTGGAGCGACATGTCCAGCTTGGCAGAAATTGATTGTGGCTTCTTTGTCGTGGACCTGTCGCGAGGCCAACAACTGAAAGAGCAATCTCAACTGGATTCATGGCTGCGAGATAGAACAGCAGCAAGTGTAGATTCACTGTGCCAGTGGTAGACGCGGAAGGTGTGCCGAAGGC
>CAZDBA010000141.1:0-12585 GCA_964503615.1 uncultured Pirellulaceae bacterium
TCGACTTCAAGCAACGCGAATGCCAGCCATCGTGTGGCTTGATCTGTTTCGACTCAAAATCGAGTCACACGAGGATTTAATCCAAAGGTGGCCGGACAAGAATAAAGTGTCAAGTACCGTAGCCTTTGCTACGCCTCGGTTCCGTGTGTTAGTTTCCGCTTTCGTCGGGAGACTCCCGTTGCATGGGCGGCTTGGGCAACAGCTTTAGCAACGGCTTTTGCGACACGGCGATCAAACACACTTGGAATTACGTAGTCACTACAAAGATTGTCTTCGGTGATAATTTCTGCGATCGCGTTTGCGGCAGCCAGTTTCATGGTATCGTTAATATCTGTAGCGCGGACATCCAACACTCCACGGAATAGGCCGGGGAAACACAGTACGTTGTTGATCTGGTTGGGATAGTCCGATCGACCTGTGGCCATAACTGCGACGTGGTCGTTAGCAAGTTCAGGTTTGATTTCCGGATCTGGATTCGCCATCGCGAACACGATCGCGTCGTCCGCCATGTTTTTTACATCGTCTACGCTCAGCACGTTCCCGGATGAAACCCCCAGAAACACATCCGCGTTCTTGATCACCTCGGACAAGGTACCTTGTTTGCCATCTGGATTGGTAGAATTGGCCAAATGGTCTTTGACCGGATTCATTCTTTCCGTCCGGGCTTTGTGGATCGCACCTTTCCGATCGCAAATAACGATGTTCTTTGCTCCACCAAGTGCCAGTAAATCCGAGATCGCCGCTCCTGCTGCACCGGCACCGTTGATAACGATGTTAACCTCGCTCAGTTTTTTGTTGACTGTTTTCAGAGCGTTCTCCAATCCAGCCAGCACCACGATTGCAGTCCCGTGTTGGTCGTCGTGAAAGATTGGGATATCCATCCGCTCGTTCAACCTGCGCTCGATTTCAATACAGCGTGGGGAGGAGATATCTTCCAGATTGATGCCACCAAACGTTGGCTCCATGCGGACAACCGTCTCGATAATCTCCTCAACGTCTTGAGTGGCCAGACAAATCGGAAACGCGTCAACACCGCCAAACTCTTTGAACAACATCGCTTTACCTTCCATGACCGGCATGGCGGCTTCTGGTCCGATGTTGCCAAGGCCCAAAACGGCCGAGCCATCACTTACGACAGCAACCGTATTCCTGCGAATCGTCAATGCGAACGACGAATCGACATCTTCATGGATCGCATTGCAGACCCGTGCCACTCCGGGAGTGTAAACAGACGAAAGGTCGTCACGGGTTTTTACGGGCGTCTTGGAAGTGACCTCGATTTTGCCACCCAAGTGCATGATAAAGACTCGATCGGAAACCGATTTGATGTCCAAGCCTTCGATCGTTTTGATCTTCTCAACGATACTGGTAACGTGTTCAACGCCCGTCGCGTTGACTGTGATGTCACGCGTGATTTTTCCGTCGAGTGAATCGACGATATCAACCGCTCCAATTAGTCCATCAGCCTCACCGATCTTGGTCGTGATCTTGCCAAGCATCCCGCGATCGTTTGCGTAGCTTAGGCGGATAGTCGATGTATAAGAAAGAGAGTTTTCCATTAGTGCACTTGGGAAAGATCGTATGTTCGATTTATCTGAGTTGTTGTTATGATCGAAAACGGCGTTTTTGGAAAGCACTCTTTGGGCTTAGTCGATATCCTTCCCCGGCCGGTTGCGAAATAAGGTTTTGCGAACAGGATTTCCCGTTCGCATTAGCTGTCGTTTTTCAACTGTTCCCGCAGTTTCCGCCGCATCACTTTGCCCGAGGAGGTGCGAGGCATTGAGTCGACAATATGAACCGATTTGACTTTGAATAGCGGGTTCAACTCGGTGCGAATCCGTTTGTTCATTTCCATCTTGAGTGACTTTTTAGTGACCTCACCGGTATCGGTTACCGCAAATACGATCAGCGAATTGGGGGCGCCTGCAACGCTGAGGGCAACCGCTGCGGTTTCCTTGACTCCATCAATTTGATTCATGATTCGTTCCAGCTCTGCGGAACTGGTTTTTATTCCGCCCAGGTTCATCGTATCGTCAACGCGCCCACCCGCCAAAAAGAAATTGCCAGGTAACCGAGTCAGATGGTCACCATGCCGTCGCAATACGGGATGCAATGGGGTGCTGGGTGTGTCAGCAAAATAGGTTTCGTGATGGTCACGGTTTAGCAAGCTGGATGAAAGTCCGATCGAGGGCGGGACGATAAACAGTTCTCCACTATCGGTTGGGGTATTCTCGGCGTCGAGAATTTCGATATCCATTCCGACGGCGGGAGTGGAAAAAGTAGCGGGGGCGTTCGGCTGGACGACTGTTGAAGTGATAAAGCTTCCACCGATTTCAGTGCCGCCACAGTATTCAATCACCGGACGCATTTGAGCCAAGCTGGAAAGGTAGAACATGTCGTCAGCTTGCGAACTTTCACCGGTTGAGCTGAACACTTTTATCGCCGACCAGTCGAATTGTTCCATAGCCTTTAGCGTTCGCCAGGCTTTTACGATCGTTGGCACCACTCCCAACATGTTAACGCCTGTGTTCTGAACAAAGTTTCCAAACTCGGCTGACATCGGTGAGTCGCTGAACAAAGCGATGGTCCCGCGGTTTATCAACGTCGCAAAGATCAACCAGGGCCCCATCATCCACCCAAGATTCGTCGGCCAGCACACGACATCACCGGGATGCAAATCATGGTGGCAGAAACCATCGACCGCACATTTGATCGGTGTCGTTTGTGTCCATGGGATCGCTTTGGGGTCGCCAGTGGTTCCGGAAGAAAACAGGATGTTCACGATGTGGTCAGGGCCGGCAAAAAAGCTCTGCGAGTCCTCGAATTGGTCGACCAGAAAATCACTCCAAGCGATGTCTTGTTCGCGCATTTCGCAGTCGAGTCCATTGTCGCTTTGGAATGGCAGAACGATTGCCGGAATTTCGCTTGCCGCAATGAGTGATTCGTGTAATGGTAATTTTTTCCCGCCGCGATTCTGGTAGTCGTAGGTAAAGATCGCTTTTGCTTTTGCGATTCGCAAGCGGCTTTCGATTTCAGGTGGAGCAAAGCTATCGGCGATCGAGACGACAGTGATGCCTGCACGCACCATTCCCAAGTAGATCGCAACTGACCAAGCGGTCATTGGCATCAAGACGCCAATTGCGTCGCCCGCATCGTAACCCGCAGCGCGGAGGCTGGCCGCGATTTGCTTTACTTGTTGATCGAGTTGGGAATAGGTGATCTTAGCCTTAGTTCCATCGGGTTCGCCCTGGATAATAGCCACCGCATCACCGTCTGCTTGAAAACAACTTTCGGCAATGTTCAATCGACTGCCGGTCAGCCATTTCGCTTGTTCGATGCCTGCCGATTGGTCGAGCGTCGATGTTGCAGGAGTCTCGAACTTGATTCCAACTCGCTTGATCGCCTGCTGCCAAAACTCTCCTCGGTTCTCACTGCTCCAAAGATGAAAATCCTGGTAGTTCTCACATTGGTTGTCTTGTATCCATTTGGAGAGGTTCGCGTTTTCGATTCTCTTTTCATCGGGAAACCACATTGGCACGGGCCCATTGTTCTCGATGTCCCATTTGGTGAACACGTGCTCCCAGATCGCTCGGTAAGTAGAAGGGCCAAGATCCAAGGGAGCCAAAGCCTCGCAAAGTTCCACCCATTGCACTTCTATAGATTCGTTTTTGCACGCCGAGACGTTCTGCTGAATCTCAGAAACGGTTTCAGGCGAGAGGTTTAGGTTAGCGAGGTTCATAGGAAAAGCTTGTCCAAAAAGGACCGGAGTAAAATAATTAAGTGGTTGGAACGTCAAATCCGCGCGCTGATTGTAGTGGGATTCGCCAGAATTCCAATTTTCGCTCTAAGCAAGCACCAGGTTAAGCAAGCACCAGGACTGCCAAAAGCCCACAACAGGTTTTGAAAGCCACTCTGACATTGTGTTGTAAGCATCCGGGACGCGATTGGCAATTGTTGGCTATCGAGTTAAAGTTGTTGAGGGAAAGCGGCAATAGGCAGACGGCTTTCCACTTTGCTGATTAATATTCGCGTCAATGGCGCCAACAATTGAGTATGGAAAACAAGTCAACCACACCATCGAGTTTATCTGATTCGCCAAGCGATGAGATCCACAGTCGCCCCGCGGTTCTGATTACCGGCGGAAGCGCTGGGATCGGTTTGGCAACCGCCTGCCGTTTTGCGGCCAACGGTTACAATGTGCTCATCTGTGGTCGGGATCAAGCTCGATTGGATCTGGCGCTTGAGAAGATCCAGGCCATGGAGGACGGACCTTGTACGCTGATTGCGGTGCGATGCGACTTGGCCGAGCCAGGAGCTGCCCAAGCGTTGATCGATGTAGCGATCGAGCGACTGGGCAAAATCGATGTGCTGGTAAACAACGCCGGGGTCGCGCCTTTGTCGCCTTTGGATGAGACCAGCGATGAGGTTTTTGAAAACACGATTCAGGTAAACGTTCGTAGCGTGTTCTATGCGACTCGTGATGTATGGAAGCACATGAAAGAGCAGGGCAGTGGCGTGGTGGTAAACATCTCTTCGTTGGCAGCGGTCGATCCGTTTCCTGGATTCAGTTTGTATGGTGCTACGAAAGCTTGGGTAGACCTGATGACCACCGCGTTGGTTTCCGAAGGAAGTGAGCACGGGATTCGTGTTTATTCCGTTCGACCGGGCGCAGTAGAAACCGATCTGCTACGAGGATTGTTTCCTGATTTTCCGGCCGACCAATGCGTAACGCCTGCGGAGGTTGCCGAGAAGGTTTGGGAGTGCGTGTCACAACCTGATTCACACGCCAGTGGCCAGCATTTTCCGGTGACCAAGCAAACCTCATGATTAGCCTTACTCGAGAGTTTCGTTTTTGCTTGGCCGATTCTGATGCAGATCTGGATCGTGTTGGGAATTCGTGGACTGGTTGGTATACCTCCAACCTGTTGCGCCCTTTTTTGACGTTTCGTTTGACTGCGGCGGGCGAGATCGAAACACCCATAGGATATTTGTGTAATGTAAAGTTGCTGGATCAACTGATGCAGCAGTTTGCGGCGGAGGTGATTCGAGATCGCCAGCGAGATTTAACCTGTGAGCAACTCATTGCTGCGGCAACCAAACAGATTCGGCAAAGCATTCCTTCAGGAGCGGTTTTTAAGCGTCTGGATCTGGTCGTTTCACCAACTTTTTACTATTCAATTGTGCAGGAGCAAGGTTCTATGGTCAGCGACACCGCCGAGTTTGTATCCGTTACTCAACAGTTCGAGTTTTCCGCTGCCCACCGCCTGCATTGCCCCGATTACTCGGACGAACAGAATCGGGAGATTTTTGGGAAGTGTAACAACCCCGAAGGGCATGGCCACAACTATGTGGTTGAAGTAACCGTTGGTAAATCAGTCGAGCCAACTACGGGGAAAGTTGTCTGCCTTGCGGATTTGGAACAGACGGTAAAGCGCTTGGTGATTGATCGTCTGGACCATAAGCATCTCAATCGTGACGTGCCAGAGTTCGCAGAGTTGAATCCGAGCGTCGAAAATATCGCAGTCAAAATCTGGGATTGGCTAAACGGTAATATTGCGGATACCCAGTTGAAACGAGTGCGCGTTTACGAAACGCCCAAAACTTGGGCCGAGTACTCTGGCTAAAGGCGCGTCCGATGCGATTTTCACTGGGGCGTTTGTTGATCGTGGTGCTGGTCTGTTCGGCAGTGTTCGCCATTGCTGGCGCGGTGCTCAACCAAACGGCGTTCATGCAAGTTTTGTTTCGCGCCGCGGACAAGGAAGTTTTGCTTACCTCTTCCAGCATTGATACGCGGGGAACGTTTTTCGAACTGCGTCAGGGTAATCGAGCATTGATTTCGAAAAAAGAGATCAGCTTGCGACCGATTAAACTTTCTCGTTTTCAGAAATACGATTTCGCACCCGATTCGAAAGTAGTGGCGTACTTTGCTGAAGAGAACGACCCCGAAAAGCTAAATGTGTTGTTGCTTGTCGATTTAGAATCAGATGCGTACAGCGTGTACTGGGGCGGTTGTCGCGCGAAAAAGTGTCAGAAACTGGATTGGGCCGTTTGGGATCAACGTGAGGCCGAGTTCCAGGATTTTCGAAGAGGTAAACAACGTTGAAGCCATTCGGCGCATTCGACTTTATAAACGTCGTTACACGCTGGCGAGCTTTTTACGCAGATCGGGAATTATCATCTCTGGTACAAATTGAGCGAGTTGGTCGTCACTGGCCAAGGGCGTGAGCTGTTTGATCAACGAACTGGAAACGTGTGCAAACTGAGCGTCGGCCATCAGGAAGATCGTCTCCATCTCAGGGTCCAACCGGCGATTAGCGATCATCATGGTCATCTCGGCCGGGATATCGGTCAGAGGACGGACGCCGCGGATCATGCAATTCGCACCGCAACTACGAACGAACTTGACCGCCAAGCCAGAAAAGGTTTGTACCGTAACGTTCTCGATGTCGGCCGTGACTCGTTGCACTAGTTCCAGCCGTTCTTCGGGAGCGAACATACCGCTTTTGCTGACGTTAAGCCCGATTCCGACAACCAGATTGTCGACCAAGCGGATACTGCGATGGATCACGTTCAAATGACCGAGCGTGATCGGATCAAAGGAACCGGTGTAGACTGCGGTTTTCATTGTAGGTTCCTCGCCAGATTAAGTAGGTGTCGATTCGACGAGTTTACGGTTGGTTTAGAAAAAGTCTAGGAATGCGTGGCATGTTTTTCCACACAATCGTTCAATTGCTCGCCCAATTTGTCCAAGCGAGATAGGTCGAAGTCGTCACGAATTCCAATTTGAAAAGAAAGTAGAATCGTTTGGGGTTCAGGTGAATCGGTTGGAAAACGGTTCAGTACGCCCATTTTCGCCCGAACAATATCAACATCCTGTTCGGTCAGTAATGTGGTCGCCGTTTGAAAGATCAATTTTTCATCGTCGTGGCGCGTTGCGATTGTGAAGCGTGGATCGTTACAGTCACCGACTGACTTGGGCCACCAATGAACGAAAGTCTTTTGTTCACTGAGGCGGCAATAGGCTTCAAACAACTGAGGCAAACGCATGGCAGTTTGCTCGCCGGGTCGAAAGCTGGCAAAACTGTTGATGAACCGCTCCGCTTGTTCTGGACTACAGCCAACCTCATCGACCAAGGCGGCGCTCAGACCGGGGTTAGATACCGCGTGGCTGGTTTGAGAATCGGTTGCGTCGTTCGCTTCAGGCTCTAAATCGAAAATGTCGATAATGAAATCGTAAGAGTTTGAGGTAAACACATTCGCGCGAACAATCGTGCGGCCGGTAGGCAGCCGGCCCAAAATTTTAACGAGCTGCCCACGGTAGTTCTGCCGTCCAATCACCGCAATTTGATTTCCCGAGCCGCAGGGAACGAACATTTCCCCATCGATCGAGCAGATTCTTGAAGCAACCATTGCTTTGAGATGCGTTATTTGGTTCTTGTGATCAATCGTTGCAAAATACTCGTCGGGAAGATTGCGTACGATTTCAGTGATCGCGTCGTCCAGTTCAAAGTCGATATCCGCGCGGATTTCTTCCACCAAATTGTGAGCGCGTCGTTCAGGGCTTACCGATTCCATTACCAATATTGTCTGCCACCAACAGTTTAAGAACCTAAATTTGACTCCTATATTCTATCGTCACAATCGCTTTTTTAGGCCGTTACAGATGAGAATCCGGATATTTCCTGCCCGTTTTTGCTTTAAAAAAGGGTGATTAAGAAGGGGTGAATCGGATGAATTCCAGACATTAATACGAATCACAAAAGAGATTCGAATTTAGATGACGATACTAAACACAATTCTGAGTTGTTGGCAGTGAGGGAATTCCCCAACGAATATCCCGCATAACTGGCACAATCCAGCGTGAGCGTTTAAGGTGGTCGTCTTCGATAGTGCCAAGGAATCGCTTGTTGCCAGTAAGAGAGTACTTGTGAACTAGAGAATTGCGGATAATCGAGGGCTGTTTATCCCTGCCCAACACCCCAATGCAGCGGGTGACAAAGATTAACCTCGAACTATACTATCGTGAGGTTGGGCAGTCGATCTTGTTTCGCTCGCCCCAATATTTTCACATTTCGTTTGTTACAAAAAATGCAGGTCTGCCGAGAACACGGTAGTAGAGGTAATTAACCTAATGCAAAAGGGTCTTTGCATAACGGCTTTGGCTATTGCGGTCATCGTTTTCGTTTTGTTCTTCGCCGATTTCCTATTTGGTCTCTTGGGACTGAGTGGGCTTGCGCCGTTCAAAGGCGCAAACAAGCTGATTTCGATTGTGTTTTCTATTTGCAGTGCTGTTTTGGCCGTGCTCAGCTGGTTCACGTTAAAGGAACAAGTCTAAGCCGTTCTCTCTTGTACTTTAAGAACTAGAGCGATTTCCATTTACATCGCCTGCGAATGGCTTGTAAAATACCGACAAGCAAAATGTTCTGCGAGAAGAGTTGAATGTCGGGTTCTCAAAAGCTAGTCCACCCCCTTTCTCATTGTCCGCAAGGTTCGTGCTGCACGCGACGCACAGCGCTGGCTGGTCTTGCTGCCGCACTAGCCGGAGGAGCTTGCCCCTTTCTATTCGCCAGTCCGATTGCACATGGCCAAAATACGACTCGCAAAGGGCAGCGTAGATTGAATCTTTCCACGCCTGATCGGGAGGCGGTTGATCGTTCGGTTGAGAAAGGCTTACGATATCTGGCCAAGCGACAAACGCGTTTAGGTATGTGGCAACACGAAACCTATCCCACCGCAATCACCGCGCTGGCTGGACTGGCAATGATTTGCAGCGGCAACACAACGGTTCAAGGCCCTTATGCGGACAACGTTGGCGGTGCGGTAGATTTTTTGCTTACCAAGTGCAGAAAGAACGGCTTGATAGGTGATCCCAGGCGTGACCATCGCTACACCTATGGCCATGGATTTGCGATGTTGTTCCTGTCACAGGTTTTGGGCGAAGAAGAGGATATCGAACGCCGAGACGAATTGATTGCGGTCCTTGAGCGAGCCGTTCAGTTCAGTATCAGTGCCCAAACTGGCGAGGGTGGATGGGGATACGTCAGCAGCAAAGATTCCGATTTCGACGAGGGGTCTACAACGATAACCCAAGTCCAAGCCCTACGGGGTTGTCGCAACGGTGGGATCGTTGTCCCCGCCCAACCGCTGGAAGCTGCCAAAAATTACATTTACAAATGCAAGAATTCGGATGGGGGAATCTCGTACAGCACGTCCAGTCGTGGTGTTTCTCGCCCGGCGATCACTGCAGCTGCGTTGGCTGCACTGTACAACGCAGGAGACTATGAAAGCGAGCATATTCCTGACATGTGGGCCTATTGCAAAAAGCACCTTCACGACATGAAAGATGACCAGTATGGTCATTGGCACTACACCTACCTGTATTACACGCAGGTGGTTTACAGCCAAGGAGCTGAGATATGGGAGCCTTGGAGAGACAAGCTTTGCGCGAAAATCATCGGAGAACAGGCTGCCGACGGAAGTTGGAGTGGAACCGTTTCCCCGGAATACACGACCAGCTGTAATCTGATCATGTTACAGATGGACAACGGTTTTCTCCCGATTTTCCAGCGATGAACGGTTCAAAATGAAGCTTTCGAGGTTTTGAGCATTTTGGCTCGATTCCCACGATTTACCGAAGTTTCACCTCTTTTTGGTCGATTTTGCCTATGGACAAGCGAGCTCAAAAACACGATATTGCGTGACTCAAAATCAATAACATTTGAACAATTTTAAACAGATGCCAAATACAGCCAGTGCCAAGAAGCGACTTCGCCAAGACAAAGTTCGCAACGAAAGAAACAAGTCGATCAAAACGGCTATGAAGACAAAGATCAAAAAGATCAAAAAGTCTATCGAGTCTGGGGATATCGCTGCTGCCGAAGCTGCCTATCCAATCGCTGCCAAAAGCTTGGACAAAGCTGCGGCGAACAACGTGATTCACAAGAATAAAGCGGCTCGAAAAAAATCCCGCTTGCAAAAGGCAATTTTAAAAGCCAAAAGCGCATAGCTTCGTTTTAGCGTCAGCGTCATTCGAAGTTGGTTGACGCTTCGCTGCATCTTGACCCGAATTTGCCAAGCGTCTGTGCAACTGTTCGTCTGTGCCCCTCCGCGATAAATTTGGGGCTTTTGATCGGTGCCCTTATTTAGCCTTCGAACGGCGATGATCTCTGCACCATGGTGTTCCGCTTCAGTATCTTCCCAACACTTTTCGGTGTGTAGCCGATTTTTTTGTGTTCTCTAAAACAGTACCGTGTTTTGGTGCTGGCGAAAATTCGGATTGAACCGGTTGTGAGCTAAACCAGTTCTAATGTTGCCAAATTGCAACACTGTACTTTTTCGAATTCCGGTTCACGTACCGATTTCTGAGCTAGGTTTCGGGCATGAGAACTCGAAAACGAAAACGATTTACCAATAACCGCCGAGGTATAGCTGCTATTGAAGCCGCTGTATGTCTGCCGGTCCTCATTGTAGTCTGGCTCGGCACGGTAGAGGTCTCAAGGATGCTCACTCTCAAACAACAGGGCCAGCTGCTGGCCTCAACGGCTGCTCATCGAGTCATTGAATCATCTACGCCTTTAACCTCGATTGAAACGGACATGGAGGCGCTCGCCGTCTCGCTTGGCCTCCAAGGTTGCGATGTGGTTCTCAGTCGACTCGACAGTGAAGTCATTGAATCAAGGGTCATCATTGACTCTCGCCAAAATTCAACTTTCAGCTCGATTTTATTGGGCAGAGACATTGTTTCGCAACACTATTCATTTCGAGAGGAATAGTCCTTTGAACTTTAGTAATCGACGTGCTGGCGCCATTATCCCATTACTTGCTCTTGTTGTGACTGCGATGCTCGCGATTGCTGCGCTCACTATCAACAGTAATTGGATGTTGTTCAGCCAGATCAATGTGCAAAATTCTGCAGACCTTTCTGCCCGCTCAGCCTTGGTCAAAGTGATTGCGGATACCGAATTCGACGGCCGTATTGACCGGGCCCGTAGTCTTGGCGGTCGCTTGTATGACTTGAACATAGATCGTCCGAATCATCCGGGATTTGATGCAAACGAGATTCGATTCGGCAGCGTTGCAGACCGCGCTGCTCTGGAGCCTACGTTTGTCGCAACCAATTCAAACAACTTTCCTATTTCGGCCGTCCATGTGGGTGCTCCCGTGGCACAGGACCAAAGAGAAGTCAATGTTTTTCTTTCCACCTTTCTTGGCGGAAGACAAACGGTTGATGTTGCTGCCGACGCGCTAGCCAGTACTCGTCCGTTGGATCTTGTTTTGTGCCTGGATGCATCACGGTCGATGAACAGAACTTCTTCTTCGGGGGATTTTCCGCCAGGAGGATCATCCATTCATGAGGTACCTTTACCGGGTAGCCGATGGTTTGAAGTGACGGATACCGTGGAACTGTTTCTGGAATCGATGCAAGCTGTCAATCCGAACGCCCGTGTTGCACTTGTCACTTTCGGGGGCGGTGCCGGTGACAGCCGAGTTGCGAAAACAGGGGTCGCTTCTGCACTCGATGCAGACCATGCACGTTTGGAACAACCGCTAACTATCGTCATTTCTCCACAAGCAAATGCAATCAATCAAACGCTTCAATCATATGTCGATGACAATCCGGCGTTAGGGCTGGGCACCAGTCTTTTTGATGGACTCGAATTCAGCTTGGCAGCTCTGAATGATCCCAACGCTTCAAGGCATGTCATCATGTTGTCCGATGGTAACCAAGCTGCGGTGACCAGGCCCGATCCGCTGACCGTCGCAACCACTGCTCAACAGAACGGTGTGATAGTTCATACGATTTCGTTTGGTGGTAATATTAATGTTATGGAGAATATCGCAAACGAAACGGGCGGTGAAAATTTTACTGCTTTGAGCGAAGAAGAGTTAAGACAGGCTTTTGCCGATCTGCTCGGTCGGTTCCGAACACAACTGGTCGATTAATAATAGAAGATAAAACTAAACGTAGAGTAACCTGATAATGAATCGGTATCGTCCTAGATTGAACAGTCGAGATCGCCGCGGAGCAACTGCCGTAGAGTTTGCAATTGTGTGCCCGATGGTCTTGTTGCTCGTGTTCGGCATGTTTGAAGTTTCTCGAGTGATGACGATCTCCGACACATTGAGAACGGGAGTCATTGCAGGGGCTCGAGAAGCCGGAATTGCTCAAACGACATCCGCCAATGTAGAGGCTGAAATCGCCCGCATCTTAGGTGTTTTTCGTGTACGGGAAAGCGATATCAACGTTACGCCAGCAGTAATTGACGAAGCAGTTACCCAAGTCACGATCACTGTTCAGGTTCCACTCAACTCCAGTAATGGTGTCTACCTCAGCAAAGTGATTGGCTCCGATAATATGGAATTCAGCACGGTTCTGGATAGATAGACGGTAGATGAGGGTACGAATCCTTGACGTGCTGCGAGCTTCAGGACTCGTTGCCTCGTCCACTACGTCCCATCTGAGTCTTTGGCAATCGTCAACGTTCACACCACCAAAGCTCTTGTGATCCGCGCCGGCTTGCAAGGGTTTGTTTTTGAGACACCCCGCAAATCACAGCGACACGTCGACGAGCGAATCGCGCTTGA
>CAZDBA010000142.1:0-12545 GCA_964503615.1 uncultured Pirellulaceae bacterium
AGTAGTGCGCCATATATCTGGATCTTTTGCGGAGCGCAAGGCGACAATGTCTATCGCTTTACTGCTCTCGTGCTTCGCAGAGTCTATACCGCATCGGCTTGAGTTCGACCTTGGAATTGATGCCGATTATTCAAACGAGTGCTTTTCGTCGGGAAAAGTACTCTCTCGAACGTCTTTGCACCACTCGGCGACCGCGTTTGAGATTTCCTCTTTGACATTTGCGTAGGCTTTCACGAACGATGGCACATACCCCGATGTCATTCCGATCAAGTCGTTGATAACCAGAACCTGACCATCACAATCAGGTCCAGCTCCGATTCCGATCGTCGGGATGCTGACCTTTTCCGTGATTGCCGCTGCAACGGTTCTTGGCGTGCATTCGACTACGACGCTAAACGCTCCCGCTTGTTCAGCAGCAACTGCGTCTTCCAACAATCTGTCCAGATCTCTTTGGACTCGATACCCGCCCATCGCATGGACGCTTTGCGGTCGCAAACCAACATGCGCCATTACCGGAATTCCGGTGGCGACCAAAGCCGCGATCACATCGGCTTGATCAGCACCGCCTTCCAGTTTTACGGCTTGAGCTCTTGCTTCCTTGAGGATTCTCCCGGCTCCGGCGACCGTTTCATGGATCCCCAAATGGTTTAGTGGGAACGGCAGATCAACAACAACCATTGCTCGTTCGGTTCCGCGCCCTACCATCTCCGCGTGATAGATCATTTCGTCAAGCGTAACGGGCAACGTGTTCTCATGCCCCTGGACGACCATCGCCATCGAATCGCCGACCAGAATAACGTCCGCCCCGGCGGCGTCGACTAATTTGGCCATCGTGTAATCGTAGGCGGTTAGCATCGTGATACGCTCGCCATCCTGTTTCATCTGGATAAGGCGTGGCGCGGTTACGCGGGCAGGCTTTTTGGGCATTGATTGTGTCCTGAAGTTCTTTCGTGAACGTAGATTGTCCCAACAATCTCGTAAACGACAACCACAGAACAGCTATTTAATATCGCCAAAGGTGCTTACGTCAAAACCGTTACTATCGGGTTTGAGATCCCGGCTGCGTTTCTGGGGCAGTCTCTGTTTCAGGGACCTCGAAAACTTGTTCCGCGATCCATTCCAGGGTCGGTTGACCGTTGACTTCTTTGGCAACCATTGTGGGTTGGACATAGCGAGTCGGATCAGCATTGCCCGGCACTTTGAACTTGTCACCCTTCTGAAGAATCGGCCGTGGCTGGCTTAGATGGCCGAATGAACGTTGGCCGGCGGCCTCGCAAGGGAACCACTGCCCGTTGCCTTCTGCGTCCTCCAGATAAAACTCAGGGTAGGTGTGGCTGGGAATCCAAACTGCTCTCGCGGGGATCTTTTTGATTCGGCAAATAGCAATGAACAGCGATGACAACTCTTCGCAATCTCCAAAGCCGGAATCCAGAGCATCCATGCAAGAGTGAATCTGTGTATCAAACTTGTACTCGATATTTTCACGCACCCAATCGTAAATCTGCTCCACCTTTTGCCAATCGGTTGCGCCCTCAGCGAACTCGATTTCCGTTGCAGCCGTTTTGACCTGCCGGTTAGTGCTTTCAATAAACGGGCTCGGCGAGAGGTACTTGCGAATTTTCGAGGGAGTTCTTTCAGGGATGCGAAGTTCGTCAACATTTTCGGGTATGACTTGAGGCGATTTTTGAATGCGAAACGTTACTGTCGCCTCCGCAACCTCGTTTGGACCAAGTTCGTTGATCTTAACCACCATTTGGTTTACTTCTGCAGTCAACCGCTTAAACGAGATTCGGTTGACGTTGTCCGAATGGTTCTTTTCAAGCTCGACAACTGTCTGTTCGGGCCATTCAATCGGAACTGGGCAGGTTGCCGTAATTTTTGAAGCGCCGTTTGCAGAAGTGATCCGGATACCGAACTTCCAAACAGTTTCACCGGTTTCCGGGTCGACATTGGAACCGCTGGTCTGCGACAGTTCGTTCATCAAGTTCGCGTGTATCGCTTCAGGGTCTTGGGCAAACAAGTTGCATGCGAACCCTATCAACATTAGACCCATCGAAAGAATGTGGATCGGCGGCACAAGCTTGCCCATTAGTTTTGCTCCGGCAACAGTTCACGTGTAAACTCGACGCTTGGACGTATTTTGCCTTTTGTGATCGCGAACTCGGCGACAAACTTTTGCGGATCCTCTTTCTCGGGGACTTTAAAGTTGTCACCTTTTTGCAAAACGACTCGCAGGTCAGACATCGATCCGAATTCACGCGGGCCGGCAACCTGGCAGGGATACCAAGTTCCATAACCGTCTTCGTTCACCAATAAAAACTCAGCGGTTTGATTCCCGTCGACCCATACCATGCGAGCCGGAACCTTTAACGCTCGGCACATCCCAACGAACAGCGCGACCTTGTCTTCGGTATTGCCTGCTCGGGCGCGGAAGACGCTGAGTGTATCTTCTGAGGGATCTTCGGTCTCTTCTATGTTGTCACGAACCCAGTCATAAATCGCTTCGACTTTTGCCCAAGCTGTTTCATGATCGTTAGCGATCTGTTTGACCATCGTTCGCATTTTAGTATTTCGAAACGAGATCATCGGGCTGACGCCAAGATAAGGCCGATTTTCTTTCTCGACTCTTTTTGGGATCTTTAAAGATGCCGTTTCGCGTGCCGCATTGATACGGCTGACTCGGACACGATATGTTTGTGATATTGTGATCTCTTCGTTGGCTGGCACGCTGGGTAACAACATAATCAATTGCTTGACTCCACCGTCCAAGGTTCGGTACTTCGTAACCCGAACTTCGGGTGGAAAGTCTTCGGAATCCAAGATGGCAGTCTGTTCAGGCCAGTCGCTCGGTACCGGAAGCGTGACGATCATATTCTTGCACTTATCCGCGCTACCAACGATCGTGCATCCGATTTTCCAACGAAACTCGGTCGGATCAGAATAGCTCAAGCTCGTCGGGCTATCTTCCGGGTTTTCATTTTCCTGTGCGGCAACATCGTTAGAAAAGAACAAAGCCAACAAAGCGACAGCGAAGAAAGATACCATTCGTTTTTCTGAGTTGGCTTGTTGGCTGATAGACATCGTTTAGCACTCGGTTGCATGGGCGAATAGGTCGTCAGATCGCGACCGCTTAATAAGACTATTCTACATCCACTAAATAGGTAAACGGCAAAAAACCATGTGGTCTTTTGCCGTTTATACCGGGAAGATGATTTCGTCAGTTTTTGATGTTTTCCGGACGTTTATAGAGACGTTTAAACGAACCTGTCACGAAAGAGGTCTACAGACTGACAGCAGTCGATTGGAAAACTCTTTGCAAATTATTGCCCCAGCCCATCGAGGGAAAAGTTCAATGATGGAGGTGCCAGCCCACCACCGCGAGCGCCGCTTCCACCAAAGCCCTGTCCGGCCTGTTCCAGGTTAGTTGGAATGTTTCCATATACGGGCGGGTTTTGACCACCATAGGGTTGCGTTTGGTAAGTCTGAGTAGTTGGATCGTTCGCGGAGTAGTAAGAGGTTTCCAACGGTGCGATTGGACCAGCGATACCACTCCCAGTGGGTTGGATAATCTGGTTGGGGATCGCTGAACTTGTTTGGCAACCGTCTGTGCAAGGAGCGACCGACTGTGATCCAAAGCTTGGCTGCAAAGGTGGTTGGCACGAGTTACAAGGGGCACCCTGCAGAGAGGAACCTTGCAGCCAGTTCCTGATAGGGCCATTGGCGCATCCTACCGTCATGGAAAGAATAAATCCGATCGTTGCCAGGCAAATGAGCTTTTTCATTTTGCTCTCTCTTCCTACTAGGCGTTTCAAAGGCAGGCAGTAACTTACTGAATATCAGATTCGACGGGCTACCAAGCCGGTCAAGGCTGATCTTGAAACGCGTTTAGTTTCCTTGAGTTGTGGGGTATTTGACTCGGTCTGTTTTCTGAGTCACGAAAACGTACACTCGAAATAATGATGTGCAAGTTGAACGTGATGTTTTTTGTCAACAATTGGAAATTACGTTCATTGATTTGCTTAATTGTGATCTATCCTTCTAGGCAAAGTGCATCGATTGCAGGCGAGCATGCACTTCAGGCAAGTTAATCAGGTTGTATTGATTCAATCGTTCGGTCGGTCTCATGCCCTTTTTTGGAACCACATTCAAATCACTTTCAAAGCCGATGTGCTTTGCCGGTTGGCTCACTCGCTGCTCAAGTCCAATCGTGAGCAGTTTGCTATGCTTCCTGTTTCTGGCCTCTATCTCATCATTCTCGTTGGCTGACGATCACGGCCGAAGTGAACACGTCTGCCAAATGCTTGCGACGCAGCAGTTTCACCCAGGTGATGAGATCTGGTTGGTGTCATCTCGCGCTAGTGCCAATCGTTCGAGCGATCCTGCAAAGCTGGAATGGTCGCGACTGGTCGATGGGCAACTAAAGCCCAAGCAGTTCGCCGATTTCAAAACATCCCATGATTCCGATCCGTGCACCCGCACAGTTGTGTACACCCATGGGAACTTGACCAATTCAAATTGGGCGATCAATGGTGGACTCACGCTTTATCAGAATGTGTTTCAGAATCGCACAAACCAAACTCCCGTTCGCTACCTGATTTGGAGTTGGCGCTCGGAACGAGAATACCGCCTAATCGGAAAAGACGCGAACATGAAAAGCCGCAGAGCGGTTGAAGAAGGCACCGCAATGCGGGCGATGCTGGACCAACTGCAAGGGCCTCGCCCGATTTTGTTGGGGTACAGCTTTGGAGGACAAGTGATCGTGTCCGCATTGCAATCACCGACTCACCTTTCCACAGCGGAGCCGTTTTACGTGTCACTCATTGTTCCCGGTTTCAACCGTGATTTTATTCACTGCGAGTTGGATCGCGATGCGTTGCAGATGAATACAAAACGGATGCGAGCATTTGTAAATGAGAAAGACAGAGTGATTTGGGCAAACAATAAAAACCTCTGTCGCCGAAAGTACCGTGGCTCGGGAATGTGCAACTATCTAGTCTCTTCAAAGCTTGGCCAACCTGATTATTTGGACGAAGTTGATTTGACCGATGAGAATTCGCCAGTGCACTCGATCGATAAATACTCGAGCAACCCGCGAATCATCGCTGGGATTTTGTGCCAGCTGGAGAGCAGTGCCGCAGAATCAGCTGAGTGGATCCAAACACAGCCGTTGAACATCGAGGTGTTTGAAGCGTCTGAAGCTCTCGATTCATTTGAGCCGATTGAAGCTCCAGAGACGTTTGAATCGTTCGCGCCTGCCCCAATGCTGGAGCCGATTGAAGCCTATGAACCAGGTGTGATCTACGAATCGGTTCAGTAAACCCTGATGGATGATGACATGTCCAATTAACTGCGGGTCGCAGTCGAAGAAACGAAGACGATGCTGGGAAGTCTCGCGATGAAAGCCTCGAATGGGGCGGCAGATTCCGGCTTTCGCAGACCGAAATGAGCCTATCGGGAATTTTGGTGTGAGCTGAGAGATTGGTATTTGGCTTGAATTTGCTCAAATCTTGTAGCCGACGGGCAAAACCACCGATAAATATCGCGGGATCGTCCGTTGAAACCTGTCCAGTTTTCCCATAGACTGGGCGACTTAATGAAACACGATTGGAGAATTTAATGCCAGGTAGTGAAAGACGACGCGAACTTCGTCGTCGCCGACACCGAAAAAAGAAGGTCACACAAATCAAACGAAGAGCAGAAAAGGCTTCTTCTTCTGAGAAAGAAGTGTTGGTGGCCAAACTTCGTAATTTGACCCCAGGCGCCGATGAGATCATCGCTGCACTGAAATTGGTCAAGTAACACAGCCCGGACCTTAAATCAGACAGTTCAAAAACAGTCGCTTATGGCGACTGTTTTTTTTATGTACTTACTTGTTCAAAAGCACCGCTCGCATTTCCGCGATCAAGAAAACGCTGCCAGTGATGCAGACGAAATCGTCCGCGGCCATATCGGCCTGCAACAACTGCCATGCTGCTTCTGGAGTGGGAGCGGTTTGAATCTTTGCTTCTGTCTTCAGACCTTCTCGGACCACTTCTGCCGTTTCGTGTAGATCGGTGACCGGTACGAACCGTGGATTCGACTCGTATTGGGTCAGTACGATATCGTCAAACGTATCGACCAGCATTCGCAGAATTCCGGCCGAATCTTTGTCCGCACTAACCGCCAACATCAATCGTTTGCGGGCGGCCGTCTTCCAGCGGGGGAAGTTGTGTTCGAAGGTTTGCAACAAAGCTTCGATTGAAACGACATTGTGAGCGATGTCGAGCACGACCGTTGGAGATTCGGAGACTACCTCAGTGCGGCCTTCCAATTGAATTTGGCTAAGCGCGGTTCGAATTTGCTTGGTCGAGATTTGCCACCCGTCGTGAATCAAACGTTGCACGGCTGCGATCGCAACGGAAGCATTTGTAGCTTGGTGCGCTCCCAGCATCTTTAGTTGCACATCATCGATCGACCACTCGCAACCGTTTTTGTCGTTATCGACGCGCCCCCAAGTATCAAAAGTCGTCGTGCGATATTTCTTTTGTGTGCCGGAATCGGTTTCCTCTTCTTCCAAACTGGCGTTTTGTTCGGGATCGTAAATCGTCGTGAATTCGCGATTCATCTGCCAGACTTCGGAACCAGCCGACTTGGCGACCGCATGGATCGCATTCTTGGGTTGAAGTTTGGTCTCGCCACAGATCAGTGGAATATGCGGTTTAATGATGCCCGCTTTTTCCTGTGCGATCTTGTCCAGCGAGTTGCCCAATTGCCGCGTGTGGTCAAAGTTGATATTGGTGATCACACACAACTTGGGCTTGCAAACGTTAGTTGAGTCCAATCTACCACCCATTCCGACTTCCAGGACAACCGCTTCGCAGTTAACTTTGGCAAAATGGTAAAACGCAGCCGTGGTGATCACCTCGAAAAAGGAAAGCGGTCGCAGGTCCACGAGCTTGTTTTGCTGGTCGATCTTTTCCACGGCCGGCCCGATATCAGCAAGTGTAGTCGCGAGATCCTCATCGCTGATGGAACGATTGTCGACCGCGATTCGCTGGTTAATCTTTTCCAGATGGGGCGAAGTGTAGACGCCAGTTTTTAACCCACTCTCGCTGAGTATTGCCGCGATCATCTTGGAGACCGAGCCCTTGCCTTTGGTGCCCGCAACGTGGATCACGGGGCATTTAAGATGAGGATTATCCAGTGCGTTTAGCAACTGGCGAATCCCGTCCAGCTTAAATTCGAAGCGTTTCAGCCCAGCTTGTCGTTCGTAGTTAACACGTTCGTACAGTTGGGCCAGGAGGGTCTGCAAGTCGTCTATCTGAGGTTGGTTCATGGAAGTCTAAAACGTGAAAGCGAATCGGCCGGTTGGCAGACGTTTTTGTGGTCGAAATGGAGCGGCTTGTAAAGGCAGGGAGGAGTAGGCGCCTTTTTTTTTAGGGTTAATCGTGTAAACTTTTTGAACCCTTTTGAGCTGGTTTTCCCTATGAATTCAGTTCATGTGGCATAAATATCAGTCGTAATCGTTCGTGCTTGCCCTCGAATTAAATTTGGGGCGAACTCATGGCCATTTTGCGGCGTAAATCCAGATACGGGAAGCTCCCGCCATTTCGTTAAATTGATACTCATTCGACTTATTTGACATTCGACCAACTGTTCCGGGATAGGAACAGAGAGAACAGGGCGAAACGAATCGCCCCGGAGAAAATACATGGCAAGCGCCAAACAAGATTCTAAAGCCAAAAGTAAGGCTAAGCGGTTGGAGCAGACGAATCCGGACTACGATCCGAATATCGTTGTCGAAACTCAAAACTTGACCAAAATCTATCGGGACTTTTGGGGGCGTGAAAAAGTTAAGGCTCTCAAGGCTTTGGATCTGGAGATTCGCAAAGGCGAAGTGTTTGGGCTGTTGGGGCCCAACGGTAGTGGCAAGTCGACTACGATCAAGTTGCTGCTTGGGCTGCTGTTCCCCACTTCGGGTAGGGCGCTTGTGTTCGGTAAAGACGCTTCGGAGGTCACCAAGAACGAACGGATCGGGTACTTGCCCGAGGAATCGTATCTGTACAAGTTTTTGACTGCTGAAGAGACACTGGACTTTTACGGCCGTCTGTTTGACATGCCAGCCGCACTTCGCAAGGAGCGAGTGGCGAAGCTGATTGACCAAGTCGGATTGTCCTGGGCCAAGCGAAGACAGCTGAAAGAGTACTCAAAAGGGATGACCAGAAGGATCGGATTGGCCCAAGCTCTGATCAATGACCCGGATCTGGTGCTACTGGACGAGCCGACTTCAGGCTTGGACCCGCTGGGAACTCGCGAGATGAAAGATATGATTCTTGACCTCAAGAATCAGGGCAAGACAGTTGTGATGTGCAGTCACCTGCTGGCCGACGTACAAGACGTCTGTGATCGAATCGCGATTCTCTATCAAGGCGATCTGAAAGAGCTTGGACGCGTCGACGATCTTTTGCAAGTTACTTCTGAGACTCAAGTAACTGCCAGGGGCTTGAACAAGGAAGCCGAAGAGGAGATTCGAGCGCTGATCGAAAAACATGGTGGCGAATTGGTTGGAATTGAGAATCCTCGTACAACGCTCGAAGATTTGTTCCTAACGATCGTTCGTGAAAGCGAGGAACGTCCGGGCCGTGTATCCCAAGGCGTAGAAAAAGCCAAATTGCAAAAGTAAAAACAAACTGCGAACGCTCGACAAAGTTCAGCGTTCGCTCCAGAACAAAAAACAATCGAGAAACATCGAATCCACAGGTCGGTAAACAACGATGGTCGTTGAGAATTTTAGTAACTTCTTCGAATGGATAGGTCCTGCTGCGGGAATTTTGGGATTGTTGTTGCTCGCAGCCACAACATTGGGACTGTTTTTCGGCTACCTGGTTACCGCGTTCCGACATGGGCCCTTCGAAGCGTTCTATGTGGTAGCTCAAGTATGCGCCGAAGCTCCGGGCGATTTTTTTGGGACTTCGTTTACGCGTGTAATGGCGATCGCTCGGTTGGCAATCAAAGAAGCATTGCGACGGCGCGTCATATTGGTGACGTTTGGAATCTTTGCCATATCGCTTTTGTTTGGTGGATGGTTTATGAGCGGAGGCTCCGATCATCCTGACCGCATTTACGTTAACTTTGTCCTCTGGGGCACCCAATTACTGGTGTTGATGATGGGCCTGTTGATCAGTGCGTTTAGTCTGCCAGACGACATCAAAAAGAAAACGATCTATACGATCGTGACCAAACCGGTTCGCTCAACGGAAATCGTCATAGGGCGGATCGTAGGCTTCGGCATTCTGGGGACGGGGTTGTTGGCCTTGATGGGTGTTATCAGTTTCCTATTCGTTTGGGGCGGGCTTTCACACACGCACCAGATTGCAGGAGATACGAACACGATTGCGGAATTCAAGGAAGTTGATCCCGATCAAGACTTGTCCGAGGGGCGACGCATTTCTTCGAATGCCATTATGGAGGCGACGACCGGTTACAACTCGGATCATAGTCATCGCATTGAGGTTGTCGAAGAAGTACGCGTTGCTGACAAACCGCCCAAATACCAAGACAATATTCTCCGAAGAACGACGCGTGTTGATGGCAAAGTAATCTATCAGCGAGTGGTCGTAGTCCCCAATGCCGGCCACTATCATCCCGTCAAAGTTTTGGGTAACCGGCCGGAAAGTAACGATGTCGATTTCTATGCAGGCGGCGATGCCGAAATTCGCTTAGGGCCAGCCTTGGGGTACTTTGAGGCCAGAGTTCCCGAATACTGTAATCAGATCCAGTTCTATGACCGGACCGGTGAACCGAATTCGACGGGGATTAACGTCGGTCGAGAATGGACCTATCGCGGCTTTGTTGAGGGGGGAACATCGCTTACCAGCAGTTCTCTATCCCGCGCTCAGTTTCAGTTCAGGAACTTTAGGGAAGGCAACTTTCGGAATTCAGAAGTACTACCATTGGAAATGACGCTTGGGGTTTTTCGAACCAACAAGGGTAATATCGAAAAGCGAGTGATTGGCAGTTTGCAAATCCAAAGTAGGCTGAACGAAGAAGAAACAGGGCCAAGGTTCGTTGCCAACCCGATTATTTTCGAAACCAACGAATACACGATCCAGGAACGAGCAATTGCCCGCAAGCTTCCCGGAAGACGAATTGAAACGGATGGTACCGTTACCGAAGGTGTGTTTGATCTGTTCGACGACTATGCCGCCAACGGAAATCTCGATTTGGTTTTACGATGCGAAGATCGAGGCCAGTATCTGGGTGTTGCGCGGGCCGACATTTACTTCCGAGCCGCTGACCGGACTTATTGGTTTAACTTTCTCAAAGGCTACTTGGGGATCTGGTGCCAGATGATGGTCATCGTCGCGATGGGAGTTGCGTTCAGTACTTTTCTGAGCGCCCCAATCGTGATGATCGCCAGTCTCGTCGCGATTCTAATCGGGGTTTGCTCGCCGAATATCCGTGCAATGCTGCAACCCGATGCGGTAGGTGGAGGGCCGATCGAATCTTTTATTCGACTGGTTACTCAGAAAAACATGCAATCTGATTTGGAGACAGGTATTCTGACAACTCTGATCGACCAGTTGGATTACTTTCTAATATTGTGCCTGAACGCGCTCACATATATCGTTCCTGACTTTAAACAATTCGATTTTTCAGACTATCTGACATACGGTTACTCAATCGACAACAATCGAATTTTGGTTTCGTTGGCAGTAACGATCTCGTTTTGTGTTGGGCTTAGCGTGCTGGGTTACTTTTTCCTCAAGACAAGGGAAATCGCAAAATGAACAATAGCTCGTTCTTTCGAAAAATTATTTACATCGTGATCATCGCCTGTTTGCTTATTCCACTATCGTTGGTGGCGCGTCCGGCGAGTGTTGATTCCAAGTCGGGTGGTCAGTTGGCCGATCTTCGAGAAGAATACGAATTGTCACAGGGGCAGATGACTGAGATCGATCCCGCCAGCGAAACAATGAAGCTCGCCTCACTGGGGCTGCGTGGTGTAGCAGTCAACTTGCTTTGGATGCAAGCGATTGAGCACAAGAAGAAACATAACTGGGACCAACTGGAATCAACACTTAACGCGCTAGTCAAAATTCAACCGAACTTTATCAAAGTTTGGGAGTATCAGGCGCACAACATGTCTTACAACATCTCGATGGAGTTCGACGATTACGAATATCGCTATCGCTGGGTCAGGAAGGGGATTTCGTTTCTGACAAAAGGGCTTAAGCCCAACTATCGTGATCATCGTATGACGGACAACCTCGGTCAGTTTACCGGCTTGAAATTAGGTGTTGCCGACGAGAAACGACAGTTTCGAAGGATCTTTCGTACCGATACCGAGTTTCACGACGAGATGGCTCAGTTTGGAATTGAGAAGGAAGATTACAACTTGGGTGCACCCTACTTACACGACAATTGGTTGCTGGCGTATCAATGGTATGACAAGTCGCGAAATAAGGTAGAAGAAAAAAGTTACCGGCAGATGTCCAGTGACATGATGTTTTACATGAAGCGTCCCTCGCAGCTTCGCAGTTCGGCTGCGGCGATCGGTAAAGAGTTTCGCACGGACGAAGCGATCCAGTTGCTATGGGGACGTGCCCACGAAGAATGGCTGGAATACGGCGATGTTCCATTGGGAAACACGCTAGGGCAAATCGTTAGCCTTGAGGATCTTGCTCGCATCGAAGAGACCCTTGAGCGGAAGCGGAAACAGTTGGACAAGCTCGCTCCCAAGGGTGTGCGCGAAGAAATCGAGACAGAGATCGAAGAAAAGCTGGCCTTCACCGAAGAGGAATTGGCAGTCCTGAATATTCCGGATGACCAACGAGACGACGAGCAAGATTTAATCGCTAAGAAGGCGATCTTTCGCCAGAATAGTGAGATGGCGGCTGTTGACCAAATGGTATTTGAGAAAATCCCACAGGACGAAAAGTTTAAAGGTCGCAAGATTCTCGAAGAGATTAGCGCGTTGCTGACTGACATGCGTACGATCGATAAATACCGGGGCACGATCAACTACCGCTACTGGCGAATTCGTACTCGGGCTGAGAAAGACGAAATCACTATTTTGGCCAGACAGCTAATGGATGATGCTCAAGAGCTTCAAAGGCAAAGTATTTTCGATGACGAATACGAATTAGATCCAAAAACTGGCGAGCGCCGAGTAACCAAAAAAGGTGCGTTAACGACCTACGAAGAGTGTTACGAAAAATTTGCAATCGTGATGCAGCGGTATCCAAGATTGATGGACGGCGATCTTGCGGATGAGATTCTTGATTCATTGGTAGTCTACAAAGATATGTTGACGATCGCGGGCTTGGATTGGCCAGAAGATTTCTCACTTCAGGAGTTGGTCGACATTGAAATGAGTTCGCGCAGTTCAACTCGCGGTTTGCCGTCGACTGAATCGATGCGGCAAGCGAAAATCGAAAGCGGCGAAATCGATCCAGACGCCGAAGAGACCGAAGAAGAAACAGAAGGGCAGGGCGGTGAGGATCAGATGGATGATCCAGAAGACGCTGACGAACCGGAATCAACCGAGCCCAAGGAAGCTGAGT
>CAZDBA010000143.1:0-12434 GCA_964503615.1 uncultured Pirellulaceae bacterium
AACTAAGATACGCAACACCCCAGTTTTATTTCCCCTATCTCTACAAAAGTGCGAGATGATCAAGAGTCACTTTGGTGCGCGTCAGTTTTTGACTCGCGGATTGGATCGAGTCCGCAACGAGTGGCTTTGGTTGACCAGTTCGTTCAACCTGCATCGTTTGTTGAGGCTGATTACCAGCGGAGCCGACCCACCAGCGGCTTGCCCGGCATCGTAGCCTTCCTTGTCCGTCTAACCTTTTAATTTATTGCCCCTCCTCCTCCGTCTGTTTCGTGCTGCGCACCAAACAGACGGGGGAAAGGGGGCATAACAACAAAAAAACGAGTGACACACAATACTTCAACAAGCCGTAACGCGTCGGGTTTCCATTGTGGTCCCTTGAGAGGGAACTATTTCGAACTCTAGAACAGACGGTTGTAACCGTTCAAGGCGGCTACTCGATACGCTTCGGCGAAGGTTGGATAGTTGAAGGTCGAGTTCATAAAATAGCGAAGGTTGTTTGCTTCGCCTTTTTGACTCATCACCGCTTGACCGATATGAACGATCTCGGAGGCATTAAAGCCAAAGCAATGCACGCCAAGCACCTCCAACGTTTCGCGATGGAAGAGGATTTTTAGCATTCCTACCGTTTGCCCTATGATCTGCGCGCGAGCCAGATTTTTGAACTGCGAAATTCCGACTTCGTAAGGAACCTTGGCTTCGGTCAATTCTTTTTCGGTGCGCCCGATGCAACTAATTTCGGGACTTGTGTAGATTCCAGACGGGATTTCCGAGGCCAACACGCAACCATCTTCGCTTCCCAGAATACGTGAGGCCGCAGCTCGCCCTTGCATGTAAGCCGCACTTGCCAGAGAAGGAAATCCGATCAGGTCGCCAACCGCATACACGTTCTCAACCTTAGTTTGATAACAATCGTTGACCGCAACATAGCCGCGACTGTCCGGTTCGATCCCGATCGTTTCCAAGCCGAGATCGTTCGAATTACCGGTTCGCCCTGCTGCCCACAAAAAAGCTTCCGACTTGAATTGCTTGCCGCTTTCCAAGTGAACAATCACGCCGTCGTCCATGCTTTCAATTTTTTGGAAGTTCTCGTTGTGGCGAATTACCACTCCACGCTCCCGCATGTGGTAACCCAAAGCGTCTGAGATTTCGTCGTCCAGAAAATCTAACAACTCGTCACGACCGTTAACCAGATTGATCTTGGTTCTCAGGTTGCGAAACATCGATGCGTACTCGCATCCAATCACACCTGCGCCTAAAACTGTCATCGATTGGGGAAGGAACGCGATGTCAAGAATCGTATCGCTGTCAAAAACTCGAGGGTGCGAAAAATCAATGTTCTCAGGACGGTAGGGACGACTACCCGTTGCCAGAACGATATGTTCCGCTGAATACTCGGTGTTGTCGGCGACGATCGTATTGGGGCCGGTGAATCGAGCATGCCCCTGAACCACTTTTACATCGTTACGGCCATAAAACCCGCCGCGCATCTGAACTTGTTTATCGATGATTGCTTGAGCACTTTTCCGTAGGTCCGCAACGGTGACTTTTGCATTGACTCCCGCATCTTCGAAAAGTGGATTGTTGAGCGCTTCGGTTAATCGATAAATTGAAAACCGCAACGCCTTGCTGGGGATCGTGCCCCAATGAGTACAGCCGCCGCCGACCCGGCTATGCCGTTCGAAAAGCACTACCTTCTTGCCGTTTTTGACCAGTTGCATGGCTGCGCCTTCGCCGCCGGGGCCCGATCCAATTACGATCGCATCTACTCGTTCACTCATTTTGATTCCGTTCCATAATTCTTGACGCCTGATTCTGACAGGCTTACCTGAAATTGACAACGCAGGTCGAAGGCTTTATCGACCTATGCTGGCCGATTGTCCGCAAACCGAGCCAGTCGTAGAAATTCCAGCCGCTGGTCACGCTGGCCTTCCAGCATGTTGACAAGCGACTCGCCGATCACCGGTGCAAATTTAAAGCCATGTCCCGACATGCCAGCAGCAAACGACAGCCCTGGATGATCAGGATGGGTGTCAACAATAAAGTGCTCGTCCGGCGTCAGCGTGTACATGCACACGCTTGAATAGACAACGCTGTGGTGTTCAAAGTCCAGATACCGGTCCACGAATTTAGTTGCACGCATCAGGCTGGCTTGATCGATGTCCCGATCCAGATTCGTCGGGTCCTCGATCGTTTCGCCGCCTGAATGCTCACCGATCTTGATCCCCAGTTTGTCGATTTGCGGCGTCGCGTAAAACCAATCCTTTTTGTCCGTCTCCACAAAGACAAAAGGAAAGCCGTTTTTGTAGTGACCATCGATTCGATCGTTCTGAAACCAGTGTTGATGTTTGCGAACGACACGTAGCGGAAGGTTGATATCGCTCAGGATCTGCTTTGTCCAGGCACCTGCCGTGACGATCAACTTGCGACAGTGATAAGTTTCTTCGCCTGCTTGAACGGTGAACGTTCCATCATCGTTGGCACTCCATTCGGTAACGGTCGTGTTGGATCGTAGTTCAGCTCCGAGATCTTTTGCTTGTTTTAAGATCGTTGCGATACATTTTTCGACTCGTAGGAACCCCGCGTTTTGCTCAAATACTCCGACTTGTCCGTCCTCGGGAGTTACTAGCGGAAACCGTTCTGGAATTTGCGATGTGTCCAAGGACTCAACAGTGAGTTCATGTTGTTTCGCGCTTTCCAAAACGCCTTTTACAACCTCACTGTTGGGATCGCCGATTTGCAACACGCCAGTACGACGAACCAGAATTTCGCGACTTGTCTCCTGTAAACGGTCCCAATGCTCCCACGCGGCCTTGGCCATGGGGACATAATTCGGGTGCTCGAAATAGGCCGTTCGAATCATGCGGGTTTGTCCGTGGGAGCTGCCACGGTTATGAGCCGCACCAAATTGCTCGATCCCAAGCGTCTTAAATCCCTTTTTGATTGCCGAAAGTAGTGCCGAACTACCAATTCCGCCTGTACCCAGTACGATAAAATCATACATAATGTGAACTTTCCATTGCTGGTCGCTGCCGTTCGCTTTACGGACGGTGCGTCCATACTATTTACTTGACAGAATTTAACACAGGAACGTAATCATGAAACCGCTAGTTGTGTTGGGGTGCTCGTTGGCCCTCGCGGTGGCCATTGGGTGTGAAAATCCCGAATCCAGTCCGCTGAAAGTCAATCCAGGGAACAGTATCGTATCGTTCCACGTTGCCGGCGCTTCGTGAGGTTCATGACCGGACACGGTTCGAGACACGTTCTCGCAGTT
Source organism: uncultured Pirellulaceae bacterium (assembly GCA_964503615.1). Classification (GTDB taxonomy): domain Bacteria; phylum Planctomycetota; class Planctomycetia; order Pirellulales; family Pirellulaceae; genus CAZDBA01. Next base: position 3,272 of record CAZDBA010000143.1, read on the forward strand.
ACCGGGGGTAACTGATGTTAGGTTTGACGAAGGGACAGGTACGGCAAAATTGAGCTATGACGCCACTGAGTTTACGCCCAGTGAGCACGTCGGCACGATGCTTGGTCGGTATGAAGTCACTCTCAAAAAAGAATAGCAGTGATTGATTTTTCATCGTTGTAATATTCGAGGGATGAGATTAAATGAGTTCCTTGCTACGGAAATCCTTGATCTATCTTGGTGGCATCGCAGGCTCGCTTGCGATGCTCGCCAGTTGTATCGTTTGGTTTTGGATGCCGGGGACCTTTTTTAAATACACCAATTTGGGGCATCGATTGGGCGGCGATGTGATTTCCGACCATCCGGAAAACACTCTAGAGCTGTTTCGCATGACGATCCTGGATCGCAAGCTGGAAAGCGATCCGGAATACCTCTACTCTGAATGCGATCTGCGGGAAACCGCCGATCAAGAGATCGTTATTTTTCACGATTGGGATCTAAGTCGATTGGTTCCCGATACGCCTGAGAACCGAGCTGCAATCGGTGCTGAGAAAATCGACAAGCAAACGATCCAGGAACTCACGCTGCTCCAGATTAAAAAACTACGGCTAAGCGGAGGGGAGCAAGTTCCAACGTTGGAAGAGTTGCTTTCCTGTGCGAGTGAGTTGGACTTGGAAAAGCCACTGCTGTTAGAGATCAAGCTTTTGCACTCTGACGTTGGACGGCAAAAAACGATTGAGCTTGCGCAAAAGTATCGTGATCAGCACCAGATGGAAATCGACTTTTTGGCCTTTCGCAGAAACATCAGGCGTTCGTTCGACGATCCCCGAAAGTCGCTGGATAAATTCAAAGCGGCCGGGTTTCGTGTTTACCAAGTCTATCGCGACAAAACGCCCAACAACGACATTTGTGAAAACTGGTAACGGCAGTAGCCTGAGTTGTCAGACTTCGGTTTTGCGACGGGTCTGAATTCTGAGAGGGGCCAGCTACCCTAAAAGATATATCTTTCGCTCGGTGATGAATTTTTGCCAATCTCTTTTGAGCTGAACCGAATAGCTTGCAAGTATTCCTAAGCCAAAAATAGAGAGTGAAATCGAGACTAATGATTCAATGCAAGCCTTTGGGGATCTGTTCGTGGGACTTTCGAATCGCAGGCGGAAAAAACAAGGCGATCTTGAACTTCAATTGGCTGAGTGAACAAGGAGGTATCACGATCGACGGTTATCGATTCGAAGTAAACAAACACGGAATGCTAAGTGGAAAGTGGACTCTGGATCATCCAAAACTGCCATCCGTTTCTGCTCAAAAAGGATTTACACGAAGCTTCGACATTCAGGATTCGTCGGGAAAATTACGTCTTGCCGCAGATTCACCGTTTGGCCGGAGTTTCTCAATTGCCGATGGGACCTCTACGATTGCAAAGCTTGCTCCCGTACATCTCTTTACGCGACGTAGTACGATTCGGTTGTTCAATCACAAAGTCGATTTCGCAACGATCGCTTTTGCGTTTTGGCTCGTCGTGCTAACTTGGCGACGAGCAGCGAGAAACGCCAACAACAACTAATTCTTACATATCTGGTTCGCGCATGGACAGTTCGCGGACGACCGTTCGATCGTCCGCCGTGGGGCCGTTGCCTGTTAAAAAGATTGGACACAATTCTTGCAGTTCAGCGAGCAACTCCTGCTTGGAAACAGACGTGTATTCTGGAGTTGCTTTTAGTAGCGCCTCGGTCACAGCCTCTTGTTCACGCATCGTTCTCGGCACGGTCAACGAATCGCATCCGTTGTATTTTCGGCAGACGCGAGGAGATTCAGGCAGTTCATCCAGATGGTTCACGACCAAGCCATCGATAGGTACCACAGCCATTGCGTATTTGAGCAGTATCAAGTCCAACGGGCCTGAGAGGATTTTGCCTTGCCAATCGTTCTGAGGATTGCCTTTGTCGTTGATCTGTCCGGTCAACGCTTTGCAAAACGAAGGAAATGGCCCCGCCCCGTGGCGGGTTGAATAGGCACGTGTCAGGCCAAGCGTAATGACTCGCTCAAAACCGGTTTCTGCCAGGATCTCCATCGCGTGCAAAGGCGTGACGGTACTCCAAGTCGTATAAGGGTGGAAACCGAAATACTCATCCAGCAAAACGCCTTGAGCTCCTTCGAAGATCGCAAGCTCTGCGTCCGGCATTCGCTCTGAAACAGCAACACGTTCCATGTTCGCAATGAGGTTGTCTGCTTCCTGGGCAGGCCGTGTCGTATAGATCGTTTCCGCATAATGAGGGTCGACATGGTCCAGTTTTTGCAGTTCCAGTAGAAACCGATCTCGCATGATCGTAAGTTTCTCAATCAGCAACTGCCGGTTACTGAGATCACTCATTACGCACGCATCCAAGCCGTGGTTCAGCCAATAGCTACGAGATTCCCCAATCCCCAGCCCACATGACCCGTGCCGTTGTGCACGTCGGGAAATTTCTCGCAGCCGATTCATGGCGATGTGAAACTTTGTAGAAAGCAAACAGTTCGAATTGGCCGTCAGCATCGCGTACGGGTTGGAAACGCCAAGCCGAATCAGGTTTTGGGCTTCTGGGCCCAGCGTCGATGGGCAGATGATCATGCGTGGACCAAGATACGTATTCACGCCGGCCAACGTTCCCGATCCGAACTGCGAAAAAGTATGTCGCTCGCTCAGATCGAAGGTTCCGGGCAGTTGTACGTTGTGGCCTGCCTGGGCTCCTCCGCAATAGCGCACCACCAAATCCGCATTGTTGTCGCGCGCGAGAAAGTCGACAGTGGCACCTTTGCCTTCGTCCCCAAATCCCAGTCCAACCGTAACGATTGCTTTCATCTTTTCGCTCGTCAAAAATTAAAAACGAGTTCCGCCCCTGAATCACTTCAGCGGCGGAACTCCACAAAGTATTACTTGTCCAACGCTGCAGCAACTGAGCGGGCGATCTCCGCCGTGGCGCCTTGTTGTTGCAAGTCGCCGGTCAGCTCGGACAACGTGGTCGCCTTTTCGGCTAAGCCGATCGTGCTTGCGATCAACTCGCTGATTCCGGCTGGATCGTCCAAGCGAAGTGCCTGCTGGCCAAACATGTCACGCCAACAGTGGATCACTTCGCTGTCGTCGTAGTAGCTGGTCAAGTTCGGTAGGATCGAATAGATCTCGAACTTTTCTTTTGCTTCGGCCAGGATTTGCTCCAAAGGAATGTCTGCTTGTATATCGTCACCGAAAACTTGTTTGACTTCCCTGCGACTTACTACCGAATAAGGCATCTCGTCGCCGATCAAAAACGCGTACCCCTTCTTGCCTCGTTTTTCGAAACGATCAGTAACCGTTTTGCGAGCCAAAAAGTACAAGCCCAACTCGTACGATTCGGTTTTCTGGCCACCACCACCCCCTTCGAGATAGAGGTTCGCCAAGTCGTTTTCGATTTCGTTACCCGATTCGAATTGTCCGATTTGCACGGGTGCAATGTCGCAAGTCGCATCGCCGATCCCACCGACCAGGATCGAAGGGTCTTCGACAAACCCACGTCGAAGACACAAGTCCATCAAAGAACACAAGCTGTCCTGTAGCGTGATGGGAACTCTTCGCATTGAGCCGGTGACATCAAACAAAACGACGATTGGGGTCGAGTTCGGTTGGGCCTCGCTGTCGCGCGATTCGCGGACTCCATTGGTAAAATTTCTGGGATCCATTTTGGAATGAACTCCAGCTCGTCGCTCTCCACGACGAATCTCTTCGTCGTACTCAAAAGCAGACTTCTTAAGCCGTTTTAGCTCGGCCTTACGATCATGATAATGGTCTTCAGACCAACGTGTACCACCCATTAGTTTCTCCTTTTAGAAATTACGAGCCGGTGAAATTCTGGAGGACCAAAAATGTCTTCCAGTAGTTCGCTGAATTCTTCTTGCAACTCCCAAGCGTTGTTGGGACGCATGTTAGGTGCTTCGATCAAGCAGGCTTTTAAGAAGCATCGCATCGGTTTCGGCAACCGTTCGACAATTCGATCTTGTCCGCCAGCTAGATAAACAATGCTCTTGGCTGCCATGTAAATGTCGGTCTCGGGCTTGGCCGTTCGTCCGGGTGTGGCTTCCGGCGGATACCACGACCGGTAGCGACGTGCTATTTTTCCGAACGGATTTCCGATCCGCTTTGCATGGGTCCAATCTACGATCTCGAGACCGTGCGATTGGATATTGAACAATAAATGCTGAGGCATAATCGCAGCATGTACCGTCCCCTGTCGATGTGCGAACCCGATTCCGGTCAGGATGCGATTGAACATCCAAGCGATGTGCTCTCCTCCCAAGCCTTGTGGGTACTGCCGAGCGATTTCAAAAGCGCTGTAGTAGTCGTTAGGGTTGTGGCTGAAGACATTGACGCAATGGCCTTGATGCTCAAATTGCTCCTTAAGATTCGGTAGGTAATGTCGATAGGTTTTGTTTTTTGCAAAACGTCGAAGGCGATCAATTACGATTTTTTCTTTTTGTAAAAGGTGATTGCCTTTGAACGTCTTTCCGATCTTGATGACGTACTTTCCCATGTCCTGGGATGTGCCTAGATGGGTTGTGTAAAACCGGTTGGAAGCGATCTCCTGCAATTCTTGGTAGTCACTAAACCACGACCCAATGGCTTTGATCGGTTTCGCCTTTGCCAAACGTTTTACGCTGTTTTTCTTTGTTGGTTTCAATTCGTCGAGAGTTTTTGTTCTTTTGAAATTCTTGTTGGTTTCCGAAACTGGGGAAGGCGCTAAACGGTCCGCCAGTTGAGTTGCCCAGTCTTGCCATGTGCTGCCTTTGGGAAATCGGATGCTGCGCAGCCACCACGCGATTGTGAAACGGATGGTATCTGCCAACGTAGTGCTCCACCTAAGCCCGAGTGCCAGAGTCAGTAAAAGGCTGGTCAGAAGTGCGACATGGAAAACAAATTGGATTTCGAGAAGGCTGCCAATGTCGTCCAGCAGTCGCTTAAAGTTCATTGCTCCGTTTGCCGCCATCATCTCGTCTCCTGGTATATCTATTTTCGTTCTGTCTTGCGTTTGAATCGGTAAAGTTCTGCAGGTCGGTGTCCGACACTGGATTCCAGTTCACCTGTGGCTGCGATCAGCCCCGAGGCGATCAGTGAGCGGCGAAAGGAATCTTTGTTTTTCTTTTTGCCAAGGATCGTTTCGTGGATACTTTGCAATTGGCGAAGTGTGAATTTTTTCGGGAGTAGTTCAAAGCCGATCGGGGCATAGCCCAATTTGCCTCGTAGCCGTTTCACAACCAGTCCAATGATGTCGCCATGGTCGAACGCAAGGTTTACTTTTTTGCCCGCTTCATTCTTGCCCTGAACCTTGCCACCTTTTTCGCCCGACCAGGGAACGACCAAGTCGATCAGCTGAATGTTCGGGTCTTCGTTCAACATTCGTCGAAGTTTTTCGATATGAACCAAAGCGTAGTAGGCGACGGTGATCACCCGTGTTCGCGGATCACGATCCGGTTGTCCGAATGTGTACAGTTGCTCCAAGAAGATTCCGGAAACGCCAGTCTTGGTAGCCAAAGCTCGTGAAGCAGCTTGATCCAACGATTCGGAAATCCCCACAAAGGTTCCGGGCAAAGACCACTTGCCCAGTGCTGGTTGGTGATCTCGATGTGTCAGCAGAACTTTCAGCTTTCCATCATCCACCGTGAACAACGCCACATCGACCGAAACGGAAGGGTGTGGATAAAGTGACGCATCGTAATTGGCCAGAAACTCAGTTTCCGCCTTCTTCGCCGCTTTTTTGGAGAGTTTCGATTTCTTCTTCATTTCACTGGCCCTGCTTAGATACAATTAGCATATATGTATAATGTATCTAAGTCAACCGGCTAAAGTTCAGTGTTTTAGAAAAAGGTGATTTTCCTGCCAGCAGCGCCTTTGCGTAGGGATTACGCAGTAGTTGGACACTCAGGGGCGAAATAGGGCTTTCGGATCCACTCGCTGGCGCTTTGGGCTTGTATGCGGCTGTTGCACAAATGTGCCGGCCTCAACGTCCGGAAGTTCTGCTAGAAACGCAGCTCTGGTTGCAACCTACAAGTAGTTTGGCGTTGGAGGGCGGTACTCTTCCGTATTGATCGTCTTGAACCAGGCGATCGTTTTCTCAAGCCCTTCGCGTAGAGGCACTTTTGCTTCCCAGTCGAGTAACGTCTTGGCCAAGCTCGCATCAGGTTGCCGCCGAGTCGGGTCGTCTGCTGGCAAATCCATGTAGATCAATTTCGACTTGGTTCCCGTGATCTCAATGATCAACTCGGCAAGTTCCTTGATCGTGAACTCACCAGGATTTCCCAGGTTTACTGGTCCGGTCACGTCGTCGTCTGTTTCCATCAAACGAATAAATCCTTCAACTAAATCGTCTCGATAGCAAAACGAGCGAGTTTGCGAACCGTCACCGAAAATCGTAATGTCGGAGCCTTCCAGCGCTTGGCGGATGAAGTTCGAAACAACACGGCCATCAAACGGATGCATTCGCGGTCCGTAAGTATTAAAGATCCTGCAAATTTTGACTCGCAGCTTATGCATTCGATGGTAATCCATGAACAACGTTTCGGCGGCTCGCTTGCCTTCGTCGTAACAGGAACGAATGCCGATCGGATTTACAGACCCTCGATACGATTCCGGTTGCGGGTGGACCTCGGGGTCGCCGTAAACTTCGCTGGTCGAAGCTTGGAAAACTTTCGCGTTACAACGCTTGGCCATCCCCAACACATTGATCGAACCACGCACACTGGTCTTCATCGTTTTGATCGGGTTGTACTGATAGTGTCCAGGAGCGGCCGGGCAAGCCAAGTTGTAGATCTCGTCTACTTCCAGAAAGATCGGGTGCACAATGTCGTGACGGATCAATTCGAAGTCGGGATTGCTCAGCAAATGAACGATGTTAGATTTTTGGCTGGTGAAAAAGTTGTCCAAGCAAATCACGTCGTGGCCCGCTTCGACCAATCGTTCACAAAGGTGCGAACCTAAAAATCCAGCTCCGCCTGTTACAGCAATTCGTTTTTTGGTACCCACGGCCCGTTTTCCCTAGTTGATTTTTTTCGTTTAAGGGCGAAGTATAAAACTGCTGGACTAACCCGGGAAGGCTGATTGGCTGATTCATGGGAACTTCAGGGGATCGACTATTGCAAAACCGCATATTTCTACGGACAATTGGACGAGATACAACAAACAAAGGGCAAAGAAAACATGCGGCTTATTTTTCAACAAATCACTTTTTTGTTTCTCGCAACCCTCATCTTTGGCTCTAACAGCCTCCAAGCCCAAGAGGAAAAGCCCGCTGAAGCCGCTGAGGGCAAGAAGATCGTGTTCCTGGCTGGCGCGAAAAGCCACGGATATGCGGCACACGAACACTACGCTGGCTGTGTGTTGTTGGCCAAGTCGCTGGAAGCTGCGCTGCCCGGTTACGAAACGGTTGTCTACAAGTACGATTGGCCAGAAGACGAATCTGCATTCGACGACGTTGACTGCATCGTGTCTTACTCCGATGGAGGTAAACGTCATCCATTCAGCAACCGGCTCGAGCAAGTTGATGCTTTGGCACAGCGGGGCGTGGGTATCGTTTGCGTTCACTATGCAGTTGAAATCACCAAAGGCGAAGGGGGCGATAAATTCGTGGAATGGCTGGGCGGTTACTTTGAAACCGATTGGTCCGTTAACCCCCATTGGAAGGCCAACTTTACTGAGATGCCTGAGCATCCCATCACACGTGGTGTTGAGCCGTTTGAGATCGAAGACGAATGGTACTACCACATGCGATTTCGTGATCAAATGGAAGGCGTGACTCCGATCCTGTCAGCAATTCCGCCCGCATCGACTTTGCAAAGGAAAGACGGGGCCCACAGTAACAACCCGCATGTTCGAGCCAAAGCGGGACAAATTCAGCATGTCGCATGGGCCGCCGAGCGGACAGACGGAGGCGGACGTGGCTTTGGTTTTACGGGCGGCCATTGGCACTGGAACTGGGGCGACGATAACTTTCGAAAAGTTATGCTCAACGCGATCGTCTGGACGGCCAACGGCGAGGTTCCCGAAGGTGGTATCGCAGACGAACCGAAAGATCTTGAAGCGCTGAAAGAGAATCAAGACTTTGACGAGCCAGATAACTACGACTGGGAAAGAATGAGACCGGCCAAGAGAGCCAAAAAGCGGCGCAAGCCAGCCGATGGGGCGAAAGCTGAAAAACCGGCAAAGGCTGCCAACTAATGGAATCGCTTTGACAACCGCTGTCCGGTTTTGTCAAATTCCAATCAAGCGATCTTCACTTCAAGCTGAATCGTTCGACATCCTTAATTGTGTTGTCGGTTGATTCTCTGTGGGGCTACCCCACGGTTGCGTATCGATACCCATTTCAAGTGCATGAAAAATCGGGCGCCTACCGACGCCCATAATTTCATTGCTGGCAAGACACGTTGAAGAGAAGGTCGCTGCTTTTTTGTTTCGCCGGTTTCGAGATGTCGTGGATGAGAAAACGCCCGGCCAAAATCAAATTTGCCTATTCCAGTCACCTGCCAGAACTTTTTTCTCGTTTGAGCGACGGTGCAAAGTTGGCTCGTTGGTTAGGCGTCAGAACCTGTGACCTGGATTGGCTCTGTAACCCGATTCGATCGGACCAACTGCTCAACGAAAACGCATCGCGACATTACGTTTGCCGATGGGTTCGAAAACGATCTACCGGTTGGCGGCTGATCGAATCTCCCAAGCCGATGCTTAAAGAATGCCAACGCAAGATTCTTGCAGAGATTTTGAATCACGTTCCAGCCCACCCACTTGCCTGTGGATTCTGTAAGTCGAAAAGTATCGTGGACTTTGTTAAACCGCATGTGCATCGTTCCGTTTGTTTGAAAATGGATCTGGCCGATTTCTTTCCAACGATTACCGTCGGCCGAGTCGTAGGGCTGTTTCGTGCGATTGGTTTTAAGCGAGCGATTGCCCATCAGTTAGCTTTGCTGTCGACAACCCATACCGATTCATGCTTGCTGGGCGAGGGGCCGATCACTCAACCGGCCCGTAGAGAATCGCAAATCGCAATCTTGCACAAGCGACATTTGGCGCAGGGTGCTCCCACGTCGCCCGTTATTGCAAACTTGTGCGCCTACCGATTGGATCTTCGCCTTTCAGGACTGGCAAGGAAAATTGGCAGTGTTCATTACACTCGCTACGCGGACGACT
>CAZDBA010000144.1:0-12410 GCA_964503615.1 uncultured Pirellulaceae bacterium
GCAAAACAGCACTTCATCTTTTAACGGTCCGGGGACGCTCATGTTGGCGAATCGCAATCTTGTCGCTAAGTCACTTCTCTTTTTCTTAATCGCGTTTTTGGGTCAGACATCTGCCCAGGATTATTTACCAACACCCGATTTCGGTAAGGGGGCGTTAGAAGAAGCCGCTCCAGAAATGGAAACACTTCTACAACTGGAATGGGACGACGGGAAACTGAAGCTCAGACGTGATTGGGAGGAGCGGTTGAAGGCGAAGAGAAAAGAGGACGGGATTGATGAGGGTGAAAAAGAAGAAATGGTCGAAAAGCTTGTCGAACAAGGGCTTCCTGCTGACGAAGCAGAGAAAATGGCTGAGCAGTTGCTGGAGCGTGACATCAACCCTTTCGATAGACGAAGGAATTTGAGAAACCTCGGAGGCAGGAACAATTCAGCCTTAGACAAGGCATTCTTTGCGATCGCATCCAAAAACGGCTCCCGTTCGTCTGGCAGCTCCGGTAGCAATGAACGACGCCAATTGCGTTTCAGCAGCCAATCACTTGCAGGTGAAACCAATCTAAATTCTGAAAACATCCAATTTAAGTTCACTGAACTTGACGGCAACCAGCGGGATTTCGTGTTGACGGATAACGGCGAGGGCAAGCTCAAATTTGAATTCACCTTTGACGAACTGTACTTGAGGTTTTTGCAAAAAGAGGAAGGTCGAACTCAGCTAATCTGCATCGTCAACGACAAAGCTTATACCTATGCTGGTGATTCATTTTCAGATTTTGAGAAACGCAATCCGCAAGTCGCAGAGGAACTGCTATTTCCACTATTAGATCGCTTTGGAATTAAAAAGCCCATCCGCGCAACGGACCCAGACGTCTTATCGAACGCGATTGCACGCCTTCAGAATCTGGCAGGAGCTAACTCGGAAGAACTTGAACGTTTGTTAGAGGAATTAGGTTCCAAGAACTATCAAACTCGTATTGAAGCCAGCGAAGCACTAAGCGAAGGTTACGATCAATGGTCCGCTCGAATAAAAGAATATTCGACCAACCCAGAACTTTCAGTCGAGGCACGATTTCGCCTCAAGGAGATCATTGACAGCCAGGTTGAAAGTGAGGCTTCGGCTATGATCACTAACGAGCGTTTGCTGGAGTCTCCAGAATTTCTCGTCACTGCATTGGAGTTCGCGGATGCTCAACAAAAGACGCTCGTTGTAAAACAGTTGGAAAAGGTGACCGGAGAGTCACACGGCACCAACGTTGAAGCTTGGAAAGACTGGCTTGAGACGAACAAGTAAAAAGAATCTGGAATACGTCAACGATGCTGCCAGCGTCGGCTAAACACCGTAGCCGAAGCCCCAGTACAAGCTCAACGTGCAAGTCGTCAAGGACTGATGCAATTTTGGCGTATCTTGCTTACAATAACGCCATGAGTAAATCGTCAGAGAACACTAAGTTAAACCCCCGGCTTTGGGTGCAAAAATATGGCGACATATTCTATCAATATGCCCTTCGCAGGTTAAACGACACCCAAGCTGCGGAGGATGTTGTCCAGGAAACGTTTTTGGCTGCAATTAAATCATCTATCAATTTTCGGGGTGACTCGCTCGAATCGACTTGGCTCAGTTCCATCCTGAGAAAGAAAACGGTTGATGTGATTCGTAAACGTGAGCGGCAAAGGAGGACTCAGCCCATTTCCGATGGTGCTGAAGTCAACAATTACTCTGAAGATCAATGCTTGGAAGTAATAGGTGCGTCATTCTCAATGGCGCCTTCAAAAGCGATGACCGATGCGGAGTTCATGACTCTTGTGCATGAGTCGTTGGCTAGTCTGCCCAAAAACCAAGCTGATGTTTTTGTACTTCGAGAGCTTGAGCAACTGGAGCCTGAAGCAATTTGTGAATTGCTTGACATCTCGAGAAAGAATCTCTGGGTCAGACTGTACCGGGCAAGAGTAGCGTTGGCCAAACGTATTTCAGATAGGTTTGCCAAAGAAGACAGGGCTGAATCTTCTTACAAGATTCAGCTGAAAGGAGAAGAGGCATGAGCCAGTCCAGTGCTTTGCAGCTTTTCTCTATTTTACGCATTGCCAAGAAAACACCACGATACTTTCGTGCTTGTAAATCAGTTTGCTCAAACCAAAGACTGAACCCCGTTATCAGCTGCCGGTTTCTACGTTCAAGCAGCGACTTGGCGGCTATCGTTTGCGCAATGCCCCATTGAACTGACTTTTGAGAATCAACAACGAATGAGCGACCCACAACACAATTGGCGTTTCCTTTCTGAGTCCTTCGATCGCGAGCTTTCGGACGAAGAACAGAATCTCCTTGCGCATTTTACGACCGAACACGAGTCTCCACGTGAATTTATGAAGCTCCTAGAGCAGATTCGAGAATGCTCGGTTCAACAGGACTCAATTCTGGAGAGCAGCTCATTACTAAATCAACGTTTGAGCGACAAGAAGAAGTTAGAAATCCAGCGTTTGCTTGAATCGGAAATGGAAAAACAGCAAGTTCCGCTTGCCAATCGCGATGTGGTACTTGCTTGTCAACTCGTAAGCCAAGGTGCAGTTGAGCTGAGAGAATTGACGGGAAAGATTGCAGAATGGGATTCTGATTCCAAATCGCTGTCCGAATTCCTTAAAAAGGAATCTTTGATTACGGACTCAGGTTTCTTAAAAATCGAATCTAATATCAGTGATACTATTTTTCTGCAAACGCTTGACCAAACCGTTCTCGACGAAGTCGCCGCTGCGATAAAGCTACGAGTTCCCGGGGATGATTGCACAATCCTGGAGGACGCTTCAGACGACTATGCCAGTGGTAAATTTATAAAGCTGCTCGACCGAACAAATGCCGGCGGAAGCGAAGCGTTTGAAATGCTTCTTGGCCAGCTATCTGATGAGTCGCGTTCGGTGATCCTTCAAATGCGGATTTACACCAACAAGGTGCGGCTGAAAGCGGTTGTTGACGAAGTAAAATTGCGATTGATTGGACGGAATATATTAAATCGTGATCAGCTTCGCTGCTATTACAGCAATGTTGGCATCGCAATACGAAGACTCTTCAAATCCGATCCGGAATTGCATGATTCTTTACTGCCTTCGATTGGGGAGCAGCGGATTGCGGTGAAGGATGTTGTCGATTCCCTAAATGAACTGGCGGATGAAGAAGCCATATTTGTCCAGATGTTTACTTTGCGATTCTTTGCTGGATTGACAGTCCAGCAGATCGCTATCTTGTTGGATGTAACTGAGCACGATGTATCAGTTGAAAGCAGCTACGGAATTGCTCTTTTGCTGAAATTGATTGAGGTTTGAAATCTCATGACCTTCAAAGAGATCTTTCAGGAAATTTGGTCGATCAAAGATGACGACGTTCGTGCAAAGCGAATAGAAAAGTTGGATGCAGATGTCGCTGCAAAAATCATAACATTCCTCCGAAACAACGCCCGGTTTCAATCTGTTCTTGACGACCCGCTGATCTTTTTGAGCTCACCAGAGGTAAAAGATCAAACTGCACGTTACTCCGTCACGAGCGAATTGGCCAAGGGCGGAATGGGCGTTGTCTATGCTGCGTACGATTCCCAGATGCGCCGCGATGTTGTTCTCAAGTGCCTTTTGCCCAAACATCAAAATAGCTTTCAGGCACTACAGCGATTTTACAACGAAGCCCATATTACCGGACAGCTTCAACATCCTGGAATCGCTCCCGTTTACGAATTGGGTGAACTTGAAGATGGTCGCCCCTTCTATTGTATGAAGTTGGTCGAAGGGAAAACACTTACTCAGTTTTTAGCAGACAGAGATTCGCCTTCCGAAGAAACGACGCGAGCATTGAATTTCTTTTTGCAGATTTGCCAAACGATGGCATTTGCTCACGAGCGTGGAATAGTCCATCGCGACCTCAAGCCTTCCAATATCATGGTTGGAAAACACGGCCAGACTCAAGTGATGGATTGGGGAGTAGCAAAAAATCTGGCGACTCCTGATGAGCCCCTCAAGACTGAAAACGTTAGTCCAAAGGACGGTGAACCAGACGGTCCTCCCGAATTGGAAGCCAGTAAAGCACCTAATGCCAATCCAGATCTAACTCGCTATGGCCAAGTAATCGGCACTCCGGGTTACATGTCGCCCGAACAAGCATTCGGCCAAAATGATTTGATCGACAAGCAGTCTGATGTCTATTCATTGGGTGCGATCCTTTGCGAGATTTTGACAGGAGCGTCGCCCGGTTCAATCGAATCGCGATCGGCGGATCAAGCTGAATCGGAATCGAATGATTTCGATCAGCGTCTGATAAATTCTGATGCCGATTTAGAGATGGCTGATTTAGTGCGAGCTTGTTTGCAGCGAAAGCCACAGGATCGCCCCAAAGACGCGGACGCAGTTGCCCAGGTAGTGTTGGCCTATTTCGCTTCTCGCGAGGACGCTGCTCGCGCTACACAGATAAAGCTGGAAAAAGAACTAACCAGGAATGAAGAAACCGGTAAGCGCCGGTTTGTGATGGCGACTTGTGTTGCGGCCTGCCTCAGCATCCTTGTGGCTGGCATCGTTGGTACCTCAATCGGGTTCTACAAAGAGAGCGTCGCCAGGACCCGTGCGGACGAAAAAGCGAATGATGCAAAAACCGCAAAGGACTTAGCGATCAATGCGAAGATTGCTGCTGACGATTCAAAAGCGAAAGCAGAGATTCGCCTGGAACAGCTGAGAAAAGGTAACGAAATCCTTGGCTCTGTTTTTGAAAACCTGCATCCCTATGAAAGTGCGCGCACGGGCAAACCACTTGTTGATTTACTGGTCAAAAACCTTGACCAGGCAGCTGAACAGCTGGAGGAGGACTCAATTGGCGCACCCGACGTGGTCGCTGCGTTTCAGACAAAGATTGGAAAATGTTACCGCGGGTTTGGATTAGACAAAAAGGCCATTCCCCTGTTTGAAAAGGCACACGACTTTGCCGTATCCGAGTATGGTGTTGATAGTGAACTTGCGCGTAACGCCCGGTACCGCTTGGCCGGATCGCTATCATCCGATAACCAGACAAAGCGGGCCGAGGCGCTCTATCAGGATTTGCACGAAGCCTGTATCCGAGCAGGCAACGCAGACACTAGAGAATTCTTCAAGATTCAATGCAAACGGGCGGCAAATTGTCTCACGATGGGTCAAAAGCGAAAAGCGTTGAAAATCATCGAGTCCTCTTCAAAAAGAGGTCTTGAGCTCCTCGGCGTTGAGTACGGTTTCCATATGGCGGAAACATATAATTTTAACCATATGCCTGAAAAAGCGATCGAAGTATTAAACCTCGTACTTTCCAGAACGGAGGCGAATCGCAAGAAAAAAGGCAGAAGACATCAAGAAGCAAATATACATGTAGAAGCCGCTGGGATGCTGCTCGCTCGCTCCTATCTTCGACTTAATCGACCCCGAAAGGCGCTGCCAATCCTTGAGAAACTATTTCCTAGCTATGAGTCGCGCTACGGCAATTCACCCAATATGAGTTCGTATGTTGTTTCGCTTTCCTTTGGTAGAGCACTGCAGGGAGTCGGTCGATATCGTGGTTCGATCAAGCACTTGGAAAAATCGGTCGAGCTAACCCATGCAAAGTCAGGGAGTTTAGATAGGCAGCGAATCTTCGCCATGTATTGGCTTGTCGAGGCTTATCTCAAAACAGGAGATTTGCCAAAGGCTCTCGTAATCGCGAACAGAATTCACGATGATCGTTTGGAAATGTACGGAAAAAACCACCTGGAATCTTCCGTGAGTGCTGAAAGACTGGCTGACGTTTACTTGCTTGTCAACGAGCCAGAAAAAGCAAAAGAATATCTGGATTCTGTGAGTGCAAAACTTGAGCTTTGTGATGATCGTCGCTTATGGCGCAACCGAGTCAGGTTCAAACTGGCCATGGTGACTGCCAATCCAGACCAACTTGGGGCGGCCAGCAAGGAGTTTAAAGCGACCCACAAACTTCTCGACAACGTGGATGGTTGTAAATCCAATGCATTTCCAATCTTCTTTGATAGCCTAGAGCCGAAAATTTGGCTTGCAGAATCACTGGCATTGCAAGATGACAAAGATGCTCTGCAACTAATCGAAGACTTTGAATCCGAGATCAAAATACGTAGTACCAGTCTCGATGACCTCACTCTTTCAGCGCAACATCTTTATCGAGCATGTGTTGCCAGGTATGTAGTCCAGCCAGACCAAACGCTGATCCTGCGGCTAAGAGAACTTATCGAGATTTTGAAATTGGAACACCTGGATGGAGCACAAGCACACTTACTGGAGGAAGCAAGATCGTTGCTTGGCATGGTATATCTGAAGCTGGAGAGGATAGCTAAGGCAAAAGTGAAGTTGGAGTCGAGTTTCGCTGCACTGCAGTCTATCGACAATCCCTCGCGGCAAACAAACCAAGCGATCATCGACGCAGGCAAGCGATTGAGACATTTCTATCTGCTGACTGACGCAAGTGATGATGCTCTGCGGGTATTCAATACGATCAAAACGATTGAATCTAGCACGGACCGTGTGCCAGTATTTACTCGCACTTTGATCGACAAAACACTGACGACAGATTCGAGCCACGTCAAAAGTGCGGTCGACACGGTAAAGGAAGAGGAATAACCTGTCGCCCCTTCAGGGCTGGTTCCGGTTGCAAGCTACGCATCTAGTTTAGTGCGACTTGGTGTTTAGTATTACGGTGTATCTATTGAAAGCCGAGGCCTGAACGAATTGTTTGCGTAGGTAGATTTACTGACATGACGCTACGGGATTTCCAAAATCGAATAATTGTGCGAGTTGTCATGGGTTCACGTGAAATAGTTCGGAAACAGTTGGTATACTGGCTGTTCTCGAAAACTGGCTGTTCTCGAAAAATTGAGTTCGGTTCCTGTCCGGTTTAGATGTTTATATGGCTGTTTCCATTGCCAAAAGCCGATTCTAGCGGGGTAAGGGCAGAGATTCGGTTACTTTTAGAGGTGCGAGGCGGTTAATCGAAGCGAGCTTGAGGTTTGGCTCTCAAATCCTCGTTTTAGGCCAAGCAAGTTTTGGATTTAAAGGTCCGTTTACGACTCGGGATGGTTTAATCTCATCTGATAGATTGATCGTTTTTAGATCCTCCAGGCTGGGTTACAAAGAGAATAGTTCAATAGGTTTTTAGTGGGTTGTAAGCACAGCCTGGATTTGAGACCGGAAAAGTTCATTCATGATTGCGAATAGAAGCTACGACTGTGTTGTTATTGGTGGCGGACCAGGTGGTTGTACAACGGCCGCTCTGGTTGCCGAGCAAGGTTTTTCTACTTTGCTGATCGAGCGTGACAAGATGCCACGTTTCCATGTCGGCGAGTCGCTTATGCCTGAGTCCTATTGGGTGCTGGAACGGTTAGGCATCGTCCACGAGATGGATCGAATTGGCTTCACCAAAAAGAACGGCGTCCAGTTCGTCAGTAGTAGTGACAAAGAAACGATGCCGTTTATCTTCCGCGAGCACGATGATCGAGAGTCCAGTGACAGTTGGCACGTCAAGCGGCAGGACTTTGATCAACTGTTGTGGGAGACGGCATTCAACCGTGGCGCCACGACGGTCGATGAGATGCGCGTGCTGGACATTGATATTCGCAAAAAGTCTCCACACAAAATTACGATCAAAGGTACCGATGGCAAAGAACAGGAGATCGTGGCGAAAGTTGTGGTCGACGCTTCGGGACAGTCGGCGATGATTGCCAATCGTTTGGGAATCAAAGAGTATTACGACGATCTCAAAAAGGCAGCGATCTGGGGATACTTCGAAGGCGCCGTTCGTGCAGGTGGTGGTAAGCCTGAGGTGACCTGCATCCTTCACACTCAATCCAAAGAGGCTTGGTTCTGGTATATTCCGTTGGGCGATGGAACTGTCAGCGTGGGACTGGTCGGAGATAACGACTTTGTGCTCAAGCGACAAGGTCCTCCCGAAAAAGCGTTTGCCGAAGAGATCGCAAACTGTCCCGGTATCGCACGTCGATTGCAGGATGCGACTCAGATCGGAAAATTCAACGTGGCCAAAGAGTTTTCTTATTGCACGTCACAGCAGACAGGCCCGGGTTGGGTACTTGTCGGTGATGCGGGTGGATTCATTGATCCGATTTATTCCAGCGGCGTTTACCTGGCGCTCAAGTCTGGGGTGTTGGCAGGCGAGGCAATCGCGGACAGCTTGCATCGCAACGATCTTTCCGCCGAGTCGCTGGGCAAGTGGACGACCGGTTACGAAGAAGGCGTGTCGTTCATTCGCAAGTTGGTGCGAGCTTTTTACACGAACGAATTCAGCTTTGGTGCATTCATCAAAGCGCATCCGCAACACGCCAGCAATTTGACCGATCTTCTGATCGGCCGCGTTTTTGAAGGCAAGCCGGGAGCGATCTTTAAAGATATGGATCCTTGGATCGAAAAGATCAAAGCGGGCGAACAACCCCAGCCTGTCTAGTTATTAAATAGAACCTATCTTCCGATCAATCTGCCCAGTCGCTCGTGAAGCATCAGCCCAGTGACCTTTAGGTTGTGTCCAGACGGGATAACGATGTTTGGATTGGGGACGTAGGGTTGAGTCAAAAAGTTCGCGGGTACTGGTTCGGCGTGGATTTCGTTTGCTTCGGCCAACGCCATTGCGCGGGGTAGATGCCAAGCAGAAGTCAAAATCCCGACCCGCCAGTTTTTCGACTCAGGTTCGCTGCTCAGCCATTTACTGATCTGCTCCATCTCTTCGGAAGTGTTGTCACCGCCCAACATCCTCAAGTTCTTTTCGGGAATCGAAAGGGCTTTTAGGATCTCCGTTGCTTCTTCGTGTGGATGGCGGTCCGTTTCATCGACTCGAAACTCTTGCCGACCGGTGGCGACGATCATCTTTGTCTGTCCTGCGTGGAACATTCGAGCGGCAACCATCACTCGATCACCGCCAGATCCGAGCTGTGCCGATCCGTTAGGAGTCATATTGGTTCCACCGCCAAGCACGATCGTGACATCATACGGCTCGCCGGTGTACGGACTTGTGTCGAGGTAATCCCGTTCCAAGCTCGATGCAAGATAGCCCGTGACGATCGCGTTCCCGCCGATCGTCAATACTGTCCAGCACGTGAACGCGGCAACGGCGGTCCAACCATTACGATAAACCAAACTGAAATAAGTCAGCAGCGCGAGCAGAATCCAAGTCATCCCGACAGGAGTCACTAGTGCTTTCGCCGTTTTCTCGATCATCGAGTAACCCGATGTCGCACCGACAATGACAAAAAAGACGACGCTTAAAGTGGCCAGGATTCCAAAGTGCATCCAAAGTTGCGGCTTGGCTCGTTTGTTGTACTCGGGATCTCGTTGCGTGTAATACTCGTCGTATTCGTCTTCCCAGTCTTTATTTTTTTTACCGCCAAATATCATCTTGCAGGCTTTACTGAATCTAAGGTTTGTTCATTCGGATTGTATCAACTCTCTAAACGCACTGATATAGATTCAAAGCAAAGGGGGTGTCCCACTAAACTTTTCCATCCGACTCGATTAGATTGTTAGGGTGCGGCTATTGGTAAATGACCATGCATTGTGAGGCATTGCCCCTCACATTGGCTTATGGCGTTTCACAAAGTCGCCTCATCGAAACCATTGATATCGAGTAAGACATGCCAGAGAACTTGCCAACCAACCCACTTGCGAAATTGCCAGAGGACCATCCTTGCGCCGGACGCGAGGCTGAAATTGATGCTTTGCGAGAATGTGGCCAGTTGTTTCATCAGCGCGGGTGGTCAGTCGGAACTAGCAGTAACTACAGCGCAGTGCTGGGAACTGATCCGCTGGACATCATCGTAACAGCCAGCGGCAAAGACAAAGGTCGTTTGGACCGTACCGATTTTGTGCGAGTGGGACCCGGCGGGGTACCGAGCTCTGACGGTCAGCCGAAATCGTCAGCCGAAACGATGCTGCATGTGGTGTTAGCCGAAGCAGGTGAGGTTGGTTGTATTTTGCACACTCACAGCATCTGGGGGACTTTGCTGTCCGACTATTTCTATCCCAACGGTGGATTTGCGATCGAAGGATACGAGATGCTCAAGGGCTTAGAGGGGATCAAGACGCACGAGCGCCGGCAGTGGGTTCCAATTTTCGAGAATACCCAAGACATCCCAACTCTGGCCGAAGACGTAAAACGCAAGTTAAGTGATGCCAGTAATCCGCTGACTCATGGGTTCTTGATCCGACGTCACGGCCTTTATACGTGGGGCAAAGACGTCTTTGCTGCTCGCCGACATATTGAAATCTTCGAATTCCTGTTCGAAGTCGTCGCGCGAAAAATAATGTTGCCGACAAAATAGCCCTGCCGATTTTCGACTGACAAAGTTAGAATTGGTGAGCAAGTTGTGGTCGATGGACCATGTTTGCCGAAGCGACGAAACTGAAACGTCGAAAAACCCCTACATCAATTCCAGAAAACCATTGGAGCGTAAGAATGGCTCGAATCAGTGTCCCCGATCAGAACCGGGAAATCAGCGACGTTAACGAGATGAGTGACTTTCTCAAGCCATTCGGAATCTGGTACGAAAAGTGGGACGTCGAAGGTCGTATTGGCGCCGATGCAACCAACGAAGAAATCCTGGACGCTTACAAACCAGAAATCGAACGTCTTAAATCCCAATGTGGATTCGTTACCGCCGACGTCATCAACGTGACACCAGAAACTCCGGGGCTGGACGAGATGTTGGCGAAGTTCGACAAAGAACACACGCACAGCGAAGACGAAGTTCGCTTTACGGTCAAAGGGAGCGGTGTGTTTCATATTCACCCCGAGAATGGACCTGTGTTCTCGATCACGGTTGAAAGCGGTGACCTCGTTAATGTGCCGCAAGGGACGAAGCATTGGTTCAATCTTTGTGACACCAAAACCATTCGCTGTATTCGATTGTTCGAAGACGTTTCAGGCTGGACGCCCGAATACATCGAAGAAGGTCAGCACGTCAATTACGCTCCCCTTTGCATGGGCCCCAGTTATGTGCAAGGCGATGGTAACGACGGCTTGGAAGGTATCGATCCTGCGGTCAAGTTATAAAGCTGCCTGAGAGATTGAGCTCGCTCTATTGACTCCACTGTTTAGCAAAACTAGAGACCTATATGCCCTCTTTTAATGTTCGTTGTGTTCTGCTGGACATCGAAGGAACGACATCTTCGATTAGCTTTGTTTACGATAAAATGTTCCCATACGTTCGCGAGAATTTAAGTTCGTTTTTGGACGCGAACTTCAGCGACGAGTCGGTGCAAAACTGCTTGCCGATGCTGGCCGCCGATTTGGAAAAGAGCTCCTTGGAGCAGTGGATTGATCCTGCGTTATCCAGTGAAGAGCAAAAAGGCTTGGTTGCCGCTGGTGTGATTCAATTGATGGACGCCGATGTAAAAGCGACTGGGCTCAAGCAATTGCAGGGTCTGATTTGGAAAGACGGATTCTACTCAGGGCAGTTGGTCGCTCATCTGTTTGAGGATGTCGCGCCAGCGATTGAGCGTTGGACATCAGCTGGTGTGGAAGTTCGCATCTATTCTTCGGGCAGTATCGCCGCGCAAAAGCTGTTCTTTGGGTACAGCGTTGCAGGTGATTTGCTTTCAAAACTTAGTGGCCATTACGACACGACCACCGGCGGCAAAAAAGAGTCCGGCAGTTATCAAGCGATCGCAAGTGACTGCGATATGCCTGTCGAGAGTTTCCTGTTTGTCAGCGATGTGGTTGAAGAACTGGCCGCTGCCGACGCGGCCGGGATGAAAACTTGCTTAAGCATGCGAGAAGGGAATAAAGACCAAGGCAAAAACGATTTCGAGAAAATCACAACGTTTGCTGATATTGAAATCGAACAGTAAGAACGTTGTTTTACCCGTCGCCACTATTTCGGCGAATCGTTTTCTAGCGTCTGACGAAACAACTCGTTAAGCACATTCAGATTAGCGCGAGAACCGGGTTCCTGGTTGTGCTGCCCGTGGCGCTCTATTTCCGAATCGATAAACGAGTGAATCAGTTCGAGCCGAGGCCCTTCATCAGTTTCTTTTCCCGCACGTTTTTCAATCAAAAGTTCCTCTATTTCGTTGAGAAGCTTCGGATCTGAAATGGTTCCCGTTACAAGCTTTTGAAATTCGGTAGGAACGACTCCCTTTTTGTTTTCGAGCCACGCTAACGCGAGCAACGGCCTTAGTGCGTAAAAGTACTTTTTTCGTCGAACCATTTCCCCAGTAAGATAAGCGCGATAAGTCTTGTCCGCCATTCTCAGATAATGGTAATGGGCCGCGATCGGATTGTACGAATCGCCAGCCAACTCTCGCAGTCGGTTTGCAAACTCGCCGTGCTGTATGTAAACGATTGGAGAAATCAGCCATTCGTGGAGAGGAGGATTCGATTTGTGAAACAGGTGTAGTGTTTTGCGAATGTCCCAGCCACTGAT
>CAZDBA010000145.1:0-4522 GCA_964503615.1 uncultured Pirellulaceae bacterium
GGCTGTAAAGCAGTTTTGCTAGTGAGACCGACAGTAATCATCAAACGAGGTGAGGTAAAGGAAGACTAGTCGAGTCGCCTTTTTCACTTGAGGACGCGGTTTTGCGTTTTTAGCCAAACAGAAAGAGTTGTTACGCCAACTGGCTGAAATGGCCTGACGATGTCAATGAAAGAGAGTTTGTCGTTGAGACAGAGTCGGCGTAAAGGTATCCGGAGTAGCGGCCGTTTTGCAGAAGTTGGAATCAGTTTGGCTTTTAAAACAGAGCTTTGCTGAGATCGCAGGCTATTTGGCTGCTACTTTTTTAACCTCTTTGCCGAACACTTTTTCGAAGTATTCGATCGCTCGCTGGAGAGGTTTGTCGACGTGTGGTTGATCGGATTGGGGGTCATCACCCGCTTTGCCGTTCGATGAATCGTTATCGAGCAACAGCTCAAGATCACGTTTTTGTCTTTGCAGATAGTTTTCGACTAGTTCTTCCTCGGTCATCTCGACGCTCATCCCTTCATCGGGATGAACTCCGTACCGTCCTGTTTTGTTTAAAAGCTCAGAACGGTCGAAATTAATATCGCTGGGTGGCCAGTAACTAGCTGTGGTTAGCTTGAGTGCGCTTTTGTGCAATTGAATCGGGATGACGTTTTGGACAGTGCCTTTACCCCAAGATGACTCGCCAATTAAAACGGCACGCTTGTGATCTCTTAGACAAGCGGCCACGATCTCACTGGCACTTGCCGATTCACGATTGATCAAGATCGCGAGTGGCAAATTTGGGTCGAAGGATACTTCTTTGGTCGAAAAATGTTCGTCGACCAGTTTCTCGCCACGTCCTTTGGTTCTGACAATTACCAGCCGCTCGTCAAGAAACATATCGCTAATATCAACCGCCCCGGTCAACAGTCCGCCCGAGTTGTTTCTCAAATCCACGATCAAACCTTCAACGGTACCGTTCAGTTTGTTCAGGGCGCTACGAAATTCGTCAACCGATTTGTCACCGAATTTGGTAAGACGAATGTATCCCACTCTCGGATTCTCTTTGAGGCGGAAATTCCAGGTTCCATCCCGATTGCGAACATCTCCGTGGACGGAAGCGACTGGAATTTTCTCTCGAACCAGGCTAACTACTCGCTCAACACCAGCGCTCTCGATTTTCAGCTCAACTGCCGTGCCTGGTTTGCCTCGCATAATCTCAATCGCTCTGCCGTTTTCCATCTCGAACGTTGACTCGCCCTCGATTTCCAAAATCTGATCACCTGGCAACAACCCGGCATCGTAAGCCGGAGTATCTGGCATGGCGGAGCTAACTCGTAACCGTTTTGTTTCTGGATCTCGATTGAAGTACATTCCAACACCACCAAACTCTTGACGAATCTCTTCATCAAAAGTTTTGAATCGATTTCCCGCAAAGTATTGTGAGTGCATGTCGAGCTTAGAAAGCATACCGTTCATGGCAGCGTCGAACAGCTCTGATTGAGGCGTTTCGTAGAGTGCCTTGGCGTCGATTGTTTCGAGGGCTTCGGCGAAAAGGTTGGCGTATCGATTTTTTGCTGACACTCCGTAACAGGCGAGCGAAAAAACAGCCATTACTGCGATGATAACGATGTTGCGAAGTGGCATGCTTTCCTCGTGAGACCTTTCCCTACTGGAGTTCGAGTTTAACGAATCATTTTGGTGTTTTACACCGGTCGATCACCAATTTAGCCATTTGAACTTGAGTTCAAATGGAAAAGTGAGCAAGGGCCAAGCAGAATGAGAAGTGGCCGATAGCCGAAATTTGCCAAGGGTTTGGGCGTCTGCCCCAATGTCTGCCCTACGGCCAATAAAAGAAACTTGCAAAAAAAATGGCTGTCGCGAAAACGACAGCCATTTGAATTTGATTGCGAATTGTATCCAGCAAGCTACTTTGATTCTCGGTAGCTGTATTCCGGGTTGGTGATGTCAAAGTCCAAATCGGTCAAGCCAACATTCAGGTCGACGTTAATATAAGTGTACTCTTCCATCAATACCGGCTTGCCTCCAGGAGTACTTGGCCAATCATAAGACGCATAGCGAACGGGAATGTTCATTTCGTCGTCAATAAAGACTTGAGCTTTATGGAACTCGTAAGGAGCACGACGTTCGTTGTGGACAACCTGGATCATTTTACAAGTGCGATTGTTGATCTTGGCTCCCTCAATATATTGCACCTCGCAATCTCCTGCAGAACGATCTCGTGTCGCTTTTTCGATTAGCCGGATTACCAGGTTCTCAATACCCGCTTCGTAGATTGGATAGCGGTTGCCTCGCATGGCGAGGAATCCATCGGGATCCAAGTGAAACGTTTTGAAGCCAACCATGCCTGTTTCATGTGCGGAAAGCTTGTTATCGTTTTTGCCTTTGACCCAAATTACTTCGCGGCCCTTGACCGCTCGAGGCTTAAGAAAGCTCATGTAGATACTGAACGGTACAGGGCCTTGCTCGGTCTCCCGCCCATTGCGAACTTTGATTCGAATGTACTCTACATCGCCAAGGTTACCATTGACCCGCTCTCGTTTGACCATCAAGGCTGTGTAGTCAGAGACGTTGGCTTGAATGTGGGCTAAACCTTCTTCGGCAACCGTGATTGCGGTGTCTAGTGGATGTTTCGGTTCGGGCGCGGATTGTCCTAAAGTAGCATCGGAAGGTGGCAAAGCACCAACATTCCCGGCCATTATGCCTGGTACTCGCTTTTCAATACTTTCACCTGGAGAGGCGGCTACGGGAAAAGCCGTAACATTTCTAGAATCGCCAAGTTGCGCCGGAGTTGCTTGGGCAGGCTGAATTGGCCGATCAGCCAGTTCATGCTCGGCGAGACGTTGCTCGAAAAACTGTCCCGCTAATTTCGCTTGACGAAATACCGGTTCACGTGTGAGCTTTTCTTCTTGGGCTTGGGCAGCCACCGGAATCAATCCCCCGGCAATAACAGCAAATCCAATCAGCGCCGTTTTGTAGTTTGCAAAGATCTGCATCTTAATCCGATCCTCCTTGACCAGCACTTAGGTGTTTTAAAATCACCCAAGGTTTCGTTTTTTACTTGCTTAATGCCAGCACGCCGGATTCTACCGAGTGAGGTTCCCTGCGGCAATCAGAAATGCGAGAGCTAGCGACGATTCCAAACGCTAGTGCTGACTTGCTGATGGTATCGCCATTTTTTCTTTGCTTTGGTCAGTCGTTTCAATCACCTAAACAACACGTCCCTATCGACTTGAATTATTTAACAGAGAAACCGGTACAAGCCGAACAGAATTCGTCAAAGCCGTTAGAAGCCGACGGTGGTCGTTTGAAAAAAAGCAAAAATTCGATGAGGTTGGGTCACCGATATTATTGGGTTGCCTCATAAATGGAGAAAAGCAGGTTTAACCTTCTTCGATATCCACTCTTTGCTAAACACCGATTTGCAGAAGTTACCTTTCAAAATCAAAAGGTCCAAAAGGTCTTGGAAATCGAATCGGTTTGAGCTTTAAGCCGATATTGCTGCAAGCATATCAACATTGCGTGGACGGTTTTCCCAACGGGCTACTTTACTGGTCGAGGCATTCGTTAAAGTCGAGCGGCTTGGCTAGCAGTGGGAACTTTACCATCCACAAAATCCGAAAATACCTACCACTCCTCGTTCATTCTCCGCCGAAACAACTATCAGGTTGAAAGCCCTGCACCTTTGCAGGACCGTCGAACCATTGGGTGTCAGTCGTTTTGGCATCTCTGAATACAAGACGGGTTGCGGAAGCAACCAATCAAAATTTGAATTTCGAACGTGATCTGTCCGGCCCAAGTCGGATTGTGGAAACCAGAGATGATCCAGCCGCTTTTTTGCGGATCTCAGTTTCTCAATGATTGCGATTAATGCGTTGTGACTCAGGAGGATACTAATGCGACGTTTATTGCTAGGCATGGCAATCGCGGCTACAGCCGCTTTGCTTCCAGCCACTAGCCAAGCGGACGATCAGCAGATCGCCGAATTTATCAAAAGCCGTCTACAGGTCGAGCAGCAACAGGGAAACCTGCGTGGTTTCAACGTCGACATGCGAGTTGATCGCGGAACGGTTTGGTTTAAAGGCCAAGTTTCAACTGAGGCTCAAGAAAAATTGATTCTGCAAACGGCTCAACAAGCCGGTTACTTGGGCGTTGTTCAAGTCGTAGATGATATCGAGGTTGCTCCGGTAAGCAACGGTAACAGCGACGTGGCTGCGGCTAGTGCTCCCAATCCGATCCGCCAGCAGCAGTTGCAGCGTGGGAATCCTCAGCCACAGCCTTACCAGTCAGCTTCTTACCAAGAGCCTGTGAACTTTGTGCCGCCTCGTCCGGTGCCTGCACGTGTTCCGGCTCAGGTACCAAGTTACACAACTGGTGACGTTTACAGCAGTGGGGCTCCTTTGCCGTTTGCCCAAGCTGGTTCACAAGGTTCAGGGACCAGAGTGCCTGCAGGTGCTCCAGTCAGTCCCGACATCTATGGAGACATCTCCGGTGGTCCTATTCCAGGTGGTCATATTTCCGGTGGTTATGATCCCGG
>CAZDBA010000145.1:4622-12303 GCA_964503615.1 uncultured Pirellulaceae bacterium
CCGGTGGTTATGATCCCGGATTGAACGGTGGCGCAGGTTTGGGTATCGGCTCGCCAGCTCCTATTCCGATCGGGAGTGGTGGAGGAGGAGTTTCTGGTACTCCTAATCTTCCTGGTTACGCATGGCCTGGGTACGCGGCTTCGCCTAACTACGCAGCACTTAGCTATCCAAAGCAGTATTCTCCATCGGCATGGCCTTACATTGGCCCGTTCTATCCTTACCCACAGGTTCCTCTTGGATGGCGTAAGGTCCAATTGGAATGGGACGATGGTTGGTGGTTCCTGGACTTCCGCGATCACTAAACCGATCCTACGCAATCAGAAATTCAAAAAGCCCCAATGGACAATATGTTCAGTGGGGTTTTTTATTTCAGCTAAGGCAACTCAGGTCAGCCTAAAACCTTCCGATGCAAGCATGATCGGTCAATCACCTACTTCTGATTTTTATTCTCCTTAAAGTCCCCTTCTTGCTCCAAGCTTCCTAGCTCCCTGTCTCAGGGTTAACATTTCCAAACAACTCCGCTGGGCTGCTATCACTCTTTACGAACTAGCCTCGAAAATTCGTTTTCAACCGGAAAATCCGCAAGTCCGTCACAGTTTATCACGATACTTAAGCCTAGATGTATAACGCAGAAGGAAATGAGATGCTTACCAGACGTCTAACTGTAACTTTCACTTTATTGCTTGGCTCTATTGCAATCCTGACCACAGGATGTTTTCAGTCTTTAGGTCCAACACTGGGAGTGTTCAGTATTCCTCTACCGGTTTCGCCCTATTGGCAGAAGAACTATGAGGATGAGTTCCATGTGCACGAGCGTTATGGACGTGTTCCAATCATGGGGCCTTTAACAGCTGGCGGACCAACCACAGATATGGATCCACCGAGTGATGACGAAGTTTGGTGGGCGCTTGAGCGAGCTCGTCCCGTCCAGGGCGGTATTCCGTTTTTGCACGAGACACAGCGGAACAACGTTACGATGGTCAAAGAGCGTATTGCTGACTACATTGATCCTCCACGAGTGATTCCGCTGATCGGACCAGCTCAACTGCACCATGTTCACTATAAGTGCACTATCTATTTTACAGAACGTAAAATCGTCGGTTGGCCTTTCCCACACACTCTGATCGACGAAGATTCTGTCGAGGTAGTCTATATTGACCACAATCACTTCCACATGGCAGGAAACATTGATTTTGGACGGAACAGCACCCACTATTAATTGCCAGTTTTTAGTGGCCGGGTGTTCAGGCATACAAACGGCTTGCCTTGGCCTGCAATAAAATAAGACACTTTTGCCGCTCGTTAGGGCGGCTTTTTTTGTGTCGGGATCATTTGTAGCTTAGTCCCCTTGCCCAACAAGATGATTGCTGGGAAGAAGAAAAGTCGAACAAATACATTTCCTGAGGGAAATGCTTTGTTCACTCCCGCCATTGCGATAGACAGCGGGGACAGGGAACCTAACAATACACTTTGGCTCGCTTGCATTTGCGCTAACTGCGGGCTTCTTCTCAATCATTTAATGGTATCTCATTCAAGTGAAACCAAAGACGCCAATTCGAACAACAGTACTCCGGCTATGGCCGATGTCGATTGTCGTCGCTGCGCTCTTGCTTCCGTTTGTGTATTACGGGGCGAGCACGGTCGTAAAAATCAATGAGAATGATATCAAGCAATGGTTACCCAAAGGCTTTGAGGAAGCACGCAAACACACTTGGTTTACAAAACACTTCAGCGTCGACGAAATGATCGTTGCCAGTTGGGAGGGTTGCACTGCTGACGATCCTCGACTGTATAAATTGTCGGACGAACTTCGTAATCAAAAGATGTCTGACGGAACTCCGATCTACTCTCGTGTCATTTCAGGTGCTGACATGGAAAGTAGAATCCTGGATACGGGGTGCTCGGCCGAGGAAGCCGCAAAGCGTCTTAAGGGAGTTTTTCAGGGCCCCGATGGAAAGCAAACATGCCTGCTCGCCTTTCCGGCTGAACGATGGTCCCAAGACCGCTCGACGGTGGTAGAGAATTTTTACAAGTCCGCCAACTCTACGGTCGGTCTGACAGAGGCTGAGATTCATTTAGGTGGACCGACTGCTGATGGCGCCGCCATCGACGAAGAGAGCCGTAAATCGCTCCAGCAGTTTATCGGTGTTACTGTTTGCACAGTATTTTTTCTGTGTTGGTTTCGCCTGAAGAATTTCCGACTTTCACTCGTCGTGCTTGGGTTTTCGGTTTACAGTGCTTTGTTGGCGTTGTCCATTCTGTATTGGACTGGCGGTAAGATGAATCTTACGATGATTATGCTGCCTACATTGTTGTTCATCCTTACGGTGTCGGCATGTGTTCACCTGACTAACTATTTCCACAAAGCCGCCCAGCGCGGTTCGATCGAGAATGCGGCGATCGAAGCTCTTCGCGGTGGTGGCTATCCCATCGCCCTTTCTTCTTTGACCACGGCCATCGGACTCGCCTCATTGGCAGCCAGTCAAGTTGTTCCTATTCGTTTGTTTGGAATCTATTCGGCTACTGGTTTGGTTGCGAGTCTGCCCATCGTGTTGATCGTGCTTCCAGCAACACTACATGTTTTCGGCGCCAAATTTGGGATTGGAAAAGCGGAAACTCTATCCACACCCAGAGAGAAAAAAGCAGTCAGTCGACGCAACGCCTTGTTCGTAAACTGGATTTGCAGAAAACACGCGTGGATCGTCATCCCCTCGGTGATCGGGTTGATTGCTTTGGCTTGTGGAGCACATCGGTTGAAGGCTTCCGTTAAGATTCTGGATCGTTTTTCCAGCCGCACCAAGATCATTCAGGACTATCAGTGGCTCGAAGATAAACTGGGGCCGCTGGTTCCGATGGAGGTGATCGTTCGTTTTGATGACGAGACGAATGTTAAAGAAAACGAAGATGGTAAAACCGTCTCTTGGGATGAATGGGACCGTGCCTTGCTGGTGCGCTACATCGAAGATCGTTTGAAAGAAGGTGAGTCGATCGGCGCGACCACGTCGGCTTGCATGTTCCTGCCTCCGTTTTCGAATCGCAAAACTGCTGCCGACGTTGCCAGAAAACGCGCGTCGATGCAAATGTGGGATCAAAGCCTGCCTCAATTGATCGAGGGGAAACTGCTTGCCAATTCTGACAACGAACAGCTTTGGCGGATCAGCGTACGAATGTCTGCCTTGAACGATATGGACTACGGTGAGTTCGTTGAGATCGTGAACAATAGTATCGAAGTCGAGCTTGAGAAGTTGGACTATCCAGGCGTTTCGGCGACACTCACTGGCAGTATTCCGATGATGTACAAGGCGCAACATCAGGTGCTGACTGATTTGATTCAGAGTTTCCTGATGGCATTCATTTTGATCAGCTTGGTACTGATTTTCGTACTCAGAAGTGTCTCGGCGGGATTGGTTGCGATGGTCCCCAACATCTTCCCTCCTATCATGGTTTTTGGTGCCATGGGATGGATGGGCTTTTCGATCGAGATTGGTTCGGTGATGACAGCCAGTGTTGCTTTGGGAATTGCAGTCGACGACACGATCCACTTTTTGACCTGGTATCGTCGTGGAACCGCGCGGGGGCAAAGTCGTTTTGCATCGATTCGGAATGCTTTTGAACATTGCTCCAAAGCCATGATCGATACAACGTTGATCTGTGGGCTGGGGGTCGCTTGTTTCATGTTGAGCGATTTCATGCCTACGGTAAAGTTTGCAAGGTTGCTGCTGATTCTACTTTTGGTAGCGCTGATTGGTGATTTGCTGTTGCTTCCCGCGATTCTGGCCGGTTCACTTGGAAAGCTGTTCCGAGCCAAGCCGAATGATAAAGCAAAATCAGATGGCGACGCAAAACCCGATGGCAATGCGGAACCAGTTGGCAACAGTCAAGAAAACGATCATTCCACCCCAGTTGTCCCAGTTCCCAAGACAAAACGTGTCACAAGTGGGGAAAACTTTACTAAATCTCACTAAAATCAAGGCAACATAATCCGATCCGCTTGCAAGTAATGTTGAGGCTGAGAGCGTGCGAGACAGGTCTATAGTTGCACGTTTCCTGAATCCGAATAAACTAGCTACCCATGCCGAAAAGTAGTTTTAAGCCTTCCGATTGAACAAACGGATCGACCTGCTTTCCCACGGTGGTTAACCTCCCGAACACCTAGATCCTTTTTTCATTGGTAATTTCAGAATGGCTGAACTTTTTGACAAGTGTGATGAGTTTTGGACGCGAATGGGCAAAGTTGTCGGCCCGGAAATTAGCGAACTTCAAAGCACGTTCTTCCGGCCTTACCCAGTTACCAACTGCGTGCCAATGGTGGAGATCGAAGGGAAAGAATACCTTCAGGTTGCCACCAACGACTACCTCGGTCTGGCAACCCATCCTGATGTGATTTCAGCAGCTACTGAGGTTTGTGCAATACACGGTTCAGGCACCCCTTTGGGAGCTCGCCCACTAACAGGAAATTCACATCTCCACACTACGCTCGAAGCCAACCTGACAGAGTTCCTTGGCCACGAAGCGACACTCGTTTTTAACTTGGGCCTTAGTGCGATGAGTGGCACGGTTGCCTGTATGGTCGGTCGAAAGGAACGGGTCTTTGTAGACGCTTACGCTCATGGCTGTTTGCACGACGGTGCTAAATTGTGCAAAGGCGATGCGACATGGTTCAAGCACAACGACATGGCCGACCTGGAAGAGCAGCTTAAGGCGACCCCGATCGATACCCCAAAGATGATCTGTGTCGACGGTGTCTATGGAATGACAGGTGACCTCGCGCCGTTGCCAGAACTGGTCGAGCTCAAGAAAAAATACAACGCGATTCTGTTCGTTGACGATGCACACGGAACAGGAGTGTTAGGTGAAAACGGGCGAGGAACATGCGAAAAGTTCGGAGTCGAAGCCGATGTCGATCTGCTGGGCGGGACATTCGCAAAGTCGTTTGGAACGTTTGGCGGTTACTTAGCCGGACCAGCCCGAGTACTTAACTACATCAAACATGTTTCGCCTGGTTTCATGTTGACCAAGGCGCTGCCTGCGGCTCAAACGGCTGGAACGATCAAGTCGCTGGAGTTGATGCAGAAGATGCCGGAACGACGCAAGCAGTTATGGGACAACTTGACTGTGCTTCGCGATGGTTTGCGAAACGCAGATTTCTACATTGGCAATCCGCAAGGTGCTGTGACTTCGATTTTCACACGAGGAATTACCGCTTTGCATGCTGTGAAAATGTTGCAAGATGAATACGGTATTCTCGTAAACCCTGTGATGTATCCAGCGGTTCCCTACGGGACCAGCATTGTTCGAATGACGGTTAGCGCTCTGCACACCACTGAGCAAATGCAACGTTTGGTGGATGCTTTGCACGATATTGCGAAACGAATCCCGTTGACCGAAGCCAACCATGCTG
Organism: uncultured Pirellulaceae bacterium; assembly: GCA_964503615.1. Classification (GTDB taxonomy): domain Bacteria; phylum Planctomycetota; class Planctomycetia; order Pirellulales; family Pirellulaceae; genus CAZDBA01. The sequence goes on from CAZDBA010000145.1 coordinate 10,024, forward strand.
CAGCCGAAAAATTGGCAGCTGCACAAAAGGCATAACGGCCCGGACACAGGTTGAGATTGATTGCGCGGTTGAGTGGAGATTAACTGATGGACCACTCGATCGAAATTCGCCCCGTCAAAACGAAAGCTGACTGGAAAGCTTTCTATCGAGTGAAGTGTGATATTTATCGCAACGATCCCGCTGCGGTGATCCCGCTTCGCAAAATGGAGTTCGCCTTACTGGATGATCAAAAACATCCGTTCTACGAACACGCTCAGCGGCAAGCCTTTCTTGCTTTTCGAAATGACAAGCCTGTCGGCCGGATCGTCGCGATCAAAGACGACATGCACAACGAGTACTGCTCGGACCGCGTTGGGTTTTTCGGTTTCTTCGAAAGCCCAAACGATAGTAACATCGCAAACTCACTACTGGATGCAGCTAAAAATTGGTTGCTGGAACGTGATTTGAACATCATGCGGGGGCCGGTGAACCCGTCAATGAAAAGCGAGTTTGGAGTCCTCGTCGAAGGACATCAACATCCGCCCTGTATCATGATGGCGCACACTCCAGATTATTATGCAGCGTTATTGGAAGATTGTGGACTCGCGGTAGTCCAAAAGTTCTTTGCATTCATTCTGGATTCGATCGAAACGGCTGCCAACGGTGAAGTCCGATTGAAAAAGATGCGAAAGCTCACTGAGAGGATCGAGAAACGAATTTCGAACCTGCGTATGGAACAAGCGACCAAGTCAAATATTGATTCGGTCATGCGAAAGATCAACATGCTAGGCAATGAAGTTCGCAGTGAGGGGTGGGGGTTTGTTCCTCTAACACCTGCGGAACTGGACTTTATGGTCTCTCAAATTAAGCGAATCGTTAAACCGAACACGGTCCATCTTGCTTATATCAACGATGAGTTGGCTGCCTATAACGTTGGTATTCCCGATATTAACTGGGCGATCAAGAAAACGTGGGGACCAGACTGGTTGCGGATGCTTCAATTACTTTTCTGGCTTCCTCGCATCAGACGTGGTCGAGCGATTGCATTGGGTGCGGCTAAGAAATACCGACACACAGGAGTCTCCAGTTTGATTTGCCGTGAGCTTACCGAGCAAATGCTGGTCTATGACGAGTGGGAGTTCTCTTGGATTCTTGAAGAGAACCTTCTTTCGATGGCAGCCATGAACCGCTGTGTCCCAACGACTCGGTACAAAACGTACCATCTCTACGAAACCGCGATAGGCTAAGCGCTTACCCTTCGTCCGTTCCTGAACGACAGCGCTCAGTTCGCGCTTACGACTGGCTTGGTTTTGCCTTACTTAGTGCTCAAACGGGTTACGAATAAACTCGTTGCGAAAACCTTTCCGATTCTGCGGGTCCCTGTTTGAAATTTGGTCAAGTAAACAAAGTAAATTTGATGCATTAAGTCAACCTTGAGGTATGTTTTCCCGTCAGCGCTCTCACCTGCGTTGCGCTTTTTGGACATTTACATGGAAGACAAAAGGTAAAAAATGTCAGCCCCCGCAAAAAATCAGGTTAGTGAATTCGATCTTTTAAAGCAGCGTATTCACTCAAAACTAATTGGAAAACTCGACTTGGCACGCGTCGGCGATCTTGAGGGCGATGTTCTTCGTCGCGAAATTCGAGTTGTTGTCGAACACTTGTGCGACCAAGACAACAATCTTCTGAACCGATCAGAGCGAGATCGCCTGGTTGAAGAAGTTCTGGACGAGACGTTTGGATTAGGTCCGCTTGAATTGCTGCTGAAAGATTCAGCGATCAGCGATATTTTGATCAACGGTCCCAAGAACATCTACGTCGAAAAATCAGGCAAGATGCAAAAGACCGATGTGGAATTCCGTGACAACGCTCACCTTTTGCAGATCATTGACCGGATCGTATCAAAGGTCGGTCGACGTGTTGATGAGACCTGCCCAATGGTGGATGCTCGCTTGGAGGACGGTTCTCGTGTGAACGCGATTATTCCTCCGCTGGCTCTGGACGGGGCCGCGATGTCAATTCGTCGTTTTGGTTCCAACCCGCTCAAGCTTGAAGACCTGTTGAACTTCAAAGCATTTACACCCGAGATGGTGATGTTGCTGGAAGGTGCAATGAAGGCACGCTTGAACATTATTATCTCCGGCGGTACAGGTTCTGGTAAGACAACCTTACTTAATACTCTGTCCAGCTTTATCTCCAATGGCGACCGTATCGTAACGATCGAAGACGCGGCCGAAATTCAGCTGCAACAGGATCACGTTGTTCGTCTGGAAACTCGCCCGCCAAACATCGAAGGTAAAG
>CAZDBA010000146.1:0-12110 GCA_964503615.1 uncultured Pirellulaceae bacterium
TGAAGACCTAGAGAAGCTGGAAAAAATGCAAGCTGACCGAAAGAAAATCAAAGAGGCAGAAACGAGACTGCGCGATGGCGATGAAATGCATCGGTCGAAGAAAGGGGCTTCGGAAAATTCAAACAAGAAACAAGGTGGTGGGCGTTCTGGCGGTGGGGTCTTCTAAGACAAGAAACTCGCAATCAAAAAGCTTAGTTAGAAACCGGACGACAAGGAGGTCGTTAAAAGTAGTTTGCCTAGCGAAGCACTGTTACCACTGTTGCCTTTCGCTCCGCGAAAGAACCCTCGGCACGCATCTTTCGCGGAGCGAAAGATACATCTGAGCGGCAAGGCGCTAGCCGCCGGTTCGTTGCGCAACACTAAGGCGAGGTCAAACACGTCTTGGATTACTCAAAAATATTACTCAGGCCAAACTACTCAACAGTAACACTCTTGGCCAAGTTGCGTGGCTTGTCGACATCGCAACCTCGCATTACTGCGATGTGGTAAGAGAGCAATTGGAGCGGGATAATAGATACCAACGGCTGAAGGAACTCAGCGATTTCCGGGATAAAGATCACGTCGTCGGCGATTTCGCATACACGCGTGTCACCTTCGGCGGCGATCGCAATAACCGGGCCACCACGGGCTTTGATCTCTTCCAGGTTCGACATCACTTTGTCGTAGATAAAACCTTTCGGCATAACAAAAACGCTAGGAGTGTTTTCGTCTACCAAAGCGATCGGGCCGTGCTTCATTTCCGCTGAAGGATAACCCTCTGCGTGACAGTAGCTAATCTCTTTCAGCTTCAAAGCACCTTCCAGAGCGGTCGGGAAATTGTAGTGTCGGCCGAGGTACAAAAAGTTGTTGCAGTGTTGGTACTTGGCCGCGATCTCTTTCACGGTATCGTTGGTCTGCAAAGCCTCTTCGATCTTGTCAGGAACTTGACGGATCTGGTCAATAACCTGCCGGCCTTTGTTGTAACTCATGTGACGAAGGCGACCAAAATAAAGTGCCAACATCGACAACGCCAAACATTGAGACGTGTAGGCTTTGGTCGAAGCAACGCCGATCTCCGGGCCGGCATGCAGGTAAATACCTCCGTTAGCCTCCTGAGCGATCGAGCTGCCTACGACGTTACAGATCGCAAGCGTCGGGTGCCCCTTTCGCTTCATCTCACGCAACGCAGCCAGCGTGTCAGCGGTCTCGCCACTTTGGGTGATCGCAAAAACCAACGTCTTGTCATCCATCGGTGGATTTCGATATCGCAATTCACTCGCGTATTCGACTTCGCATGGCAATTGAGCCAAGTCTTCCAACAGGTACTCGCCAACCAGAGCCGAATGCCAACTTGTGCCACACGCGGTCAGCACAACGCGACGGATTTTTCGCAAATCCTGAGGGAGAATATTCAAACCACCGAATACAGCAGTCGCGTCATCATCGCTCAAGCGTCCTCGCATCGTGTTTCGCAGCGCCTCAGGTTGCTCAAAAATCTCTTTGAGCATGTAGTGATCGAAACCCTGTAGTTCAACTTGTTGTGAATCGACTTCTAGTTCCTGAACGCTGTGTGCAATTATGCCTTGGTCACGATGTGAAACTTCCAGCTTGTCAGCAGTCACCACGGCAACTTGATGATCAGCCAGGTACACGATTCGTTCGGTGTAGCCGACCAGTGGCGAAGCATCGCTGGCGATAAAGTGTTCGTCATCTCCAATCCCGACAACCAGCGGGCTGCCTAATCGGGCGCAAAAGATCGCTTCTGGCCAACGTTTGAATACAACCACCAATCCAAACGTTCCTCGCAGCTTGGTGATTGCTTCCTTGATGACCGCAGTACCGACCTCAGTACTCAGCTCGCCATCTTTGCCTGCTTCCTCGATGCGAGCCTTAAGAATATCTGCGATAAGGTGAGCGACAACTTCCGTATCTGTTTGCGACTGAAAGTCATAGCCTTTTACCTTCAGGCCATCACGTAGTTCCGCGTAGTTTTCGATAACGCCATTGTGAGCCAAGGCTAATTGGTTATCACCACCCACGTGTGGGTGAGCGTTTGGCAAGGTCGCAGCTCCATGTGTCGCCCAACGGGTATGGCCGATGCCGATTGGGCTGTCCGAAGGCGATTTGTCCAACTCGGTTGCCAACGAAGCGATACGTCCGACCGCTTTGACGATATGCAGTTGTTGCTTTTCATCCAGCGTTGCGGTTCCGGCGCTATCGTAGCCTCGATACTCTAACCTTCTGAGGCCTTCTAATAGAAAGTTCTGAGCAACCTGATTGCCAACGTATCCAACGATACCACACATAATTCGTTACCACTGTGCTGATGAAATTTGATAGGAGTGAGTTCAAACCTAGCTCACTTAGAAAAGATCGGCCGAAACCCCGTTGAGACTTGGGCCGGATCAAAACAGAGAGCATTGAGGTGGGAGGTTTCCAAGCCTTGTTCCGGTTGTAGGGGTTACAAACGTGGCTCGACATTTGGGCTCCAGTTTATACAGTAAGTCACCGGTAGTAAAATCTGCGAAAGTCGATCATTTCACAAGCCAAATCCACATCAGATCGTGGTTGTGATTTCCACCCAAAGTCCAAATACAAAGGCCGCAAAACCGTTTTATTGCCGGCTAAGCAGCTTTTTTTAAAGGCGAAACATGCAAAAACTAAGAGCCGAGATCATCTCGATCGGCGACGAAATGACCACAGGCCAGCGTCTGGACACTAACGGGCGTTGGATTAGTCAGCAACTTTGCGACTTGGGCGTGGAAGTCGCTTTTCATTCTACCGTGGGCGACGACGTTGCCGATAACGTCGAAGTTTTTCGAATCGCTGGTGAACGAGCGGACATCATTGTGATGACCGGCGGCCTCGGTCCGACCCAAGACGATTTGACTCGCGAAGCGTTGGCAAAAGTTACCGGTTGCGAACTAACTTTCCACAAACCGACGCTAACGCATATCCAATCGCTGTATAAAAAATTCGGTCGCGAGATGCCGGAGCGAAATAAGCAACAAGCTTACTTTCCCGCTGGCAGCAACGTGATTCCCAATCCGGAGGGAACCGCACCTGGAATCGACCTGACTTGGAACGCCACGCCAACTCATGCGGCGCGTTACTTTTGCCTGCCCGGTGTCCCTGCCGAAATGTTTGTCATGTTTGAGCAATCGGTCAGCCCCGCTGTTCAAACCATGACCGGCAACGATTCGATTATCCACCATCATGTCATCCGAACGTTCGGCCAAGGCGAAAGTAGCGTCGAGGAAACCTTAGGCGATCTCACTACCAGAGGACGCGATCCGCGAGTAGGGATCACTGCCAGCCGTGCGACGATTTCGTTACGACTAACGACGGACGGCAAGGATCGTGATCACTGCATGGAGAAAATGCAACCGACCATCGATACGATTTACGATCGTCTGGGCAATCTGATATACGGTGTCAACGAACAAACGATTCCGGATGTCCTGTTGGCACTGCTGAGAGAACAGAAAAAAACGATTGCGATCGCCGATTGTGGACTTGGCGGCGCAGTCTGGTGGACTTTGCATCAGGCGATCCACCTGGAAGAAAAACTAGCCGAGATGGCCGCACCCCTTTCCGGTTCCATCGTCAATAAAACTCACACTAGTTCGTTGCTGGACGTGGCAAGCGATGTTCGTTCCCAATTCAGTTCTGACATCGGAGTCGCGATCGGTGCGATTCGATTGGTCGACGGAAATAACAGCTTTGACCTCGTTGTGAAATCGAGCGAGTTCGAAGTCACCGAGTCGTTTACGTATGCCGGTCATTCTGACTTTCGTCATCTCAGAGCGGTTAAACAGGTTTTGAATACAGTGCGACTGGCGATTCTGGAAACAAGTTAAGTTTTAAGCTTCTTCAAACGGTTCCTGAACGATTTTGCTGATCGATTTAAACTCAGGCGCCGAAGCACTCTCACACCACTCGAACAAAACTGCCTCTGTCGTCGTTATGAAACAACCGGACGTTTCCGCACGTCGCAAAGCGATTTCGTGATCCAACTCAGACCGAGCCCCCACTGCATCGGCCACGATATAGACGTTAAACCCGTCCGTAATAAAATCCAAAGCGGTTTGCAAAACACAAACATGCGACTCGATTCCCACCAAGGTTAAGTTGGTAATCCCCTGCCCTCTCAAATCGTCCAGCATCGTTTGACACTCGCGACAACTGAACATCAATTTTTCGACGGGGTCGCCGAGTCCTTCTTTTAGCGATTGCACCGTAGGGCCGAGTCCTTTGGGATACTGTTCCGTCACGCGAGCAGGCACGTTCAGAAGGTTCGCAGCCCTAGCCAGTCGCTGGATATTCCAAACTATTTTTTTGCTGCCAGAGATCGCGGGAATCAATTTTTCCTGAACGTCGATAACGACCAGAGCCGAATTTTCTCGACTCATCAATAGAGGACTTCGCATAGACAGAGCTACTCAAAAAACAGGGAATCTCGAACGCTATTAGAGCAATCCCAATCCGTTTCGTCGACGATAGGTGAGCATGGCAAAATCTCATCGACTTTCCTTACCATCTTTACAACGTGCCTAACCGTCTAACTGGGGAACCTACCCCAAAGACCTGATCTTTAATTCGGCCGGTTTGTTGCAATCGAGGCTAGAGCTTTCAATCAAAATTCGCCAGAATAGCGATCCCAAAAATGAAACTGGGCTATGTTGCTACTTCGCGTCTTTACCTTTGCCACGACACTAAAATGAAAATGCATGCCACCACAATTCTTACGGTTCGCAAAGACGGAGTTGTTGCCATGGGTGGGGACGGCCAAGTCACTTTGGGAACATCGATCATGAAGGGAGACGCGACGAAGATTCGTAAGTTGCTTGACGGCAAAGTCCTCTGCGGATTCGCTGGAAGCACTGCGGATGCGTTTGCGTTGTTAGATCGGTTCGAAGGCCATTTAAAGGATTCACCAAGCAACATAATTCGCGCGGCCACCGAACTGGCAAAGCAATGGAGAATGGACAAAGCACTTCGCCAGCTGGAAGCGTTGCTGACAGTTACGGATGGAAAATACATTTTGCTGGTTAGCGGGACGGGTGATGTCATCCAACCCACCGACGGCATTATTGCAATCGGCTCAGGTGGCAACTATGCGACAGCAGCAGCACGTGCTTTGCAACGTCACAGCGATTTGTCCGCCGCGGACATTGTTCGCGAATCGATGAAGATCGCGGGCGAAATAGATATCTACACCAACGACAGTATTATTGTGGAGCAAATTGAGTGCACGCCGTAACAAACGAACAAGCCGGAAAAGTTACCAATCAAACGCCACGCGAACTGGCGGCGCAACTTGATCGGTACATTGTCGGACAAGATGCTGCCAAACGTGCCGTAGCGCTAGCCGTACGAAATCGTTGGCGGAGGCAGCAACTGTCGGACGAACTGCGCCAGGAAGTCTCCCCTAAAAACATTTTGATGATCGGTTCAACCGGTGTCGGTAAAACTGAAATCGCTCGGCGACTGGCAAAGCTGACCCAGGCACCGTTTATCAAAGTCGAAGCGACCAAGTACACCGAGGTCGGCTATTACGGTCGCGACGTAGAAAGCATGGTTCGCGATCTCGCCGAGAACGCGGTTGGATTGGTGACATCAATAGAACGTGAAAAAGTCAAACTCGAAGCAGCGGAGCGGACCGAAAAACGACTGTTGGATTTGCTTTGCCCTACGCCCGTCCCTTACGAATATTCAGCCAAACCATCGGCCGACGGCGAGGACGCGACCGACAAGCCTTCCGATTCGTATGACCGGACGCGGGAAAAAATGGGCGACATGCTGAAAACAGGTGAACTTGAAAAACGCATGGTCGAAATTTTGATCGAACAGCGGCAATCACCTGTCATGCTTGGCGGCGCTAATATGGACAACATGGATGTCGACTTGCAAGGCATGCTCGAAAAGATTGTGCCAAAATCCAAAACCAAACGTGAGGTTACCGTTGAACAAGCTCGCAAGATCCTGCTGGAACAGGAAAGTGAATCGCTTCTGAACGAAGACAAGATCAACGAGCAAGCGATCGAGCTTACTGAGAACGTGGGCATCATTTTTCTGGACGAGATCGATAAAGTGATCGCCAGCGAATCCAAGTCAACCGACGTTTCCCGTTCAGGTGTACAGCGTGATTTACTGCCGATCGTCGAGGGGACTACCGTCAAAACAAAATACGGTTACGTCAAAACAGACCACATTTTGTTTATTGCCGCAGGTGCGTTTCACCGCAACCAGCCCAGCGATTTGATGCCAGAGCTGCAAGGTCGTTTTCCGATCCGAGTCGAATTGGACGATCTAAAAACAGAGGACTTCGTAAAGATCCTCAGCGAACCCAAAAACTCACTCACGAAACAATACGTTGCGTTGATGGAAACCGAGGGTGTCAAGATTGAGTTTACCGAGGACGCGATTAAGCAGTTGGCTGAATACGCATTTAAGGTAAACCAAACAACGCAGAACATCGGAGCCAGAAGGTTGTATACCGTGCTGGAACATTTGCTGGAAGAACTGAGCTTCGAAGCTCCCGAGATGAAAATGGGCAATGTAGAAATCAACGGTGAATACGTCAGGCAGCGTCTGGACCACGTAGCCCAAGACGAAGACCTCAGCCGTTACATTCTCTAAATTTTCGAACCCCGCCACCGGAGTCGACTTGTTGCGTATTTTTTAACCAACTGGCCAACAAAGAGGCCCAACCATCACAGTCCAAAGCAGCTTGATCCCCGAAGAAGCTCTGCAGATCCAAGCTCTATTTTTTCATCACCAACAACAATAGGGACAACCGACGGCTAGCGACTTGTCGCTCAAGAAAGCACAAATCTAAACCGGACGATCTCTAAAGCCAGAATAGGCGCCAAAATGTGTTTACTTGAAGTTGATTCGAAGTAAGACCTTCACCCGCGCATCGTCCAAGTTTGTCCCTAAATAAAAAGGTAGCTAAAATGATTCGTGGAATGTTGGCCTTGGGCCTGGCGTTAGTTTGTTCGAACTTGGTTCAAGCTCAATCACAAGGTATTGATGGCCGAGAGGCTCCTGAGTGGGGCGTTACTCAATGGCATCAACTGCCCGATGGCAAAGAGTCGTTGGACCTTTCCGACTTCGAAGGCAAAACGGTTTACCTTTATTGCTTTCAATCCTGGTGCCCAGGTTGTCATTCCAGAGGCTTTCCTACGCTCAAAGCCGTTGCGGATCACTATGCGGGTGATGACAAAGTCGCCTTTGTCGCTGTGCAAACTGTTTTCGAAGGCTTCTCAACCAATACGTTCGCGAAAGCAAAAGCCGTCGCGGAAAAGTTCGAACTCTCTATTCCGATTGGGCACACCGCAGGTAACCAGCAGAATCACACGCCAGAGCTGATGCGAAACTATCGAACCGGCGGCACGCCTTGGACGGTCATCATTGATCCAGATGGACAAGTCCGATTTAATGGCTTTCACATTACCGAAGAAGACGCCGTTCAATTAATCGACGCACTCAAAGTGCCTTGAACTGCTACCAACGAATTGTTGGTTAGGCAGGGCGTTTTTGATTTCTTCCATTCTTTCCGGGCTTACTGTACCGTACTCCGCGGTGAGGCCCGGTTGATTCCCGTCAGCCTAGAAAGCGTGACGCGTACGGTCTCAGTCCAAAAACACACAAAAACCAAACGAGGGAAAAAGGAAACAACCACCTTTGCTGGTTTTTTCGCTGCAAAGGAACTGGGGAAAGAAGGTTTCGGCGCCCTCAACCAAGTTCGTTTTCGATAACTGAGCTCCCAATTTCTACTATGCTGGAAATATTGAGGCTGAATGAACGAACATTCACCTAGCGAACTTTCGTTTGCGGTTAGTAGAACTGTCCTTACAGGTCTCGACTTTTTCTTCTCGTTTTTCGAAGCTGGATTTGTGGAACGCTCCAAGCCCGAAGAGTTCGTAAACACATCGACACATGGCATCGGTATCCTGCTGGTGTTGGTGGGCGCCGTTGTGCTTTTATGCTCGCTGTCCGATGAGGCTGGCATCAGAATTTGGCTCGCATGTATTGTGTATCTACTGACGTTATTAAGCGTCTATGTCTGTTCGACTTTATCTCACTACTATTCCAGTCTTGAACGGAAGGCGCTTTTTCGCCAATTGGATCAAGCTTGCATCTACTTGTTGATCGTTGGTAGCTACACGCCCTTTTCGGTGGAATACTTACATGGCCTATGGTGGTCCAGCCTGTTGGGGCTGATGTGGACGATTGCGATCGTGGGAGCGATATCCAAAGTGTTCTTTGCCCATCGGATTCAACGTGTTTCGATTTGGTTGTATCTGGCATTAGGATGGTTGCCTGCAATGGGAGGTGTGATGAACACCGACAGCCTGACACGAGAATGCCTGCTATGGATTGTGGGGGGAGGTGTGACCTATTCGCTGGGAACTATTTTCCTGTTCAATGATCGAAAAGCACGGTATTTGCACGCGGTTTGGCACCTGTTTGTGATCGCAGGTAGCGTAATCCACTTCCTGGGAATCATGAAATGTGTGGTTCGCTAGACAGACTTGCCCGATTCTTTGGGACAAATTCGACAGGTTTGATTACAGTAGACTTTTCTTTTTTATCTTTTGATTTCGTTTTTTGATCGCTGATGTCTGACATGAACTCCGGCGTATCCGTGTTGATGACCGCGTTCAACGGGATGCCTTATCTGCGACCTGCTGTCGATTCAATTCTCCAACAGACGTTTGAGGATTTTGAGTTCATCATCGTCAACGATGGTTCGACAGAAGATTCGACTCGAGAATTTCTCGATTCAATCACCGATCCTCGTGTACGAGTTTTCCATGAGCCGAATCGAGGCACGGCAGGCGGATCCAACTTTGGCCTCCAGCATTGCAAGCGAAAGTACATTGCTCGCATGGATGCCGACGACATTTCTCTGCCAACGCGACTGGCTGAACAGTATGAATTTATGGAAGTCAATCCTGATGTCTCGCTAGTTGGGACTCAACTTCAGATAATTGGTGAAGAAAATCTCGGGATCGAAGTCCAACTGCCGACCGAACACGAAACGATCTACAACGCGCTGTTGACTCTGGACCACGGCATGAATCATGGCTCCTGTTTCTACCGGAACGAGTTGATTCAAAAAATTGGAGGGTATTGGAAGGTTCACAAATTCCATGACGATTGGGACATGTTCCTGCGAATGGGCGAAGTCGGCCGTCTCGCGAATCTTCCCAAGATCCTGTTCCATTACCGAACGTTGCCCGGCAGTCTGGTTGGAAGTCGATGGCGTGAAATGCGAGAGTATTTTCAGTACTCGGTAGACTGCGCAAAACGTCGAGCGGCTGGGCAATCCGAACTGGAGCCGGAAGAGTTCTTTGCGACTTTGGCAAACCGTCCCTGGTTAACACGTGCCATAGAATCGATGGGCATCTATTCGCTGGCTCAATATCGAATCGCAACTGCTGAAATCTGTGCCCAGCAAAAACTACGAGGCTACAGCCGGCTGGGGTGGGCCGCTTTGTGTTCGCCGAAACGAACATTCAATCGAATCGCCAGAATTCTTTCGATTAACAGCCAAAGAAAAAAAGTGGCTCAGGCAGAATAATATTTTAAGGTTGAGATCAAGCATGTATTGCATCGACTTCCTTAAAGCTCGTCGAACCGGTCGACCGCCGTGTGTAGCATGGCAGTGCCATGAGTTAATCATAAGCGTCAAGCAAAGCAGGGTCTTGGCACTCGTGGTACGGTCCTGACTCGCGTACGATTACGATGGATGAATCACCTATTGCTGGCCCCGGTAAAGATAGATTGGTGCTTTGCCAAGCAATTGCATTATTTACTTTCACATCCACACTCCCAAAATTCAGCTGCATCTGCGTTAGAACAAATAAGGACATTTACCCAAACGCTGCCGCTCGCGTCAACAATTTGCCTGTCCTTTTGTTGTGCTTCTTAAAGGGTTGAAGGAATATTTGTTGTGCCTGAAGGAGGCCTTTACCCACTTCCTGACGGAACTACTGGGCCTCCCAGAACCTCGCTGAAAGGGATAATCCTGTGGATGATCAATTGGAATACACTAAAAAAAGACTAGGCATGCTTCAAGAGTTGACGACGTATAGTGTTGAAATGCGCAGGTTGACTCAAGAACATTCGTTCAGATTTGGTTTTATAAGAGGTCATTATGGAATCGGAGTTGTGCAAGCTAAGGGATCGCTTCTTAAGAATTTGGCCCTTGAGATTGTGCCGCATCTGACAGACGTAGATTCGGATGATTTGGGCAGTATGGAAGTGGAGTTATCTTATTCCTGTCGCTATTTTGAAAATGGAGAAAGAGACATTCGCTATTTTCCGTACTGGTATTATTCAAAGCTTTGCTACGAAGGTTCATCGAATGACTTGCATCCTCGATACGAAGAGTTAATTGGTAAGGTGGTGAATGAATTGCTTGCAATTGGCCCCAAGAAAGTGATGAAATTAGGGCGATTACTACCGCCGGTGGCGAGCTTAAAGGGTGACGAATTGAAAGAAAGAGGAGAGGGGAGAGCGAGGTAGAATAAAGAACATGAGCCAAGGACAAGCAAAAGGATGTAGGGGGTGAACATGGGGCCACCGAGGGGGGAAGAAAGAACAAAAGGACAGGCATGTTGTTGACGCACAAAGGATACACTGCTTGAGTCTTTGAAGTTCTTTTTTGTTTCCTTGAATCAAACACGGATTCCCTGAGCGGACAGCCTGAGAAGCAACACAGGTTTCCTGCAGGCAATGGCTATTTATTTTTGAGGCTTGTCGGCAACTTGTTCTGACCATGTTTTCAGAGGCTTGAATTGAGAAACGACTGAAAGGCTCCAGTACTAGCTTCCAATACGCTCAGCAACTCGATACCATTGAGTTGTCTAATGATCGTCAAGGAAATCGCGTCGATTCAATCCCCAAGGCAAATCGACACGAGTTTCGCGGCTAAGTTCAACATGATTTTATGAATCATCGCGGCAATGCCGATGCAGATGAAAAGCGAAGCGCCCGCGACGAGTCACAAAATACTATTCGTTATCCCGCTTCAAAAAGATCATGGCGTTCCGGAATCCTGAATCTCGATTCGGTTTTTTTCTGATCCCTACTCTCGCAATCTGCTTTTTCGCGTTTTGCTATATGCAAACTGGCAGGGCCGACATCCGCTACGAGTTGAGAGTCGCTGTTTGCGCGACTTGGATTAGCATTGCAACACTTGTTTTGTTGCTAATCTTTTCTGCGATAAAAAACCGATTTCGATTTCAAATACAAACGTTATTCGAATTGACCATGGTCGTTGCAATCATCTTGGCAGGATTTTCTGCTCAAACCTTCTTGCAAAAAAGGCTTACTAAACTGGAAGCGAAACAGGAAAGACTGACACGTCTGTACAGGCGTGTGACAATGTCGCCAACGGGTTTCAAAATACGGTGGAAAGAACTTGAAATTTCCGCCTCAATCAAGGCCGATAGACGACTGAATTCGAACCTGAAGCGCTGATAACAACTCTTCGAAATGCTAGTTTTTCCCCCGTAACAACCAATAATAACTCTTCAAACTACCACCAGAACCGGCAATAATAAGCCTAGAAGCCTGCTGTTTGCAGGTGACAAACAAGTCATTCCCCATTAAGTAAACCTTTAGGAGCTAAAACTTCCCAAATTTTGAACAATACCTACTGGCGACCTCGAGGGATGCGGCCCAACTTCTAGATTCATTCGAAACACCACCTGCTTTCGAATTATGGAACAACCCAGTGATCATGTCGGCGAGAGGATATAGCACTCTTAGTCCGCCAGGTAATCGAACCCTGATTGCAGACGAGATTTTTCGCAGTTGCAATGCTCACAACTTTTGTGACGACGGCCACTACTTAATTGATGGGGGAATCAGCAAACGAAGGAGACTTTGGTTGATCTATCAATTCAACTCTCTTACTGGCTACGACGGGCAACACAATTACACCTCGGTTTACGCTCTACTTACCGCCGTCACAGATGAACAGAATACGACCGATGTCTTCTTCGGTTTTGACTCGAAGCACCATGACACGCTTTCTAGGCTCGTATTTGACAATCCAGAATCTCGTTTGAGACGTAAGGTTCTCAAGGACACTCTGTGGCATGCTGTTCACA